>JAIXLE010000189.1 GCA_026931725.1 Bacteroidales bacterium
GTGGGCATATTGATCGGTTCCTTCCTCGGGGGGAAAATCGTGGAGGCGCTGGGATGGGGCGGGGACGCGGTGATGGCCGAACTCGTATTCCGAGAGGCCTACATCGGGGCACTGACATCGGCTGCACTTGCGGATGGTAGAGCTTCCAATAAAGAACGAAAATATCCGCTGACGGCGAGCCTATCCTGGGTCGCACTCGGAAACGCGGGCGGACTGAGCGGGGCACGCATCTGGCAAGGATGCTCCCCGGACGGTCGACCGCTGGTTTGTCTGAAGGCTTGGCCATCGCATTATTCCGCGGATCGCCTGTCCCACATTCATCACTGGATGATTTTAGCCCGTCACACGAGCGGATTACAATTTGTCCCAACGGTCTGGCGAAACAACCGGGGACACACCGTAACTCGGCACGGGAACACCCTCTGGGATTTGACCGAGTGGATGCCCGGTACCGCGGACTTGGGGAAGAACCTCTCACCCCAACGACTCATCGCCGCGATGACCGCGTTGGCGGCGGTGCATCGAGCGTGGTTTCCCCATCAACCCCAGTGGGCACCCTGCCCCGGTGTGATTCGACGATGGGAGATTCTCACGAGTTTCCACCCTCCGCATCGGACACCTTCGCATTTGGTGGAAGCCGTCGATTGGCTTCATTCCCGCATCCCCACGGCGTTGACCCTGCTGGAACCGTGGCGGACTCCGCAGCTGCCCATTCAGCCATGCTTGTGCGATCCGCGGTTGGAACATCTGCTGTTCACGGGTGATGCTCTCACGGGGTTGATCGACTACGGGGCGGCGAAATGGGACCATCCCGCCGTGGACCTCGCCCGCACACTCGGAGACGGAATCGTTACGGATGATCGGTTGTTTGATGATGCCATTGCCGCCTACCATGCCTGCGGCGGGCCGATTACCATTCCCCCTCGACTTGTCCGCGTTCTGGCGGATACCGGGCTCGTCTGTGCGGTTGTGGGCTGGTGGAAACGCCTCAGCCACACAACCGCAGATGATGAGGGATTCGCACGATTGCAGACATTGCTTGGCCGCCTCCGCTCTGCCCGGTTCGTGTGAACAGGCTCACGGATTGCGGCACCCTGCGTCCACCCGCATGACCGGCATCACAGGACACCGGCACCAAAATCATCCTCACCCAGATCGGCGGCTGGGGGCATCGGCGGGGGTGGTGGAGGAATGATCCGGGTTTTGATCCCTTTGGCCGGTTTCGCGGCTTCCGGTTTCACGGCTTCCGGTTTGGATGCCTTGGGCTTGGCTGGCCCGGGTTTCACGCTCGGCGTGGGGATCACCGCGACTCGCCGTTTGGGCTTGGGTGGTTCCTCTCCGGCCGGTTTCGCAGCGTTCTTCCGCGGACTGGCGGGCTTCCCTTCGGCTTTGGCTTCCCCTTTCATTGCGGGCTTGACGCGTGGGGCTGATTCACTCGCCGGTTTCGCGGCCACCTTCCGCGGACGGTAACTCGGCACTTCGTCATCGAGTTCATCCATAACCTCATCAATCAGTTCCCGGCCCAGCGGCTTGGTGTCGCTGGGCTTAGGAGCAACCGAGGGCATGTCGAACTGTGGCGCGGGTTGCGGGACAACCGGGGGTGGCAGTGTCACGTTGGGTCGTGTCACAATCAGCTTATCGTTGCGTCGTCGGTTACGGTCGTCTCCCCGTGGTTCCCGGTCCTGGCGTGGTTCCCGATCTAGACGGGGTTCCCGATCCTGGCGTGGTTCGGGTGTCGGTTCCCGTTTCGCGGGTTCGGGCAACGCTCGCGGTGGTGCGACTTCCGCCACTTTCAGCGCGGGACGGGTCACGACCCCCACGACGACACCCCCAGCTGGCTTCGGTTCCCCACCGAAGCGGGTGATGACGTAGGTGCCGCTCGCCTTGTGCCGCTCCAGGTCGATGATGCCGAACCGCTGAGCATCCTCTAACAATTCGCTGAAGGTATGATAGCCGTGGTACTCCTCGTTGAAGGATGGCTTCTTCCGCTTCATCGTGTCCTTGGCCATCGACGAATAAATCAGTTCTTTGTTCTCCCGGCGTAACGCCAGCAGGGAATCCACGAGCAACGCGAACGCTTTCCGTTTAATCTCGGGGATGCCGGGGTTTTCGACCAATGGGGTCAGGTCGACCCGATCCAGGTCTTCGTAATAGATGAACTCATCGCAGTTGTCGCGCAGCAACTCGGAGGTGCTGTCGACTAATCCCAGGCCGATAACGTGTTTGCCGAGTTCCTTCAGTTTCGACACCAACGGCGAAAAGTCGCTATCCCCGGAGACGATCACGAAGGAGTCGATATGGTCCTTGCTGTAGGCGAGGTCCATTGCATCGACGCACATGCGGATGTCCGCGGAGTTTTTGCCCGTCTGAATCCGTTTGGGGATTTCGACCAGTTCGACCGCGGCAGCGTGCAGGTTGGCGGCATAGTTGCCGAATCGGCTCCAGTCGGCGTAGGCTTTCTTGGCAACGATTTTGCCTTTTTCGACAAGCCGTTCCAGCACTTTCTGGATGCTGAACTTATCGCGTCGCCCGCCGAAACCGAGGGCCAGATTCTCGAAGTCAATAAAGACGGCGAGGATACGCTCACCGTCGGGGTTGCGGTGCGTTTTCATGAGCGCTACCGGCTCTCCGAAGGGGCCACAGGGGCCAAAAGGTCGGTCCTGCCCGAACCTTCCCCATATCTTGCGGTGATTCCCCGGCTTCGACAATCGAACCTTCCCGTAAAGTTTGCCGTAAACCGGGTGACGGGGTAACGTAACCGGACTGATGTCTACAAACCGATTGCGCCGCAGATGGTGAAAAGAACGCAGAGTTCCGAGATTGGGATGAGCCTGTAGGATCGTTTTCAAACCTCGGAGCGACACACTGCGTCGTGTGGAACTTTTTGACGAATTTTCTTTTTTCTGGGGTAGCAGCATGTTTCAGCTTGCGGGTCAGGTGGCCGTGGTGACCGGGGGCGGACAGGGCATTGGCGAAGCCGTTTGCCGACGATTAGCGGCCGCGGGGGCCAAGGTGGGCGTGTTCGACCTCTCCGGCGAGAACGCGAACCGGGTCGCGGCGGAGATTAGCGGGGTGCCGCTAGTCGGGGACATGACGCGGGAAGCGGACCTGGACCGGGTCTTTGCCGAGATCCGCGCGAAGGCCGGGCCGGTCGACGTGCTGGTGAACAATGCTGGTGTTGCCAGCCGCAAGGGCCGCGATGTGCCGATCTGGGAATCCGTTCGGGAAGACTGGGAATATGTCTTCAACATCAACGTCACGGGCTTAGTTCTGTGCTGCAAGGCCGTGTTGCCGGGGATGATCGAGAAGAAGTACGGTCGCATCGTGAATATCGCCAGCATCGCGGGGAAGGAAGGCAATCCGAAGATGGCCCCGTACTCCGCCAGTAAGGCTGCCGTCATCTGTTTGACGAAATCGCTATCGAAGGAACTCGTCGGGAAAGGCGACATCTGCGTCAACAGCGTCGCGCCCGCCGTGATTCAGACACCGATTCTCGACCAGTTGGATGAAGCGCAGATCCAGATGATGCTCTCGAAGATTCCGCTGGGCCGCACGGGCAAACCGGAAGAAGTGGCGGCACTGGTGCATTTCCTGAGCAGCCCCGATTGCAGTTTCAGCACCGGCCAATGCTTCGACATCAGCGGCGGCCGGGCGACGTACTGATCCTGAATCCGGCTGATGGATTCCTCCGCGTGGGAATCCGGTGTGAGATTTCCCTTCCCGCCGAACCCAAGGCGTTGCCCCAGGTTCGGCAAGCGCCACCCTGGAACCTGGTGGCACCCCGTTGCATTTCGTCCGTCTATCGCGTTTAATCGGATTATTCGGCTCTCCTGCCGGGCTACGGATGCCCTCTTGCACACCCCGAGTTGACATGCGCATCACGACGACTCTTCTCCTCCTGCTGGCTGTTTCCGGCTTCACCCGAGCCGGGACATCCAACAGCCTCATGGACCTGACACCCGATGGCTCCAAACTCCTTGTGGCCAACACCGACACCGGAACCGTGTCCATTGTGGACGTGAAAACCCGCCACACCCTGGCGGAAATCCCCGTCGGCGACCACCCCGAAGGCACCGCCTGGGTCGGCAATGGCCCGCTCGGCCTTGTCACAGTCTACGGAGATGACAAAGTTTTGATCGTCAACGCGGATTCAAAAAAGATCGTCAAAGCCATCCCCGTCAGTGATGAGCCGTATGGCATCGTCACCACGCCGGATGGAAAGTTTGCCTATGTATCCCACGATTACCCTGGCACGATCAGCGAAATCGACATCGCGGCCCAAAAAGTCACGCGGACATTTCCCGCCGGTTCCGGGATTCGGGGCATCGCCCTCAGCAACGATGGCCGGACACTGTATGTCACCGAGTTCTTTACCGCCAACCTGATCGCCTTGGATCGGCAAACCGGCCAGATTGTCGACCGATGGAATGGATACTCCACCGATAACCTCGCCCGGCATGTGGTGCTGCACCCAAAGCGCGGCAAGGCGTATCTCTCGCACATTCGGAGCCGGATCACGGCGTTCGATGCGCGGGGTTCCATCTTCCCGCAACTCTCGTTCTGCGACTTGGATAAGAAACCCGAGGGTGAGAAACGCCGTCGCTCCCTGGCGATGGATACCTTCAACAATGTCTACGTCGTCACGAACCCCTGGGAAGCAGCACTCAGCCCGGATGGCAAGAAGATTTACACGCTCTACGCGGGCACCAACGATATGAACATCTCGGCTGTGCTCGATGATGATTACGTCGAAATCGAACGGATCGGCAACGCGGTCACGGTGGGCAAGCACCCGCGAGCGATTCGGGTCAGCCCGGATGGGAAGGAAGTCTACATCTACAACACCCTCGATTACGCCGTGGCCGTGTTCACGGGTGACATGCGGCGAAAATTGGCCACGATCCCCGTTGCCACGCCCGCTCACACCCCGGAATGGCGGCGCGGAAAAGAACTGTTCCAATCCGCGTTGCAGCCGATGGGAAGTGCCCGCTGGATTGCGTGTTCGTCCTGCCACCCGGACGGCCTGACGGATGGCCGCGTCTGGGAGAACCCCGAAGGGAACCGCCGCACGCCCAGTTTGTTCGGCCTAGCCCACACGCACCCGATTCACTGGTCGGCCGACCGAGATGAAGTGCAGGATTTTGAGTACACCATTCGCGGGAAGTTGATGAAAGGCCGCGGCTTGGTCAACGGCCCGCTCGAACCCCGCAAGGGTTTTGCACCCGGCGCGGAACTCAACGAGAAACTCGCGGGCCGATCGGCGGACCTGGACGCGCTGGCCTTATACACGAATGCCTTCCCGATGCGGTTGTCTCCGCACATCCTCGCGCCGGGCAAACTTTCCCCCGAGGCGGAACGCGGCAAAAAGTTATTCTTCTCCACCGCGACACAATGTGCCACTTGCCACTCTGGCCCGTATTACACCGATGGCAAGAAAGACCCGCCCTTCAACCTGCACGATGTCGGCACCGGCGTTCACAAGCGGGAAAAAATGGGGCCAAAGTTCGACACCCCCACGCTGCTCGGCGTGTATCGTGTGGCCCCGTACCTACATGATGGCCGGGCTCCGACGCTCCGAGATGTGCTGACCACGGCGAATCCGAAAGACCAACACGGAAAAACCAGCCATCTGAAACCGGGTGAAATCGACGATTTGGTGGCGTTCCTGAAATCGTTGCCGTATGAACTGCCCCCGGAGCAGACACCGAACACGGTTCGGCACTTCCTCCGGCTCAAACCGATTACCACCCCACCCGCGGGCGGAGCTGGGAATTGATACTGGAACCCAGTGAAGTAGTCCTGGGGTCTGCGTTGGTCGGTATAGTGGACCCCGAAAACTGGACCACGAGTAGAACTCCTTTCCCGGATGTTTATACTTCAATCGGCCAGTAGCGATACATCATCGAACTCTTGGAAGTGGAGCGTCATTAGCTCCTTCAAACTGTCCGCAT
>JAIXLE010000109.1 GCA_026931725.1 Bacteroidales bacterium
GCATGGGCGGCATGGGTGGCGGTATGATGGGCATGGGTGGTATGGGCGGCATGATGGGTATGGGCGGCGGCGGCTACAACGCGATCGGTGTCCAATTCGTCCCCACGATGACGGGCCAGATGGGTATGGGTGGTATGATGATGGGGATGGGTGGCGGCGGCATGATGATGGGCATGGGTGGCGGTATGATGGGGATGGGTGGTGGGATGATGGGGATGCAAGGCGGTATGATGGGCATGGGTGGCGGGATGATGGGGATGCAAGGCGGTATGATGGGCATGGGTGGTGGTGGAATGATGGGCATGGGTGGCATGGTGGTGGGATGATGGGCATGGGTGGTATGGGGATGCGAGGTGGCTTCGCGGGTGGTGGTGGCTTCGGGGCCATCGGCAAGGGTGCGGGCTTCACCGGGTCGAGCGGACTGTAAGATCCGCACCATAACTTACAACTCTTCCCGCCCATGCCTTCCCAGCATGGGCGGTTTCACGTTCCAGGCTGCCAATATGACCCAACCCGTTCTGGTGGCACTCTGCCTGTGCCTGCTGGCTCCCGTTACGTCTTGGGGCCGCGAGCCGGTGCCGCTCCCCGATTCCCAGTGGCCGGGCATCGCCGAGCAGGTGGTGGCTCGTTCCTTGCGCGATTGGAAAGCCCCCGGTGTGGCGATCGTCATCGTGCAGGGTGATCGCACGATCGTGCTGAAAGGTTTGGGAGTGCGTAGCCTCGGGCAGGATGCTCCCATCACCCCGGATACAATGTTCCCCATCGCATCCTGCACGAAAGCCTTCACCTCGGCTCTGCTCGCGCGCCTCGTGGACCAGCGGAAGCTCCAGTGGGATGACCCCGTCCGCAAGCATGCGCCCACGTTTCGGCTCTCCGACCCGCACGCGGATGCCTTGGTCACGGTGCGGGACATCGTCTCTCATCGCACGGGTGTCGCCGGGCATGATCTGCTCTGGTATCGTGCGCCCTGGGATTTGAACGAAACGGTTCGGCGGACGTTACGGCTACCTTTGGAAGCCCCGTTCCGGGCGGGGTATCGCTATTCCAGTACGATGTTCCTGGTCGCCGGGCGGATCGCCGAGAATCGCGGTGAGGCCCACTGGGATCAGCTGATTCGAGAACAGTTTTGTGAACCGCTCGGAATGAAAAGCGTGGTCTTTTCCACCGCCGAAATGGCGACGATTGCCGATCAGGCCCACGGTCATCGTCGCGCATCCGACGGAACCATCGTGGCGATGCCTGCTTATGAGGATCGCGGCCCGAATCCCTCTGGGTCGATCCGCGCCTCCGTGCGGGATCTCGCCGCCTGGTTGAAGTTCCACCTCTCCGGCGGGTTGGCTCCCGATGGCACCCGGCTTGTTTCCGAGGCCAACCTGCTCGAAACCCGCACGCCGCAGACCATCATGAAGCTCGGAGCGGCCGCTCAAGCCGTCTACCCGGTCAGCAACCAGATCAGTTACGGCATGGGTTGGGTACTCTACGACTACCACGGTTACGGAGTCACCGCACATGGCGGAATGATCGACTGTTTTCGGACGCAGATCACCCTGGTTCCCCGTGCTCACATCGGCATCGCGGTGGTCAACAACCTGCATCAGTCGATGATGAACGCCGCCATCACCAACACGATTCTGGACCGAATCTTAGACCTTCCTACCCGTGACTGGAACCGGCATTATCTGGGAATCGAGCAGGCCGAGCGGGACGAAAAGCGTCACGCACGGGAACGCCAGGACGCGGCCCGTAACCCGGACCAACCGCCGAGCTTGCCGCTCACCGCGTACACTGGGTCGTATGAACACCCAGCCTACGGCACCGGGACGGTGTCTCTTTCTGACAATCAACTGATCTGGAAATGGAGCAGCTTCCGTTGCCCGTTGCGACATCATCATGGTGATGTCTTCGAGGTGGAAGGCGGGTACTGTGATGGCGATCTAATCACGTTCCAGGTCATCGGTCGTCGAGCCGTGCGCGTGCAGGCGGTGGAGCAAATGATCTTCACCCGACCGTGACGGTTCGGGAAACGGCTACGAAACCAGCCGGAAAAAAATCTCCTCGACATCGTCTTCGCCGAACTGCTGACGGAGTTCCTCCAGGGTGCCGCAAGCCGCGATGGTGCCGTGAGCCATGATGGCGACTCGGTCACAGAGTTTGTAAACCTCACTCATGACGTGCGTGGAAAAGAGGATCGTCTTCCCCTGTTGCCGTAAGTCCCGCACCATCTGAATCACGGCTCGTTGCACCAGGATGTCTAACCCGGCGGTCGGTTCGTCAAAGATCAGTACCGGCGGATTGTGAACCAGTGCCCGTGCGATGGACACTTTTTGTTTCATCCCCGTGCTGAGTTGCCCGCACGTTTGATGTTGAAAATCCGTGATCTGAAAGAATGTGAACAACTCATCGAGCCGAGATTGCAACGCGGCTCCGTGCAGTCCGTACAGGCGGCCATAGTAGGCGACCATCTCACGGGGGGTCATCCGGTCGTAGGTGCCCGTGTTCGCGGACAGGAAACCGATGGACCGGCGGACGGCAGCGGGGTTGGCGCGAATGTCGTGCCCGGCGACGGTGGCGAAACCGGCGGTCGGCTTCAGCACCGTACAGAGCATCCGTAGTGTGGTTGTCTTCCCGGCTCCGTTGGGGCCGAGCAGGCCAAACACCTCACCGGGGTTGACGGAAAACGTCACATCATTCACAGCGGCAACCGATTCGCCCCGAGTACCGGGGAAAACCTTGGTCAACCCTTCCAGTTCAATCATAGCGGTTCGACCCCGTTGGCGTGACCGCCTTCGAGTTTCCAGGTTTTGTAGTTCCGCCAGTTTTCCGGGTGCAGGGTGAATGCGCTGAATTCGTACCCTTCGATGATGAGCGTGGCTTGCGGCAAGCGATCCGGCCCCGCCGATTCTCCCGGCACGATGGTGAGGTCGCCGCGGGCGATGACTAAAACCTCTGAGGAAGCCAAGAACAAGATGATCGCGGTATCGCCCAGGAGTTTGACCTTAACGGGTGGGGCCGTGGGCAGATCGAGCAGGGTGTCATCCGTTTCGGGGTTCTCCTGGCGAATCTCCGCGATGAGTTGATCGAACCAGGCAATATGTTCGGGCGTTGGCCGCTGCGTGAACGCCTTCCGCAGGATCGTGTAGGAACGGATGTGGCCGATGCCCTGCCAGAGCCAATAGGCACCGAACATCAGCGAGAAGGGACTCAAAAACCCCCGCATGTGCCCTTGCCAGATGAGGTACTGGCGAAACAGCGTGGCGACACCGAACAGGATCAGGACCGCCCCATCGAAGAAGATGCCTTCTGCCGAAGGGGCGATGCGGTTCCACAACCCGACCGCGAATTCCGTCGCTCCGAGAAGGAGATAGACCAAACTGAACACCCCGAAATCGTTCTGGGCACCGAACAAACCGTACCAGATCAGCAACATGAACGCGCCGAAGAACAGGCTGCCGCGGGAACTCTTGCGGACGGCCTTTTGCAGATCCCGGTATGCCGCTACTCGGCGGAGGGCGGTGCGTTTTTCTTCCGCGTCGTCCCAGTCTTCGCTCATGGAATCCTGCCGTGTTCTCGGGGTGGGTGTCGTGTGAACTCCTTCATTGTGGGGGTTTACGGAAGCACTGGCAACGAGCGACCCGCTTCCGGGGTGATCCGCGTGTCTTTCCGGGAAGAAGCCGCGAGTGCGGGGGCTTCGTCGATGAGGTCGTAAAACACGTTCCGTTGTCGGGGAATCCAGCCCGCTTCCCGGATCGACGCGCGAATCTGTTCCAGTGTCAGATAATGCACCGTACCCGCCGAGGCGACGACGTTTTCTTCAATCATCAGTGAGCCCATGTCGTTCGCCCCGAAGAACAGGGCCACTTGCCCGATCTTCGCGCCTTGCGTCACCCAGGACGATTGGATATTCGGAATGTTATCCAGATACAGTCGCGCGATGGCTTGGACTCGCAGATACTCGAATGAACCCGCCGCCGGAGCCTCGGCCATTTTGTGCCCCGGCTGCATCGTCCAGCAGATGAACGCGGTGAAGCCGCCGGTTTCATCCTGCAATTGACGGAGTCGTTCCAGATGCTCGATCCGCTCGGCTTCGGTTTCGATATGTCCGAACATCATGGTACAGCTGGATCGGCCGCCGAGTCGGTGCCAGACGCGGCTCACTTCGAGCCATTCTTCCGTGAGTGCCTTCCCTTTGGTCAGTTCCTTGCGGACGCGGTCCACGAGAATCTCACCGCCGCCACCCGGAAGGCTACCCAGGCCCGCATCTTTCAGTCGGCGGAGGACATCCTCCAAGGGGAGCTTGTTGATTTTGTGGAAATGCCACAGTTCCGGCGGGCTGAACGCGTGCAGATTCACGTTCGGGAATCGCGCCTTCGTGGCACGGAGTAAATCTTCGTACCACTCCAACTTCAAGCTCGGATGCATCCCGCCTTGCAAGAGAATCTGATCGCCGCCGAGGGCAACCGTTTCTTCGATTTTCTGGAACAGTTCCTCCTGCGTGAGAACGTAGGCATCACTGTCCGCCGACTTGCGGTAGAAGGCACAGAAGTCACAGACCGCGGCGCAGATGTTCGTATAGTTGACGTTCCGATCAATGTTGTAGGTGCGGTACGGTTCCGGGTGCAACCGCATCGTGACGGCGTGGGCCGCGCGGCCCAGTCGGTTCAAATCCCGGCACTGCATCAAAATGAGTCCCTCATCCGGGGTGAGACGGCCGCCGTCAACGGCTTTGGACAAGATGCGATCGACCGTGGCGGTCATGGTGCGACTCCGTGGGAATGAGGCCAAGTTCCGCCGCGAACGCGCGATATTGTTCCAGACCGGCGAGTTCGGATGGACCCAGATTGTAATGAATGATGTTCGTCAAATACCGGCGACAGAAACCTGGATCGAGCCCAAGTTGGGGCGCTTCCCGCGCCGCGATGGGACCGGCACGAGCCAGACCACGACGTTTCGCTTCGGGGAACGCGGCTTCCACGGTCCCGAGTTCCACCCCGTCCCGCACCGCCCAGACAGCGTAGACGAACGGGAGTCCGGTCCATTCTGTCCATTCCTGGCCGAGATCATAGGCGAAATCGAACCCCGGCAGGCAGGCTCGCATGGCCCGATCGCCGATGAGCAACACCGCGTCCGTGGTCAGGGCATCCGCGGGAGTGTCGATGGGGAGTGATTCGACCTGAGTGGTGATGCCGTGGCGTTTCTGGAGCAGCACCCGCGTCAGGGCGGCACTGGTGCGGGAACCTTCATCCAGGGCGACGGTCCGAATCGCGGACCAGGGCACCCGGCTAAAGAGTGTCACACTGAGAACCGGCCCAGCCGAGGCGATGGCGATATTGGGCAGGAATCGGTACGACCCGGCCCGGAAGTATTCGATAACGGGAATCAGACCGACATCCAATTCGCCGTGGGCGAGGCGGTCGGCGAGCCGCGAGGGAAGGTCCAATTGCAAGTCGATCGCGGGATCGAGCGTGGCCAGATCTTCGATGAGCGGTTTGCTATTCAGGTAGTTCACCGCACCGACGCGGATTCGGTGGGTCATAGTTCGGCCCTTCCTCGGGGCGTTGCGGGTTCGTGTCCGGCTATTTTAGGAAGCAAGCGAGCCGGGAGAACCGATCTGCCCCCCGGAGTGAACCGCAGAGCGGAGAAAAAGACAACACCCCTGGGGTGCCCAGGGGTGTTGTGGTCTTGCGTCCGTGGCTCGCCAGTCGCAACTTCTCCGGCCTGCTTGTTCTCTTCGGAGAGCTTCTTCGGGATGATCTGCCGGACTAGGCGGCCAGTTTGTGGAATTGGGCGAGAAGTGGGAAAGCCACTGTCTTGGTACACACTTCTGGGATAGTTTTATGGGTGGGACTTTCTCTGGCATCGACTTTTTTGGCGTTGAGAGTGGACAGTTGAGGGGTG
>JAIXLE010000027.1 GCA_026931725.1 Bacteroidales bacterium
GGGCGAGCGGAACCCGTGGCCAACACCCTGTATGTGTACACACCCGCACAAACAAGAGAAAGCCCGCCATCTGGGCTCCCCATGTTCGAGCAGTCGGCATGATAACGCGAGCGGCAAGGATAACCAAGATCACCAGTAAGGGGCTACAGGTGAGCAGCGGAGAAGCGGAGAACGACAGTACCCGGAAAACCGGGCACGGAACAGAGCCAGGCAAGCCAACACGGGCGAGCATCACGCAGGATCCTCGCCCGTGCGGTTGATGATCGTGCGATTACCGCGCTTCGATCATCGTGCTGGCAGAGTGGCTATTGAACTCCGGGGCGTACAGGCACTGCACCGAAGCCAAACCGCTCGGGTACTTGCCCTTGTGCTGCACGCGAATCGGGTACTCAAAGACATAGGTGCCCTTCGGCAGGTAGTCGATGAAGAAGTCCGTCGAGGTATCGCGGGTCGATTCGTAGTACGACAGGCCATCCTGGTACTTGTACTTCGAGAGGACGTTCACCGGCTCGGTGCCGCTGCCGCGATGGTCCTTGAGATGGATGTACTCCATGTCGCGGTCGGTGCGGAGGACCACCCGGACCACAATTTCATCGCCGACCAGCACCGTGCCGCGGATCGGTTCGAGGACCGGGCCGGATTTGGTGAAGGTCCGTTTGAATAGCCGTTTCTCCAGCTTCAGCGGGGTGCCTTCGTGCGGCGTGACCTTGCTGATGTCCTCCAGGTATTGCCAGTGGACCCCGCCCCAGGCGACACCTTTATCCGTCTTGGTCACGGTGATCGTCCCCATGTCTGGGGTGACTTCCTGGCGGATGAACTTCTGTTCGTAGAAGCCGGTGCCTGCTTCCACAAGGTCCGGTGTGACCTTCTCACCGCCGAGTTTCACTTCCACCAAGGCATCCGAAGCGAGCAACCCCGTACCCCGCAGTAACAGAGCGTACACCGCGTCCGCCGTGGCTTTGGTGGTCTTCCAATCGCGGGTTTGCTTCTGCTTCAGCAGCCAGATTTTGCACTCCTCCACAGCTTTCTTGTCCTGAGCGACTTCGTCGAACAGTTCAATCATCATCGCCTGGGTTTCGATCGGAGCGCGATACCACCACAACGACAGTTCTGTTTCGCGCCAGAACATTCCGAGTTCCTCATCCGCGACGGAGCGTTCCCGGATGGAGTTGACGATGGCGGTTGCCGTGGCTTTGTCGTTCCAACGGTGCAACGCCAGAGCCAGATGCGCTTGCGATTGCCGATTCGCCAGATCGAGCCAATGTTTCTTGGCCTGACCGAGCCAATAGTTCACGGCTTCCCGGTGCTGATCCGCAATCGATAGATCTTTCAGGAAGAAACTGCGGCCGTAGAGATACAGAGCAATCGTTGGGTTGAGGTTGTTCTTCTCTTTGTGCTGAAGTTTGTTGTACGATTCGGTCACCCAGCCATCGAGGCGCGCGAGCGACTTGATCGCGGGGTCGATGTTGACTTGCGTGCCGAGGTGCCGCATGCGGCCAAAACCCGTGGTGATGTACAACGTAATGTAGTCGTTTGCCGGGCCGCCGGGGAACCAGGGCCAGGCACCATCCGCGTGCTGCATGTCGGCGAGCTTGCCGAGCAGGCGTGAGGTTTCATCGCGGAGCCGGACTTCGTCGAAGAGAATGCCGACGTTGCGCCGCGCTTGCGATTCCTTCTCGGCATCGTTGACCCACGGGGTTTCCGCCAGCAGGATCGCTTTCAAGTCCTGATTCTTCTGGAGCGGACTCTCCAGGGCGGGCGTGTTTTTCCATTGGTCGAAGATTTTGCGAATCTTCGGATCGCTGATGGCAACGTGCCGTGCGAGGGCATTGGCGTAGAGCCGATTGAATGTCTGCTCGCTACACTCGTAGGGGTACTCCATCAGGTACGGCAGAGCCATGACCGCGTACCAAGCAGGGTTGCTGGTCATTTGCACGGTGAGCGACTGCGTCTGGAGTGTCGCGGAGTCGGCGGAGTTCTTGAGCTTGGCGAAGTCAAACGTCTTCGTCTCCTTCCCGCGGATCGGCAACGGCAGCGACTCACTGACGAGGACACGTTTCGAGAGAACCGGCAAAAAGCCTTCTTCGCCATCGGAGAGCTTATCGGTTGCGCCGACGGCTTTGTAAATCACTGGTCCTTGACCATTGGGCACGGTGAGCCGCCAGGAGAGAGTCCGGCTTTCCTTGGGTGGGACATCGAAAGTGAGTTCCGGCGTGGTTACACCCAGGTTCGCGGTGATCGGCTGGCCGGTGCGGGCATCGGTCAGCGTGAGTCGCGTATTGCCGACTTGACGGGCATCGGATTGGTTGCTGATTTTCACGGTGAATTCGAGGATGTCGCCTTCCCGCAGGAACCGGGGCGGGTTGGGGCGAACCATCAGATCTTTGGCCGTGACGGTTTCGCCGGTGAGCGTACCCGAACGCAGTACGCGATCATGGGCAAAACCCATAAACTTCCACTTCGTCAGAGCTTCCGGCATGGTGAACTCCATGCGGACAACACCGTCCTTGTCGGATACGAGGTGTGGGAAGAAGAACGCCGTCTCGGCTAGGTTCGTGCGAGCGGCCACCTGATCGAGATTCGGTTTCGGTGTGTCTGCCGCGTCCGTGCGATCGCTGAACTGTTTATCCTTCTCAACGGCTTGATTCGCGGCTTTCGCTTCATCTGCCGCCCCGAATGCCCTGGCGGCTGTGGGTGCGGGAGCTTCCAAAGCGCCTCCCCCCGTCGCGCCGCGATGCATCATCATGGCTTCGGGAGCGCCTTTCCGCAGGTACTGGTAGCCCCAAAGATCCTGGATTACGTCCGCCGGGAAGGAGCGGTAGGCGACATTCGGCACACTTTTCGTATGATTCGTCCAGATGCCGCTTGCCTGATGCAGATGCTTGGCCATATTCTCAAAATGGCTGAATCGGGGTGATCGTTCTTGCCGGAAGACCTGGAACTGGCCAGGCCAGAGATGTTTCAGGAACTGATCCAGCGAGGCATCGTAGAGCGTGGCCACCATTTCTGCCGCGGCGGTCTTGGCATCAGAGCCCGTGATCAAAGCGGTCCATTTCTCCTTCGCGCCGGGTTCGAGTTTGGAGACGAACCGTTCCCACCGTACGTTGAGTTGCTTGTTCGTCCACGGCACCTGGACGATACGGCTTTCCAGATAAGCGCGGTTCTCCCGAACGTAGGTCACACGCACGGTGAAACCGCCCCGCATGGCTTCGGTGACGGGCTGCGCAATGGTCGCCAGGGTGCGATTCGCGTCGGTCCAGAAGCTCTTGAGGATTATGCCGTGGTGTTCCACTTCAATGTAAGCTCGTCCCTTGTCGTAGCCCGTTCCCCAGATCCCAGAGAAGGTTTCCCCCGGTTCGAGTGTCCATTGGGGCGCGGCGATCAGATTGGGGATGCGGATCGCAAACTGTTTGGCGTTCGGGTCCACGACGGTGAACTGCGTTTTGGCCGAAACGGGTTTGTCGAAAGCGTCCTGGGTTTCCACGACGGCCCGGTACAAGCCGACGGGGAGTTTGGCGGTCAGGGTGACGGTGCCGTCTTTCTGCGTGGTGAACGGCAGTGTCGCAACCACCTTCCCTTCGGCCCAACCCATCGGGTTCGTGGGGTCGGGTGTGGGATCATCAACGGGTGGCTTCCCCATGCGTCCGCGCCAAGGGCGATGGTTGGGCTGATTGAGAATGTCCGGGCGCATCACCTTGGCGGGTTGCTGGACTGCGTACACTTTGACGACACCCTTGACCGCTTGTGGTACGCCATCATGCGTGTTCGTGGTCACGGTCAGTTTTTGGGGTTGGTCCGAACTGAGCCAGTCCGGTGTCGTCACGGTCGCGGCGAGGGCCGTGTAGCCGACCGTGACGGATTGGCTGCCGGTGCGGGTTTCCCCGGTGGTATCCGTGACATCCGCGGTGACCGTATAGACGAATGTCGGTTCGTCTTTTTCCGCTACGGTCTGATCGGGCTTGGCCGGGAAGGTGATCGGGAAGCTGCCATCCGCGTTGGTGAGTGCGGAGCCATGGGCAATTTCCTGCGTAGCGCCCCGATTCGGCGGGAGCCGCCACCAGCAGAACTGGTAAATCCACGGAGCAAACCGGACTTCGCGGACCACCCGATAGCGAACTTTGGCTCCGCCGATGGTCACGCCGGTGTACGCCATGGCCTTCCCGATGAGGGTCACATCGCCGCCGAGTTTCGCGGGTGACTTCGGATCTTCCAGTTCCACGAGAAACTGCGGTCGTTTGTACTCCTCAACTTGCACACGGGCATAGCCAGTGGCGGCTCCCCGAGCCTGGAGCGACATCGCGCCACTGAGTCGGTCCCGTGGAGCGGTGAAACTCCCGCTGAAGGAACCAAATTCGTTCGATTTGGCTTCGATTTTGTCAATCGGCTTCCCGTTCGGGTCAAGAAACTCCACGGTGATGGATTGCTTGGCCAAGGTCTTGTAATCGTCTTTGTCCTGGTTCACATGCAAGACGATTCCTTTGAATCGGACGATCTGACCGGGGCGGTAGATCGCGCGATCGGTGAACAACACCGCCTGATTGTGCGGGCGTGTGTGGTTGCTCCAGTAGGAATACAGATCGTTCCCCGAACCCAGGGACTGCCCCTGATGCTCCGCCAGAACGATCCAGGCTTGATTCGGATTGCCGGGGAGCGAAAACAAGCCGTTCTCGTTGGTGGTTCCATCCGCTGAGGCATCAAATTTCCCTTGCCGACTGCGGGTCCAGGTGCGAATTTTCGCTCCGGTGATCGGTTCACCCGTTTCGGCTTTCAGCACGAATCCTTCAACACCGCGACCGCCTTCCCGGTTCCGCATCACGATCGCCAAGTCACTGACCCAAAAGTCTGTGGTGAAAATCGGCTGTTGATTGTGCTGGAAGTCGACATCGGGGCTGGCGAACAAAAAGTAAAAGCCCGGTGGAAGGTTTTTCGGAGCGGGTGTGTCTTCCACGCGGTCCTGGTAGTCCGCGGTCGCGGGGAGAGTGGCTGTCCAGGCGTGCTCGGGTGCCTTGGCAAGAAGAGCCTGCCGCTCGGTTTCGTTGAGTTGCTCGGGTCGCCATTGTTGCCGACCGATCCGTTGCATCCAATCGGCTTTGTAGGCTCGGAAATGCAAGGTCGTGACGTTCCGATACTTCACCCGTACCGGCGGCAACGGCTTGGCCCAAATTCGCTCTGTTACGAGTTCGACATAAGGCGCTTCAATCTGTTTGATGAGGTTGAAGCAGAGTCGACCGCCATACGATTCTGGAAATGCTTGGACACCTTCTTCCGCCTGCTTCTTCGCTTCGACCTTCTCGCCTTCCTCATTTAAGAGTGTGGCGAATCGGAACCGGGCCACAGCCGCGAGTTCGTGATCGCCCCACTTGGCGATGTAGTCTTGCAGGGCGGCCTTGTAGCGGCCAGATTTTTCGGGGCCGAATGCGGCGTTGTACCCGAACTGCAATCGGTGCAAGTCCGCGTCGAGTTGGGCGGTGCGGTCTTGATCGTCGTGGTGGAAGGCGAGCAGATTCTGATACAGCCGAACCGCTTTCAACTTCCGAGAGGTGGTATCGCTGGGGTTGGGGTTCCACTTCAAGAAATCATTCAACGGGGCGAGGATGGGGCCACCCGCTTCCGGCTCCCAAGCATCTTCGGGTTGCGCGCCGGCCTGTTCACTGGCAGTGTAGAACGCCAGGGCGTTGAATGCCAGAAAGTCCCAGAGTGTCGGCCGGTAGACATCGCTGACAGTCCCCTTTTGCAGCAACGCCGCGTAAGCCGAGACAGGAGTCGCTTTGAGCGTCTTTTCGTGTTCGAGTGCGATCGTGAATTGCTTGTCGATTTCCTGGAATACTCGGGGCAACGACCAAGTCTTGATGTCGGTGCCATCGGCAGCGGCGGTCTGAGTACGCTGCATAAACCGCCAGCGATTGTGCTGGAAGTAGTGCCAGTACCAGTTCGCCAGAATCGCGTGCATCATGGGCCGCATCTCGGCCGGTGCCTGGGCGATTTCCGCGGCGAGCCGGGTGATCCGCTCTTCCGGGTGGTTCCCCTGAATGACCCCTTCGAGGGCGATTTTCTTACTGATCGCCTTGAGGGCTTCGGGGTACGCCTTGTCCCGCATCGCCGAAGCGATGATCGGTTCCAGTTCCGCGATGGCGGATTTGGGCAACCCTTTGTTTTCTGCTTGCTCCACTTTTTTCCATTGCTCCTCGCGCGGCCCTGGGTTGGCGGCGGCTAGGAATTTCTGGACCGTGAACGTGGACAACCCCACGATCATCAGCAGCACGGAGGCCGTGAATAGCCAGCGGGTTCGGGAACGTGGCATCAGATGCCTCGCTTGTGTTGAAGTGAGATTGAGCCGCTACGCAGCAGCTACCACACACCGTTACGACGATACACCCTGCCCAAGAGTCGGACGACGGGTGAAAAATTCCTTCATGAACCATTCATCGAATTTTCGCTTTGCTGTACACATTGCGCGTGCAGCGGTGTACGATGATGCCAGTCACTTTTTCTGCTCGTCGGCGTGCAGCCCGTAGGCGGGTCAATTTGCCGGGTACGCCATTTCAGGAGGAAGCCCATGTCATCGCGTCCTTCCGTGTTAGACTGTTTTCTGTCGCACGAATTCCTGAGCAAATTAGATGACCATTGTTTGCTCGATTTGGCCACCGGCGCACAGCCCTTTACCGCCGCTCCCGGAGAGATTATCGCCTATGCCGGGCAACCCGCCAATGCGTTTTACCTGATTCAATCCGGTCAAGTGGACGTGGGATTGGATGAGAACGGAGAGTATTTCGCAATCCACACGGTCGGCCCCGGCGGTGTGATTGGCTGGTCCTGGGTGATTCCTCCGTATGAATGGCAGTTCACTTGCCGGGCGGATGGCCCCGTGAGCGGTATCAAGTTCGATGCCGTCTGGTTGCGTGAGCGTTGCGATCGCAATCATGAATTGGGGTATCACCTTCTGCGAGCCCTTCTGGCCAACTTCGTTCGGGAGTTAGTGGTCCATCGGGAAAATTTTGACCGTTCGGAAATCGCCTGATCACGAGCCGTCCCGACATTCACCAGTAATCGTGGTATCCCGCTTTGTACCGCGCGAAGCGGGTGATGCTCGCCCCGAACCGGCGTGCTTTCCCCCCCCGAATGATCGCGCCGGTTTGCCCAAATTTTGATGTGTCGTAACAACTTGGGTTTGGGAGTGTTATTCTGAGTCGCCGATGCTATAATGCAGACATCCTGCCCGAACACGATTTAACTTCCCACCGTGATTTCCATTCCACCATGATTACATATCTCCGATCCCTGTTCATTCCTGCCGCTGCGCTAATCGCGTTGTTTCCGTGTAGTGGAACAGCCGCCGCTCTCGAAGTGTTCCCCCCGCAAGTGACACTATCGGGGCGAGATGCCCGGCAACAGCTCATCGTCATCAACCCCACAGATGACCTCACACGCGCCGCGACGTACCGCAGCGATACCCCGCATATCGTCGCCGTGAGTCCCGCCGGTATCGCCACTCCTGTGCGTGATGGCGTGGGTCAGATCACGATTACTCATAATGGCCAATCTCAGACGGTGAAAGTCACGGTTCAGCGATCGGGCCAATATCGGGATGTTACGTTTGAACGGGATGTTCAGGCGATTCTGACTCGCCACAACTGTAATGCCGGTGCCTGCCACGGGAAAGCCCGCGGTCAGAACGGCTTCATGCTCTCCCTGCTCGGTTACGACCACGGATTCGACTACGCGGCGATTGTCGAGGAAGCCCGTGGCCGCCGGGTGTTTGCTTCCAATCCCGATTACAGCCTCCTGCTCCGCAAGGCATCGGGGACGGTCGCACATGGCGGCGGTCGCCGGCTCGCTCCGGGTCATGCGCAATATGCCCAACTCGTGCGCTGGATTGAAGCCGGTTGCCCACGAACCCCCGCCGATGCCCCTCGATTGGAACGGGTCACCGTGTACCCCACGGAACGGATTCTGGCTCCAAGTACCCCTCAACAACTCGTAGTTACAGCGCATTACTCAGATGGCACAACCGAAGATGTGACCCACTTGGCGGCGTTCTCGTCCAGTGAAAGCATCTATGTCAGTGTGGATGAAAACGGTTTGGCGAAAACCGGCCCGCTGCCAGGGGAAGCCGCCATCATGGCCCGGTTCCAGCATCAGTTCGCGCTCTGCCATGTGCTAGTGCCGATGCCAGGGTCCGTCCCAGATGCGGAGTATGCGAAACTGCCCCGGAAGAACTTCATTGATGAGCATGTCTGGGCGAAGCTCAAGCGTCTCGGTGTCACCGCGTCCGAACCCGCAACCGACCATGCGTTCCTGCGTCGCGCCTACCTGGACGTGATTGGCCGACTCCCTAGCGTGGAGGAAGCCCGTGCGTTCCTGGATAACCGCGACCCGCAGAAACGGGACAAGCTCATTGATGCTCTACTGGCTCGCCCCGAATATGCGGACTTCTGGGCGAACAAATGGGCGGACTTGATTCGACCCAATCCGTACCGCGCGGGGATCAAAGCCGTCTATAACCTGGATGCCTGGCTGCGGGAGAGCTTCCGCGAAAACAAACCCTACGACCGTTTTGCCTATGAACTCATCACGGCCACGGGCAGTACCTTCCGCGATGGCCCCACGGTCATGCACCGCGACCGCCGAGAGCCAGAAGAAATTACGACGATGGTGAGCCAACTGTTCCTCGGCGTGCGGCTCGATTGCGCGAAGTGCCACCATCACCCGTTCGAGATCTGGAGCCAGGACGATTTCTACTCGTTCGCGGCGTTCTTTGACCGTGTGGGACACCGCGGCCAGGGAATTTCCGCTCCGATCTCTGGGGGAGAAGAAATCATCTTTCTCAGCCAAAATCGGCTGCGTGGCGGTGTGAAACATCCCGTCTCGGGGAAAACCATGGAGCCAAAACCGCTGCTCGGCCAGGAACAGTCCGTCACAATCGACCAGGATCCACGCCGGGTGCTGGCCGAATGGATGATTGCTCCGAATAATCCGTTCTTCGCCAAGGTCATGGCCAATCGCGTCTGGGCCGACTTGATGGGGCGCGGAATTGTGGACCCCGTGGACGATTTGCGGGCGACCAACCCACCCAGTAACGGCCCACTCCTGGATGCCCTGGCAGCAGACTTCCAGAAGAATAAATACGACATCAAGAAGTTGATCCGTGCCATTTGCACCAGCCATGTATACGGGCTTTCGTCCATCCCGAACGATCGCAACCTCAATGATGGACGAAACTATTCCCGCCACTACCGCCAACGCCTGCGAGCCGAAATCATGCTGGATGCGGTATCCGATGTGACCGGCGTTCCCGAACCGTTTGCCGCGATGCCGCCCAGTTCCCGCTCGATGGAGTTGTGGACCGTGCGTTCCCAATCCGTGTTCCTCGATAGCTTTGGCCGACCGGACCCGAACCAGGATCCCCCTTGTGAACGGACAACCGATACAACCGTTGTCCAGGCACTGCACCTGATGAACTCGCCCCGTCTCCATGGAAAAGTGATTGACAACGCCGGTCGGGCTGCCAAACTGGCGGAATCGAAGAAATCGAACGCGGAAATCGTGGAGGAACTGTATCTAGCCGCGTACAGCCGCCGACCAAAACCAGATGAAACCGCCGTGTGTCTCCGCTGGTTCGACCGTCCGAATACCACCCGCCGACAGGCCATCGAAGACTTGCTCTGGGCGTTCGTGAATACCCCGGAATTCGTCTTCAAAGATTGAAATACCGCCATCATCATTGTTGAAACCCACCGACTCGGAGTTCGTCCGATGACTATTACTCGCAATTGCGCTGGTCAGACACGTCGTGATTGTTTGCAACTGGGGCTGACCACCCTCCTGGGTGGCGGCCTGGCAACCGCTCTGCGGGCCGCGGGGCGGGGTAGTTATGGCCCGCAAGCGAAAGCGTGCATCCTCATCTGGCAAGATGGCGGACCCAGCCACTACGAGATGTTCGACCCCAAACCGAACGCCCCGGATGAATACCGTGGAGAATTCCAGGCCATTCCCACAAAGATTCCTGGTGTGCAGTTCTCCGAGCATATGAAGAAACTCGCCGCGATCGCGGATAAACTCGCCATCGTGCGATCCATTCGCCACGACCAGGGGAACCACGGCGCGGGGAACCACTACATGATGACGGGTGCGCCGACACGCATTCCGGTCGGTTGCGGTGCGTTCGTCAGCTTCCACCCCAGCCTCGGTTCCGTGACCGCGCACGAAAAGCCCGCACCCGATGGCCTCCCTTCGTACTTCTCACTCGGCGGAATGACCCGTTCGGGTGGTCCGAACTTCCTCGGTGCCCGGTATGCGCCATTCGTGGTTTCGGAAGACCCCAACGGCGCGAATTTCCGCGTCCGGGATGTGGCTCTACCTGCTGGCTTGGCGGATGCCCGGTTTGAAGCCCGTTCGGAACTGCGTTCGGAAGTCGATCGATTCCAGCGATTCTTAGATAAAGCCGCTGGTGATCCCGCTTCCGCTCTGGACGAGCATTACGAACAAGCCCACATGCTGATGCGTTCCCGCGAAGCACAAGAAGCGTTCGACATCGGCCGGGAATCGGACAAGGTACGCGAAACCTATGGCCGTAACAGTTTTGGCCAGCGGTTGTTACTCGCACGCCGTCTGGTGCAAGCCGGGGTGCCATTCATCACCATCAACGATGGCGGCTGGGACCATCACCGCGGTATTTTTGGGACTTTGAAGAAACGACTTCCCGATTGGGATAACTCCGTCGCCGGGTTGATCCTGGATTTGGAACGCCTCGGAATGTTGCAAGATACGCTGGTGGTGGCACTCGGTGAATTTGGCCGCACCCCACAGGTGAACAAGGACGGCGGCCGGGATCACTGGTCGAACGCGATGAGCGTGCTGTTCGCAGGCGGTGGGTGCCCCGGTGGTCAAGCCATCGGCAGCACGGATGTCAAAGGGTTTACCGCCATCGAACGGGTGCTGTCGCCGGAGAATTTCGCCTCCACGATCTACACCAAACTGGGGATCGACCCGGATAAGATCCTCTACGGTTCCAACGGTCGCCCCGCCCATATTGTCGCCAACTCGATGCCGATTCGAGAACTCATGGAACGCGGCTAACGCATCCAGAAACAGAGTTTCTCCCTCTCTCTCCTCGTTGAACGGACATCGGGGAGAGGGAATCCTCGCTCAGCACCAAGAGACTTCCTGAGTCGACATCATGATGTTTGTGAGATGTTTGCGGTTCGCCGTCGGGGTTGTACTCGGCATCGGTTGGGTTTTGGGGAGTGTGGCCACAGCCGCCCCGCCGACGCTCACCTATCTGTACCCCGCTGGTGTGCAAGCGGGTACGACTGCGGACATTACCGCCGGTGGCACCTTCGCGGCTTGGCCGACACAATTTCTCACCGATGATCCAGGGTTGGTCGTCACGCCCGGCAAGACCAAGGGGCAGATTCAACTCCAAGCCGCTCCGCAGACACCGCCGGGTTGGCACTGGCTCCGAGCGGTATCCGCGGAAGGCGTGAGTAACCCGCGGATCGTCTATGTCGGGACGCTCCCCGAGTTGCTCGAAAAGGAACCCAACGACAGTGCCACGACCGCCCCGACCGTGACCGTTCCGACCGTCATGAATGGCAAGCTCAATAAAGCCGGGGATGTCGACAGTTTCGCGGTTCTGCTCAAGAAGGGGCAGACTCTCGTTGCGAACCTGGAAGCGAACCGGCACTTACAATCGCCAATGGATGCGATTCTCCAAATCGTTTCCGCCGATGGCTTTGTCCTGCAACACGATCATGATACCGTCGAACTGGATCCCCGAATTGTCTTCACCGCGCCTGCGGATGGGCGTTATCTGGTGCGGGTGTTCGCGTTCCCTTCCCAACCGAACTCGTCGATTCAGTTCATGGGTGCGGATACCTACATATACCGGCTCACGTTGACCACCGGAGCATTTGCCGATCACCCCTGGCCGCTGGCGGTGTCGCAAGGAACGAACGCCTCCGTGCGTCTGATTGGCCCGAACATTTCACCCAACGCCCCGTTAGTCGCCGTGCCGAATCGGGGAGTTGATCGACTATTCGATACCGTTTCATCGGAATCGAACACGGTGGCCGTGTGGCGGGAACCGTATCCTTGCTTCACCACGGATCAGCCGACAACGCTGACACCCCCATTTGCCATTTCTGGTCGATTGCCACAAAACGGAGCCGTGCAAAGTATCGCCTTCACGGCAAAGAAAGGTCAACGCCTCGCAATCAAGTCGTTCTCCCGTGCGTTCGGACAGGCCACGATGCCGGTGTTGCGGGTTGTGGATGCGAGCGGAACGCAACTGGTGCGGGTGGAACCGACCAAGCCCGAAAGCGACACTGAAACCGCCTTCGTCGCCAAAGCCGATGGGACGTATCGGGTGGAAGTTCGTGACCTGTTCGACCACGGAAGTTCACGCCATGTGTTCCTGCTGCGGGTGACGACTGCCGTGCCGGATTTCACGCTGACCACGGCCAATGATCGCATCACCATTACCCCCGGCAAACCCACCGATGTTGCGGTTACGATCACAGCAGAGGGGGGATTCAAAGACAATGTGAATGTGACGGTCGAAGGTTTGCCCAAAGGTGTGACCGCGGCCCCGACCGGCACACCCGCGAAAAAGGGAGCCACCACGACCGTCACTCTGCGGTTTCAGGCTCAGGAACCCGTTGCCGCACAACGCATTCGGATCGTCGGGATCTCGGCGGGGGCGCAGCCGTTGCAGCGAACTGCCACGATCGCGGTTCCCGAGTTGCCGATTCCCGTGCAGGAATGCTGGTTGACCGTACTCCAACCGCCGAGCGCCAAGGCACCGGCTGCCCAGCCTGCTCCACCCAAGAAGAAACCGTGATTATCCCCTCTCTCATCATCGGAAGTTGCCATGCTGCCGACACCGCTCCCCGTGTCTCGCCGGGATCTGTTCACGATCATGGGGGCAACCGCCCTCAGTTCTGCGGTGTCAGCCCAATCCGCGAACCCGGCCAATTCTGTCAAATCCGCAAAACCCGTCAAACTCGAACCGCTAAACCGTTTCCCCCGCTTGGTGCATGAGTATTTCGTGGCTCAGGTGCGGGCCGCGGAGGAACAAGGGAAGGCACGCCGGGCCGCGTTGAAGACCGCCGCTGACGCGGAACGATACGTCGCCGATGTCCGTCAGCGGATCGCCACCTGTTTTGGTTCATTCCCCCCAAAGACTCCGCTTCATCCGCGCATCACTGGCAAATTGGACCGCGACGGTTACACCGTTGAGAAGGTGATTTTTGAAAGTCGCCCCGGTTTCCCCGTCACGGCGAATCTGTACTTGCCCAAAGACCGGAAGAAACCGTGCCCCGGTGTCGTCGGCAGTTGCGGGCACTCGCACAATGGGAAGGCTGAGAAGGCGTATCAGTCGTTCTGTCAAGGATTGGTGCGACAAGGCTACGTTGTACTGATCTTCGACCCGATTGGTCAAGGAGAACGGTTACAGTATACCCACGTCGAAAAGGATCATCGGCCGCGCGTGGGCGTGGGAGAACATCTGTATGCAGGCAATCAACAGTTCCTGGTCGGCGAGTTCTTCGGTGCGTGGCGGGCCTGGGATGGCATCCGGGCGCTGGATTACCTGCTGACCCGCCCGGAAGTGGACCCGAAACAAGTCGGGATCACCGGGAACTCGGGCGGTGGCACGATGACCACCTGGCTCACCGGGGTCGAGAACCGTTGGGCGATGTCGGCCCCGAGTTGCTTCGTCACGACGTTCCGCCGGAATCTCGAAAACGAACTCCCAGCCGATACCGAACAGTGCCCCCCTCGGGCGCTCGCACTCGGTTTGGATCACGCGGACTTCCTGGCCGCACTGGCCCCGAAACCCGTCATCATTCTGGCGAAGGAGAAGGATTTCTTCGATGTCCGCGGATCCGAAGAAGCCTACGCCCGCCTGCGGCACCTGTACAAACTGCTGGGGCACGAAGAGAATGTCGGCCTGTTCACCGGCCCGACCGGACACGGGTACTCCCAAGAGAACCGCGAGGCGATGTATCGCTGGTTCAACCATGTCACCAAAATATCGGATGCTCAGGTCGAACCCGCACTCCAACTCGAACCTGATGAATCGCTCTGGTGTACACCGAAAGGACAGATCGGCGAAACCGGAGCCAAGACGGTATTCACGTTTACCCGCGAGAAATCCGAATCCTTGCGGAAACAACGACAACCCCTCACCGGACAACCGCTCGCAACCGCGATTCAAAAAGCCCTGCGATTGCCAGAACGCTCCGGGGTGCCGGACTACCGCATCTTGCGACCACTCAGCAACCGCAGCTATCCACAAAAATCGGCCACGACGTATGCGATTGAATCGGAACCGAACATGTTGGTGCCGGTGATTCGGCTATCGCCAGAATCGCATCTTTCTCGCCCGCCCCGCGTCTCATCCCCGGCGATTCTCTACGTTTCGCACCATTCCGCCGATGCAGAACTGCGGGAAGATCCCTGGTTGGCCGAGCAGTTCCGAGCCGAACCGGAGGCAACCGTTTATGCGTGTGATGTTCGTGGTATCGGCGACAGTCGCCCGGAAACCTGTGGCACCAAAACCTTTCTGACTCCGTATGGCTGCGATTACTTCTACGCCATTCATGCGATCATGCTCGATCGGCCGTACCCTGGTCAGAAGACGTTCGACCTGCTGCGCGTGCTGGACTGGCTCGCCGGACAAGGGCACAACTCCGTACATCTGATCGCACGGGGGTGGGGTACTATCCCCGCGACCTTCGCCGCTGTTCTTGCACCCACGGTCCAGCGTGTGACGCTGAAAAACGCCCTGACCGCGTTCGCGGATGTGGCGGAGTCCGAAACGTACAACTGGCCCTTGTCATCGTTCGTGCCGAATATCCTGGCTTCGTGTGACTTGCCGGATTGCTACGCGGCCTTGCAAGCGAAGAAATTGACCCAAGTGGAACCGTGGAACGCACTCGGCGCGACACTGTAACGCCCCGTGAACCGGGAACACGTTTGACGGGCTTCCCCGGATCGTCGTATCATGGGTGAAGCCACCACTGGTTTCGTTGTCGGCAGGGTTATCACCATGTCGGGAAGACTTGTGCGTCCATTCGGCATTCTAACTCTGGCGATCGTCTGCGTGGTGATTTCCCCAGATCGCCTCACCGCGGAGGAACCGGAGTTCGGCGGACGGTCCCTGTCGGCTTGGAATACGATGCTGAAGGAAGATACGGTGCCGCGGAAACGGCGGGCCGCCCTCGTCGCACTCGGTCAAATCGCCGTTCAAACCGATAATAATGATACCGATAAGCTCATTGTAGCGATCTTCAGCAAGACGCTGCGAACCGATGCGAGCCCCATTGTCCGGCGGCAAGCGGCGGTTCTGATCGGACAGCAGCGGTTGGAATATGCTCTGGGAACGCTAACCGATCTGACCGAAGCAATGCGATCCGAGCAGGATGCAGAGATTCGACGAGAAGTCGCGGCGATACTGGCAGGGTTCGGGCCGCTGGCCAAGCCGGCGATTGTTCCGTTGACACAAGCGCTGCACGATTCTGATGCCGGGGTGCGAACAGCTGCCGCGAATGCTTTGGGAAGAATCGGTGCGGATGCCCGAACGGCCACGGCTGAGTTGATGGCCAAAACGAAAGACCCAGAACTCTCGGTGCGTCTGGCGGCGGTCTTTGCTCTGGGGCGGATCGAACCGGAAGACACGGCCACCGTCGCTTCTGCGATTCTGGCCGTACTCAATGCCGAGAAAAACGCGGCCACCCGACGGGAAGTGCTGCAAGCTCTCCGATTCCTAGGTGATCGCTCCGAGGAAGTTGTGCAGGCCGTGGCGAACTGCCTGAAAGACGATGATGTCGAACTGCGCCGTGAAGCCGTGATTGTTCTGGGGAAATTTGGGTCTTCCGTGCGATCGGTGCCACAACCCATTGAGAAAGCGTTTACGGACGATGCGGATACGCTCGTGCGGACGTATGCCGTTCGGCTCATCCGTCATCTGCACCAGGATCATTCGGACGCTTTCATTTCGGCACTCGGCCAACGATTGACCGGGGCGCAAGCAGACCCGGAACCCGAAGTCCGCATGGCAATCTGTGAAGAGTTGGGCTCCCTCGGAGCCGCCGGGAAAGCCGCGATCCCCCTTTTACGAGAAGCCCGCCGCGACCCCCAATTGAAAGTCCGCGAAGCGGCCACTGCCGCCCTGCGGCAGATTGAGAAACCACCGGCCCCCGCATCATCGCCTCGCCCCCAACCGTAAAACCGAACCCCGGTCGCGTGTCAGTCCATCCGGTGGGGTTTTCGCACGCCTCAGAAATAATTGTTGACACGACCATAATTCATTCTAGATTCCTAACAGTTCACTCACGAGATACCTTCGACCCAAATGACGGAATTCCCGTCGTAGTAAGAGGTTGTGGAATGCGAATAACCGGCAGTCGCACGGCCGGTATGGCATTCCTGCCCCAGTGGCTCTCTGCGGACCCGAACCAACGCACACTGGAAACGCTATTCGCAGACTGGGTAAAAACTTCCGGCTGGGAACGTGCGGGCTTAATCGAACGGCCACGCGGTCCACAGTCTGTTCTTTGGGAAGCGGGTCCATCCGGTATCGTGCCACCGTCCACACCGCCGGATGATTGGGACACTGTTGCGGAGGAACTGACGCAAACCACGGAGAATGATGCCGTGCGATTGTGTGAGGGTCATCTCCTGACCCTGGTACAGGTTCCCGGCACGGATTCTGTCCTACTGTGGGTGCGTGTCCGCGATGCGGGATGCGATGCTCTGGATCGCGCGTATCTGCGACTCTCCGCGGAGATGATGCGGCATTCTCGGGTCGTGACGCACGCCATTCCAGGGGTGGACTCGCATCGTTTGTGGGAACGCTTGCAGGATGTCGCGGTCGTGGCGGGGCGGGTGGCCCATGACTTCGATAATATTCTCACTGGTGTACTAGGGTTTGCGGAACTGGGGCTGGCACAAACGGAAACGGGTTCCCAGTTGGAAAACTTCTTGCAGAAGATCGCGGAATCCGGGAAACGCGGGAATGATCTAACGCGGCTATTGCATCAATTCAATCGCATGGGACAGACCCGCACGCGACCGGGGTCGCTGCAACCGATTCTCGAACGCGAACTGCGGGCATTGTCCACGCATTCCGAGCGAACGGTTCAGGTAACGCATGAAATTCCGCCAACGCTTCCTTGGGTGGCGATGGAAGAGACGATGTGCGGTTTGGTCTTGCGGAATCTGCTCCAGAACGCCGTGGAAGCATTTCCAGCAGGAGGAGGCCGGGTTCACGTTCGCGTGCGTTCGGCCCAAGTGACCGTGGCGGATACCCAGCGATTTTGGGGACACCTCGCCACCGGGCCGAGTTTGGAGATCACGATCACGGATTCGGGATGTGGAATCCCGCCGACCCAACAACGAGAACGGTTGTTCGCAACGCCGCTCGTGACAACCAAATATCGCCATCGTGGGCTGGGTTTGCCGACTGTGTTTCGGATTCTGTATTTGCACAAGGCCGGTATCCGTTTGGAACCCCGGCCCGATCACCAGCCAGGAACGTGTGTTCGACTGTTGATTCCACTGGCTCGCCCTGAGAGCGAAGCCTCGGCTTGAATGCATTCCTAGCTCTCTCCAGAGGTTCCACCTAATGTCCATCGAGATCGACGATTCCATCGCCACGGCGATTCGACCGACGAAACGGACAACCCCACTCGATGAACTGCAAAGCTCGGGTGCAATCCATGTCCTCGTCATCGACGATGACCCGGCGACCTGCGCCGTGATTCAGGCGGCGCTGAGCAACCCGGATTTCCAGATCGACACGGTTTCCGACCCGGCATCCGTGGAATCGGTGATAACCCGCCGGGCCACGCCCGAACAGCGCGGGTACTATCACCTCATCATCATGGATTATGTCATTCCGGGGCTGGATCCCGATACCGTATTCGAGTGGGTCCGCACGCATCAACCCGATGCCAGCGTGGTGGTCGTGACTGGTTACCCATCGGTTGATAGCGCGCTCAACTGCCTGCGTGCCAGAACTTACGATTATTTGACCAAGCCATTCCAAGTGGACCAACTCCGCGACATCGTCATCCGTTGCCTGGAAAGCCAGGGGTTGTTACGGATGACCGAAGATGCTCTGCGTGAGAATCTCGGTGCCGCGATTCGGGAACGCCGCAAGGCGATGGGGTTCACGCTGGCCGATATGAGCAAGAAAACGGAAGTCTCGCTGGGTTATCTTTCCCAGATTGAACTCGGCAAGAATTCGGCTTCGATTGAAACGCTCTATCGCATCTGTTTGGCGTTGGGAATTCGGATGTGCGAACTGTTCCAGGCGATTCAGCACCGCTAACGGGTGACCACACGCGTCGCGGTGTGCGTGAAACAACGCGCAATCTCGCCCGTGAGTGTGTTGCGGCTACAATTCGGGTATGCTGGAAAGATCGGCAACCCGAGGGGCCGTCATGTCCTACGATTCTGAACAACTACGCTACGATTCTGGGCATTTCCCCCAAGCACGCCGGGGCCACCCCTCTCGTGCCTTGCCGACTCTACTGGCTCTGCTGGTTGGTCTACTCGCGGGTGGGTTGATCCTGCGTTATCTCGTTCCCGCTCCCGGCGCTGTTCCGCAAGGGCCGCTCCATGATCCTACAGCCGTCGAGCGGGAGGTTGTCCCCAGTTCCGCGCCGGATTCCGATGAAGTAGAGGCGATCGAACTCTTTCGGAAGGTGAAACCGAGTGTGGTCAATGTCGATACGATTGCCCTGGTGCGGCGATTGGACATGCGGGTGCAGGAGCAACAGGCGGGGACGGGGTCCGGGTTCGTCTGGGACGACCAAGGGCGGATTGTCACGAACTTCCATGTGATTCAATCCGCACTCCAGAACAATTTGACCGTGCGAGTCGTCCTGGCCGATCGCACGGTCTGGGACGCGCGGATTATCGGCGTTGCCCCGAATTATGATCTCGCGGTGATTCAGATTGCCGCGCCGAAGGAGAAGTTGAAACCGATCACGGTTGGCACCTCAAAGGATCTGGAAGTCGGACGCAAGGTCTTCGCCATCGGCAACCCTTATGCGCTCAGCCTCACCATGACGACGGGGATTGTCTCCGCACTCGATCGTGAGATCGAATCACCAGGTGATCGACCTATCGCGGGAGTGATTCAAACCGATGCCGCGATCAACCCTGGGAATAGTGGTGGGCCGCTATTGGATAAGAATGGCCGACTGGTGGGGGTGAACACCGCGATTGCCAGCCCATCCGGGGGCAACGTCGGCATCGGTTTTGCCATTCCGGTCGATACGGTGAATCCGGTCGTCACGGAATTGATTCAACGTGGGCGCATCCTGCAACCCGACCTGGGGATACGACTTGTGGACCTGCGACGACTGCGACGAGCCGGGTTCCCGCGCGGTGTCATGATTGATTTCGTGGACCCCAAAGGTTCAGCCGCACAAGCCGGGCTACGCGGCTTACGCACGGACCCCCAAACAGGGGATCTCCTTCCGGGGGATTTGATTCTCAAGGTGGATGGTCAAAGTGTGAACAGCAATCCAGAGTTTGCCAACGCCCTGGCGGCACGAAAAGTGGGCGACACTCTGAAATTAATAATAGAACGAGACGAAGTGCAATCAGAAATTCCCGTGACCGTGGGTGGCGTGTAATCGGGCGCGATGTTGCCCACAGCGCCCAACACCGAGGGTACGCCCGATTTTGCGCAATCGCGGGAACGGATCGAGCCGCGCGTACCGACCCGTTCGTTCTGGCGATTGCCACTTGTTTTCCCAGGATGCGATAGAATAAGATTTTGGCAAAGATTCCCCACTGTTCAGCGAACAACTTCCTAGCTGACCGTGGTGGATTCAATAAGGGGGAAATTCCCATGTCTTTTGGGATGGATTACGGCGTTCACCAACCGTATGCCGTGGCAAATGCTCCCGCGGACGCGCGGGCCGCGTTTATTCGCCGCACTTATGCACACCTCGGCGGAGCGATTCTGGCTTTCGTCACCATCGAAGCCGCGCTGTTCACGTCGGGAGTTGCCGATTCTCTGGTGGCAATGCTATTTGGCGCAGGCCGGCTCGGCTGGATTGCGTTGATGATCGCCTTCATCGGGGGCGGTTATCTGGCTCAGGGACTCGCGCGATCGGCTACCAGTGACGTGGCACGGTATCTGGGTTTAGCGGGTTATGTTGTACTGGAAGCCGTGATTTTCCTGCCGTTGTTGTGGATTGCGGAACGCCAGTTCCCTGGTCAGTATCTCGCCGCGCAAGCGGGGATCGTGACCCTGGCGATTTTCGCGGGTTTGACGCTGATCGTCGCCGTGACGGGAAAGAATTTCAGCTTCATGGGGCCGTTCCTGGGCGTGCTGAGCTTCGCGGCTCTGGGACTGATGATCGCCTCCATGATCTTCGGGTTCTCCCTGGGGATCGTGTTCATCGTGGCGATGTGCGTTCTGGCCTCCGGGTACATCCTGTTTAGCACCTCACGGGTGATGCACGAGTTCCGGGAAGATCAGCATGTCGCGGCGGCGTTGGAACTGTTCGCGGCGGTGGCCCTGCTATTCTGGTACATCCTGCAAATCTTCCTGCGGAACAGCAGCAGCGATTAACGGTTAACGGAACAACAAGAACGGTTGCGTGAGAAGGGGTGGCCATGAGCCACCCCTTCGGCGTTGTCGGGACACCTCAGAAACACGCTTCTCCGTTTTGCACACTTTGCACGCAAATTTCGCCTAGCATTCCTTCCAGATTGCCGCTATTCCCCGCACTCTCGCGGTTGGGAACCACTCCTTCCGCGTGTGGACTCCTTTTCAACAGGTGATGTGATGAGTCTCCACACAACCGCCCGATCGGTACTTTGGACGGCCGCCATTGCGGGAGGAGTCCTCTGTGGCCCGCGGGCATCTGGTCAGGTCGTGGCCCCAGTCGTGGTCCCGTCCCCAGGCACAACTCCGCTTGCGGTGCCTTCGCCCAAAACGATTCCGCTCGTCGATACACCTCCGATTGCCCTGCCGACACCGATGAGCAAAGTCACGCCATCGCGGCCCCCCGTCAGCGATTCCGCCTTGCCGCAGATGCTCGCGGATACACGGGCGGCGTATGCGAAAGTCCGGGATTATGTCTGCCATTATGTCCGGCAAGAATCCGTCAGCGGTCGGCTCGTGCCGGAGCAGAAGTGTATCTTGCGGGTACGGGTCAAACCGTTCAGCGTGGCGGTGCTGGTGGAATCTCCCAAGGAGTACGCCCACCGGGAAACCACGTTCATCAGTGGGCGGAACCGCGACAAAGTCTGGTTCCGCGAAGCCAATAGCCTCAAGGTGCAAAGCCTGGACCCACTCGATCCGCGGGTGATGCTCGATACCCGTCATCGCATCACGGATACCGGCATTCACGCTGTGCTGAATCGATTTGAGCGATCTGTTCAGATTGAACGCCGATTGAATAATCCGATTCAGGTGCTGGTTTCGGAATACAACCTCGTGGGCCGACCCTGCACACGTTATGAACTATTTTGCGATCGCCCGCACGTTCTGCGGTACGCGGCTCGGCAAGTTCTGTATGTGGATCACGAAACGAAACTGCCCGTGCGATACGAAGCCTACACCCAGGCCACTCCTGGTGGCACACCCGGCGGTGAGTTGATCGAATCCCAGAGTTTCTTAGGGTTGAAGATCAATCAGGGCATCAGTAGTGCCGCGTTTGAACGCTAAGTCCCAGTGAAACAACCTCTCGGGGGAGAGGGTTTGGGGGAGCGATAGGCCGCCATGGGAAACCATGAGCGGCCTGTCGTGATTTTCACTGCGTTTGTGCCTGTGCGGGATTCGGAAGTCCGTTCTGACTCGCCCTCGATTTCATTCTACTTATCGGCTTCTCATCATCAGGCGATGGCTTGCAGCGCGGCCAGAGCGGCATCGTAGTTCGGGTGTGCGGTCACTTCGGGCACATACTCGGCATGGGTCACTTTGCCACTGGCATCGACCACGAACACGGCGCGGGTCAGCAAGGGCAGCGGCAACCCGTCGAGCAGCACGCCCCAGTTTTCGCCGAAGGAGTGATTGTGAACGTCGGAGAGTGTCTGCATCGACTGGACATTTTCCGCGCCGCAGAACCGTTTCTGGGCGAACGGCAAATCCAGGCTGATCGTGTAAGCCGCGACCTTGTCGCCGAGTGCGGCCAGAGCCTCTTCAAACTTCTTGGTTTGCAGGCTGCACACGGGGGTATCGAGTGAGGGGACCACGCTGAACAATCGGGCCTTCGCCGGGGTATCGGCCAAGGTCACGGTGGCGAGGCTGGAACTGAGGCACTGGAAGTTCGGCGCGGAGTCACCGACTTTCACTTCCGGGCCGATGAGGGCTTTGGGTTCGCCTTTGAAGGTGACGGCTTTTTCTCGCTTCGACATTGTGAACCCTCAGAGTTGGTTTCAGTTCGTGCTAAATTCCGGTGGAAACTTTCTGCTAAAGTGTGGCTTACTGATTTGCAGCGACTGGATCAAGGCATCCGCCCGAATATCGACATGCGGTTCCAGCAGCAGAGCCAGTTGAAAATGCAGCGACAGTGGGAGGGCATAGGCAAGCATGTCGCAGAGAACACCCAGCGGAACCGAACTGGCGAACAACTCCACCAGATGTGGAAACACGGGGCCGGTGGGCTCGAATCGCGGCAATACGACTTGGGCTAACCGTCGACGAAGTGGGGCCAGTTTCTGAGTGTTTTCCGGCGTGATGTCCGGGATCGGTTCCGCACGGGCGATGCGGTACGGTTTGTCCGAGCGGATTTCTTCCGAAATGCGAATCCGCATCAGTCCATGGAGTCGCAGGTTGTATCGTCCATCCGGCAAGAGCTGATGCTGACTGATCCGCCCCAGACATGCCACGGGTTCCACGGCCGGTTCCTGATCGTAGGCATTTTCCCATCCCTCGCGTAACACGGCCAGGGCGATGAGGGCATCCCCGTTCAGGGCATCCGCGGTCATTTGCCGGTAACGCGGTTCAAAAATGTGCAAATCCTGCCCGGCATGAGGAAACATCACCACGTTGGGCAGAGGAAACAGACGCGCGAGGCCATCAAAGCGGGTGAGGGCAGCCTGATCTGCGTTCATGATCGTACTCACGAATCCGGTAGCCGGGGATGTTTCATTCCGAGGATGCGGCCGGGGGCGGGGATGTTGGCTCCAGAACAATACGCGGCCGGGAGTCCAGTTTCGGTGTCTGCAATGCCACTGCGATGTCAGCCCAAAGCGTCGGAGTTCGCACTCCGTAGTAGAGTGCGGGGTAAGCAGCCGATTTGGCGATTGCCGACCGGAAGAGTCGTTCCGCCCCGTGTGTGTTCCCGCGTTGCCGATGGTAGAGCGCCACCGCGGCTTGGATCAGCGATTGATAAAAACCACGATCCCGCTCTGGGCAATCCCGCCAGAGTTCTTCCCAGACTTCATGCGCGGCGAAGTAATCCCCCGCGTTGAATTGCGCAATCCCGGCCAAGTAACGCGCATCGTATTCGTCACCGCTCGCCATAAGATGAGGGTATCACATTTTCCCGCCGCACCCGCGGAGAATCCTGGTGAGGATGGCCGATGTTCACGTCGCGGTTGCCGGTCAGAACGATCTTGGCCTGGATACGGGCACTGAAGCAGGGAACCGATATTGGGTTGGCGCTGGATCGGATCTTCCGTCAACTGGCTCGCACGGGCCGCACCCGACAACGGGATCTGGCCCACACACTCGCCGAGCGGTTGTGCCAGGGGGAGACGCTCACCGATGCCTTGAAGGCCCATCGCCGCCAGTTCCCGCCCTTGCTGATCGAAATGATCGCGGTGGGTGAGAAGACCGGACGATTGACGGAAGTTCTTGAAGAACTCGAACGCTACTTTGAAGCCGTCCGCGATACCCGCACGCAGTTCCAACGCGCGATGGTCTGGCCTGTGTTCCTCTATCTCAGCGGGATCGGGGTGATGACACTCATGCTGTTGATTCTCGGACTGATCGCGCCAGCAGATGGCAAGGGTTTTGATCCCCTGGGTTTGGGTCTGCTTGGTCCTGGTGGAGCGTTCGCGTTTCTGCTCACAGCCGGGATGTTCACGGTCACGGTGCTGGGGGCGTTCCTGTACGTTCAAGGAAATGATGCTCTCCGTGCCCAACTGGAAGCGCGGACCCTCACCATTCCTGGTTTGGGCAGCTGTTTCCAAGCGTTCGCCTTGCATCGCTTTTGCCTGGGTTGGCACATGACCTCGGAAGCGGGGATGCGAGCGGATCGGTCGTTGAAACTGGCCTTCCGCATCACGACGAACGCCGCCTACATCCAGCAGGCCGATCGCGTCGCCCAGGAGGCGCGATCCGGGCGAGCGATTCCCGAAATTCTGGAAGGTTGCGGGCCGATCCTGTTTCCGCGAGAGTTTTTGGAAACCGTCGAAGTCGGTGAAGTCTCTGGGCAACTCACCGAGGTGATGGCCAAACAGGCGGCATTCTACCGAGAAGAATCGACCCGCAAGTTGAAGACACTCGCCCAGATCGCCAGTGGAGCGATTTATACCTTAATCGGATTCATGGTTCTCTTCGTCATCCTGCGGATCGTTCTCTCCATTGCAGGGGTCTATCAAGGAGCCCTCCAGGGCGTGTGAATCACCGTGATTGCAACTGCACGGGGACAATCACCGCGATGTCGCACAACCCCCAGGGTGTCTCACCGACGAGCCGATCCGCGAGCCGGCCGTAGCCGGTGACTCGCCGTAAACTCTCATGCGTGGCCACCCGCAAGGAAGGCGGCAACGCTTCGCAAAAAGCCTGATACGAATGATCGTGCGTAAACAGGAACACGGTTTTTTCCCGGAAGTGGCAATCCACCAGTGTCGAATTGAGTTCCGTGGTCCGCACGGGCCGCAGATCGTTCCGCTGAGTGTAGAAGGCGACCGAATCCAGATTGCGTGGGTAGGTCACGACGACCGTATTCGGATCCGCGACATACTGTGCGATCAAATCGGGCCGAACCATCGGCGAGCGATGTTCCGCGTACCACGGCAACCCCACATGAATAATCATCCCCATCAGCAAGAGCATTCCGCCCAACAGCATCCGAGTCGCGGTGGCGGTATTCCAGGAAGAACGCGCGAGAAAATCACCCAGCGCCAGACACAAAGGCGGAAACGCGGGCAGAATGTACGTTGGCAATTTGCTCCCGGAGCAACTGAAGAAGAAAACACACCACGCCCCGACCAGCAACCAGAACCCACCCGCCGAGGAAAGGGCTTCTTGCGAGTCCGTGGGTCGCAAGAGGAGCCGCCGGGCCAGACTGGCTCCGATGAGAACTCCCGGCAAAAAACCACCCAAGAGGATCGGAACGTAGTACCAAACGGGTTGCAGATGGTCGAACGGCTTAAGGAACCGCATCACGTTGTGCTGCCAGAAGAAGTACCCCAAAAACTCCGGCTGCTGGCGGTAGATGCCAATGTACCACGGTAGATTTACGGCCAGAACGATCAGTCCAAACAGTGCCACATCTCGCCAGCCAACGCGGGCCGTCGAGCGGGTCAGCCAGGCGATGGCGACCAACGGGGGAAAGAGCAGCACCTCAGAAATCGGCCCTTTCGTCAGGAACCCCAACCCCGAAGCCACCGCCGCGGCCACCCACCAACCCCGGAGCAACCGCCCGGTGCGAACCGCTTCATAGGCACACAAAAGCGAAGTCGTCACGCAGAGCGTCAGTAAGCCATCGAGTAACAGTAGCCGCGCCACGCCCAGAAACCCCGGCGAAGCCGTGAGGAGCAGAGCCGCCCACAATGCCGCCCGTTCTCCCAGAGAACGACGACCCATCAGGTAAACCGCCAGGATCGTCAGGTGAACGCAGATCGCGGGCACCAACCGAGCCGCAAACTCGTTGATACCGAAGACTGTGTAACTCAGACGGACCAGCCAGTACATCAACGGTGGTTTATCTAAATAGGCTTCCCCTTGCAGTGTGGGAACAATCCATTCCTCGGCGAGCAGCATTTCACGGGGGATCTGGGCATACCGTCCTTCATCGGGTTCGAGTAGGCGGTAGCTCAGAGTGGGGTACAGCAGCGTTGCCGGAAGCAGTAGAACCAGCACCAAGGACAGGAACCGGGGCCGCGTGCGGGGATCCGCGTTGCCGGAGAACAGCACATGATTCCAGAGGTACGGCAACCATTCTGGAAGGGAGCGTGGCAGAACAGCAGTCGTCGGCAGTGCAGACACAAGCAATCCCTCGCAAGTGGACTGCTAGGTGTAACCTGCCGAGAAATTCTGGGTCAAGAGGGATTCCCAACCGTTACCGGACCCGCCTGGGCATTCCCTCCTGGCTTGAGGATCAGTGACACCACTTTCGGCATCACTTGGCGGCCCAGGTGGATCAGCAGAATGTCTGCAAACACATGTCCTCAAACACCTGCGGATCGACATCGGAGGCTGAGCAGGTTTCGATCTCCACTCCTCTGTCTGCGTCAGTTCTCGGAGCATGCGTTGAGTTTGTCTCCGTCGCGGTTTCAGTTCGGTTTCGAGGAATTGGAACGGCGTTTGGACTTCTTCAGGCGTTCTGGGGGGGCAACACAGGAACCCCGACCCCGTTGCACGCGGAACCCGATCTCAACCAAAAATTTCCGTACCTGGGTCGGCTTCCGCTCGATCCCCGTCAAGGACGCAATCCGCTCGCACGCCTCCGCAATCGTCCGAACAGGAGATTGGGTCAGGGACTCTCGGATGGTTTCGGTGTGGGCCACGAGGTCACTGACCGGACCTGTGACATTCCACTGGCGTAAACCATCCAGGCCACCGGCCTGATACGCGGCCACATACCGCTGGACAGTGGCCCGTCCCAAACCCGCGATTTCACCCGCCTTCTCCCGAGTGAGTCCGCAGTGCAGGAGCCAGAGAACAAGCATTTTTCGGCGAACATGGGCCTCCGGGTGGTTCTCCCGTTCGGCTTGTACAACTGTCTGCTCCTCATCCGATAGTGTAATGCGAAACCATCCCATCGTGTTCTTCCACTGAGTTCGCTATTCTCGAATGTCCGATTATCAGTGTAGGAACCGCGCCTCCAAACGTCTCATCAACGGGCGTTTGGAGTATCGGAATCAACGTGTCGAATCACGGGGAAATGGATCGAGAAAATCGGGCAAGACATGGCAACCATCCTCTTCCTTCAGGCATTAGCGTGGAATTCACCTCCCGCTTCCTTGGGCCGGATGGTAACGCTCCACTTGGGCAGGGTTTGGGAGCGGGTCAGTCGTTCGGCGATGGGACGAAACGCCGCCTTCGTCAACCGCACGCCCCACTCGTACACCGCTGTTGTGGCTCGAACGATCGGTCGGAGTCCCCGCCAGGTCATCGTCTCTGGGACTTGGGGTCGGCCTGGGCGAGCGGATCAACGAGGCGACGGATGTGGTCTTCCAACGCCGGGTGCCGTTCCTCCGTGGTGGGACATCCTCGCGGCTCGAAGTCCTCGAGACATCGGATACCGGAGCGGAGTTCGTTGAGGCCGGTGTAGACGGTAAGTCTCATGCGACGTTTGCGGACTTCCGTGCCGCAATCGAGGACGTGCGGCATCCCGTGCCGACCACTCATACGGGCAGCTTGGAGAAACTCATGACGCTCCACATCCAAGATGTCTGATGATGTATCACTACTACCCGATTCAATATATTCTCGGACAACGAAAAATTGCGGAATGCACGGAGTACGCTACAATTGGTGCCATCGTCATGGTGCTGGGGAATTATAACAGAACCAAATATGACCCAGACCGGCGTGCGGAGAATCTCAAAACTACTGTCCCCATTTGGTGATCGTCGTATCCACCATTCCCTCTAGCTAGAACGGGAAAAGGGCAACCCATGCCAAGAATCGTTTGGGCGGTACTTTCGTTACTGCTCGCCCCTGTCATCGGAACCGCTGCTGATCCAACATTTGTGAATGTGTTCATTCCCAAGAATGACGGTTTTGCCTCGATTCGCATCCCCGCAATGGTTGTGAGCCCCAATGGGACGATCTTGGCATTCGCGGAGGGACGGGCGGCCCACGCAGATCAGGCCAAGAATCGCATCGTCTTGAAACGCAGTACGGACCAGGGAAAAACCTGGAGCAAAATCGCGGTCATCGCAGAAGATGGTGACAAAGCCCTCAACAACCCGTGCGCTGTTGTGGAACGCAAATCGGGGCTGATTCTGTTGATGTATCAGTCGTACCCGGCCGGGGTCGGAGAACGCAGCGGAAAAATCCAACCCGGCTACACCGGGGATCGCGTGGTTCGGAACTGGCTGATGACTAGTGCTGATGATGGTGTCACTTGGTCCCAACCGCGCGACTTGACCCGGCAAACCAAACGCGAACAGGTGGTCACGACACTTGCCGGTGGGCCGGGGATCGGAATTCAGCTGCGGTACGGGCCACACGCTGGCCGCATTCTCATGCCTTTCAACGAAGGCCCGTTCGGTCAATGGAATATTTATGCCGTTTATAGTGACGATTTGGGAAAGACCTGGGCGATGGGCAACGTGGCTCCTGGCGGTCTGATCGACACGGGCAAAGGGAAAAAGACTAGCACCGTCAACGAGGCCCAATTTGTGGAGCGAAAGGATGGGTCCATCCGGTTTAACGTGCGGCGGTGGGCAGGGAAGGCGGTACGAAAAACGTGTGTCAGCACGGATGGGGGTGTCACTTGGTCCCCGGTGAGCGATGTCCCCGAAATCGTCGATCCCGGTTGTATGGGGTCCATTCTTCGCTACCCGGATTCCACTGAGGGGACGACGAGTCGGATTCTGTATTCTGGTCCCCAAAGTACCCGGCGAGAAAATGGGACCATCTTTCTGAGTACCGATGACGGGAAGACCTGGCCCGTGAAGCGGGTTTTGGACAAAGGCTCCTTCGCCTATTCCTGTCTCGCGCCGTTGTCGGATGGGACAATCGGATGCTTATATGAAACCGATGGGACCAATCGCATCGTCTTCGCGCGATTCACTCTGGATTGGCTCAAGCCATAGCCAATCCCATCTGAGAAATCCTCTTCGGGATGGTGAAAAAGAAGTCGCGGAAATGTTCCAGACCAGTGAAAATCGGGGAAAGGATCGTCGAGCCATTCCGGTCAAACGGAATCTCCGTGCGACGAAGTGAGACGGTCCTCCCCATTCCCAAGGTGGTATGATGTCCGATTTGCCACACCGATCCGCGTCTGGGTATGACCTTACGCGGCCATCTGAGACGGAGTTACAAACCCGCATCGCCGGACTGAGTGATGCGGAAAAGCGGGTGCTGCTGTACCAGGGTACTGAACCCCCATTTTGTGGCGGGCTACTCGATAATAAGGAAGTGGGCATCTATCATTGTCGACTTTGTGAATTGCCATTATTCCGCTCGGAAACCAAGTTTGAGTCCGGGACCGGCTGGCCGAGTTTCAGCGACTGCTTTGACCCGGACCATGTCGCGGAAATTGAGGACTTCAGCCATGGTATGCATCGGATCGAAACACGCTGTGCCCGTTGCCATGCTCATCTTGGACATGTCTTCCCCGATGGTCCTCGTCCCACAGGTCGGCGTTATTGCATGAATTCGGTGTCGTTGTCGTTCACCCCGTCCTCGGAACACTGATCCCGGCCATCGCGTATCATTGGTGAGTTTGCGGGACTTGCGTCGGTGATTCACGGGCGACCGCTCAGCCCGCTGAATGGCTTTTGTGCGTTGGGCTTTTGTGCGTTGGGACTGGGACGCGACAAGTCCGCAAGGCGAGTTCCACCCGGATTCTTACTCCGTTTCGACGTGTTGTGCAAACAGATGCCGGGCCGCGCGACCGCTGATGGTTTCGGATTGAAGCAATTCCGTGGCGATGGCGGTCACAGCGGACCAGATTCCCTCATCACCCAGCAGGCTTTCGACCTTCGCCAGCAATCGCCGTTCCAATCGTTCGGCTCGGCGTTCGCCCCCAGCCCGTTCGGCCAGCAATCGGCGAGCATACCGCAGATCACGGGACGCGCCGTGTTCACAGTATCGCCCCGTGAGTTGTGCCTCCGCGGCCATCCCCGCCAGGGCAATGAGGACTTCGCGTTCGATCCAATCTTCACTCGGCCGAAAGACCCCCTTGTCGAATTTGCACCAGCCCAGATGGTCGCGGTCGGCTCGGATCGTAATTTTTTGAATCGGGCGATCGAACAACAACGCAATCACAGCGTGCCCAGCTTCGTGGTAAGCGGTGGCCGTGCGGGCAACCGAAGGGGATGGCTTCGTCATACTCTGGTTCACCCTCCGACCCGCTTCACTTTGTAGCCGAGCTTTTCGAGTTCCGCGATGACACGGTCGCGGATGTCGCCTTGAATCTCGATGCGGCCCTCCTTCACGGTGCCGCCGGTGCCGCAACGGGATTTGAGCGTTGCCGCCAATTCCTTCAACTGGCTCTCCGTGATCGGCAAATCGAAGATTGTCACAACTCCCTTGCCACGTCGCCCGGCGGTTTCTCGTCCGACCTTGGCGGTGAGGGCCAGCGTGCGGGACTGGGTCGCCGATTTCCGCTCGGATTTTGCCTGCGACTCCGTTTCGGGTTCAACCATAGAGGCACGCAAACGCTGGAATAACCGTTCTGCCAGTGGTGGGATCGGTTCATCGCCCCAATACTCCACCCGATCTCCCAGTTCTCCAACCGGGCCGAACGAGACAACCGCCACGGCCTGGGCGATCTCCTCGGGTGTCGCCGACTCCCGCACGGCCACGAACCAGGGCAGGCCGAACAGCCCGCCATGCTGCGCCAAAGCCTTGGGGACAGCCGCCCCGCGAACATCCCCGGTCGGAGCGAGAACCAGAATCGTACCGCGTCCGCTCACACCGACTCCTTCGCGGCTGTCGGCGTGCGGGCGGCGATCAACCCCGCCAGATAATTGACGGGGTCGGATCGTGTGCGGGCCGCATCGGCCAGGGTGGCGAAATCGCCGAGTTGCCGAGCCAGTTCGGTGACACTGGGGCAGGTGAGTTGCCGATCGTCGGTTGTGGGTAAAAACTCCTTCGCGGCAGCCAGGGCATCGGCTGGGCGATCCAACTTCACGAGCAGATTGATGAAGACTTCGGCGGGGTAACTGTTCCCTTCTTCTAGCCCCGGTGTGATCTTCTCGCGGAAATGTTGCAACCCCGCGTCTGCATTCTCCCCGGCGACGATGTCCAGGTAAATTTTGTAATCGGCATATGTATCTTCGAACGGCGTATCCCCGCTTCCCTTGAGGCTCGGCGACAATCTGGCCCCGTAGAGGCACAGTTCCCGCGCCCGATCGAGTTCTGGCCCCGGCGGGAGGTGTAACGCCATCTGGGCAATGGAGGACAGGTGCGAAACGTCGATGTGGTAAGTGTCCTCGTCGAACAGGTCGGCCCGCACCGTGAGGAGTTCGGCCAACGCTGCCTCTTCTGGTGGCGGGCTGCCACGGGCGCTGAGGTCATTCTGGACTCGTTCCCGCAACTGAGCATGCAGCGCGTTCACCAGTTGACGGATACAGTAGGTGCGGAGTTCAGGATTGGTCGATAGATCGGAGGAATGCACCATCGTGATGGCGGAACAGACACCGTTGCGGTCCAGAACCAGGTCGAACCCTTTTTGGGGGTGAACGGCGTGCTGCCAGGCGACCTCAATGGCGGGGTACGGGTCATCGTCCGCGCCGGGTTGGTAGGCTTCGAGTGCTTGCCGCACGGGTTCGGGTTCGCCGATCAGCCGAAAAAACGCCCAGGCGCGGGCAATGTCACCCCGATCCAGGTACGCCTGCCCGACCTCACGGCCGACATCCCGAATCGTCTCTTCGTAGGTTTCATGGGTTTCGGGCGGGAGATCCGCGGCGGGGCCAGTCGGGAACGGCGGCACACCCAATTCCACCCGCTTCCGCATCAGTTTTGCATAAAAATACGCTTGCAGGTCGTCGGCTTGTCGCAGTTCCTCGCAGAGGCGATCGACGGCTGCCACGGGGCCATCCGTTTCCAGTGCCGACTGGATGCGATCAAATACGGCCGGGGCAAAACTGGGCGGTGGTGGGGCTTCGGCAGTGTCAAACATGATACGATTTCCGGGTGGGTGGAATTACGAATATGATATACAGCCGAACGCGGTGAGGAACGGAGATTCCGGGTTGGCATCCGCGGCATTCCCGCTTACCTTGATGGACAGAGATGAACCATCGGACTCCCGCCCAGCCCCCAACGCGCCGCCTCACACTCTTCCCAAACGACCCCACCAAGTGAGCATCTCACGCATCCCCCCTACACCCGCTCAGAGGAAACATCACATGATGAACTGGGTTCGTCATTCCATACTGGGATTCCTGACTTTGAGTGCCCTGGGCCTCGGCGGTTCGTCCGCCCCGGCCGCGGACCCGACGTACTGGCAGGATGTGCGGCCCGTACTGCGGCGCAACTGCACGGTCTGCCACAAAGAAAGCAAACTCCGCGAACTGGAAATCTCCGGCGGGCTCGCACTGGATACCCTGGAAGCCATCCGCAAGGGCGGAAAACGACCCGTGCTGAAACCGGGGAAACCCGATGAATCTCTCTTCATCACACTGTTGACACACCAAGCCGCGAATCGCCGCATGCCACTCGATGCGGACCCGTTGCCGGATGCGACGATCGCCCTCCTCCGCAAATGGGTCGAACGCGGTGCCCCGGAAGGCCAGAAGCCCAAGTCTGATGACAATTCCTCCAACGTGACACCCCCCACCCCTGGACGCACCCGGAAATTGCCGATCCGCTTCACTTCCAAGGTTGCGGAACTCACGTTGCCGATTGGGCCGCTGCCCCCAGTCGCCGCGGTCGCCTTCTCGCCCGATGGCAAGCAACTCGCCACCGGCATCTATGGCCGCGTCACGATTTGGGACATGGCCCATGTGCAGCCTGTGAAAGTGCTGACCAACGTCCTCGGAGCCGTGAATGACCTCAAATTCTCCCCCGATGGCCGCACTCTGGCCGTCGCCGGTGGGCAACCGTCCGCACGGGGGGATTTGCGATTATTTGACACGAAAAGCTACCAACTCATCCGCGCACTCGGCGGCCATCTCGATACCGTTTCGGGAATCGACTGGAGCCCAGACAGCAGCAAGTTGCTCTCCGCGAGCTTTGACAAAACGGTTCGGCTCTGGGATGTGAAAACGGGAGCGGTGCTGCACACTTACACGGGTCATTCCGATGTCGTGTACGCCGTCCGTTTCGGCCCACGGGGGGAGTGGTACGCCACCGCCAGCAAGGACCGCACCACCCGCATCGTGGATGCCAAGACCGGCATCAGCCAGTTGACGTTTAGCGGCAACAACGATGAAATCCTCGCCGTGGCCGTGGTGCCTGATGGTTCCCAAGTCGTCACCTCGGGAATGGAACCGCAACTCAGTTGGTGGAACGCGAAAACCGCGGCGCGGGAGAAACGCCAGAATGGCCACGGGGTCGCGGTGTATGAACTGGCCTTCAACTCCACGGGCACCGTGCTGGTGTCGGCTGGGGCCGATCGTCGGGTGAATATCTGGAACACGAAAACCGGCACCGTCCTCAAACCGCTGTCTGCGGAAGCGGTCGCATTTGCGGTCGCCGTGGATGCGACTGGTCAGCGTGTCGCCGCCGGTGGCGCGGATGGCCTGACTCGGGTCTGGGATGTGGCCTCGGGGCGGCAACTGCTGACGCTCTGGGATGGACCCTCAGAATCGCCGGTGGGCGAGTGGCTGGCCCAAACTCCCGAAGGGTATCTCGCGGCCGCGCCGACGCTCACCCCCCGTGCCACCTGGAAGATCGGCGGCAAGCCACCCGTGAAACCCGCCGTCACTTCCCCCTTGATGAACTCCGATCTTGTCATCAAGATTAGTCGAGGTGAAACCGTCCCGCCGCCGGTTCTGAAATAAAGTGCTTCCCCAGGAGAGACTCGCCGGGTGGTAGCGAGTTTCTATACTATGTCGATATTCTGGATTCTGATACCGCCGACCGGAACGAATTCTGATCCTGACCATCAACCCCTGGAGATGTTTCTATGCGACGGATGGTGCGACTGACGTTCGGAATGGCCGCCTTCTTCGTGGCAAGTATCGCCCTGGCGCAAACCACGAGCGAATTCTACCCCCTGAAGAAAGACACCAAATGGGTCTACAAAGTCGGGGATACGACCATTGAAGTCAAAGTGACCGAAGTCACGAAAGAAGGAGCCGCCAAGCTCGACACCATCGTGAACGGCAAAACCGTCGCGTCGGAAATGGTCGAAGTCAAACCAGATGGTGTATACCGCACGAAAATCAACACCGCCACAATCGAACCGCCAGTCAAGTTTCTGCAACTCAAAGACGGCAAACCCGTCGCCAAGGGTGCAAACTGGACCGTGGATTCCAAGATTCAGCAACAGCCGGTGAAGGGGAAATTCACCATCACCAACGACAAGGACAAAGCCAAGGTTCCCGCTGGCGAGTTTGAAGCCATCGTGGTCGACGGCCCCGATTTCGAGATCGCCGGAACCAAAACCTCGGTCAAATACTGGTTCGCCAAGGACAAGGGAATCGTGAAGCTCAGCTACAGCATCGGCGGCAACGAAGCCGTGCTGGAACTGAAAGAGTTCACCGCAGGCAAATAAGCTATTTTGCGGGTGAACGATTCGACGACATCCATTCCCCTCATCTGCCGGACGGTGAGGGGAATACCATTTCTTCTCACCCATCACCGACTGGCGTAACCGCACACCTGCGTACCACACATCATCGCATATTCAATATCCAGAAGTTCCACCCCATCACGAACACCCGATAGTTGAATCACCCGATGGTCGGCCATCCGCCGAAGCCCATCGTGAAAATCCATCAGTGTCAGGTTCGGTGATCCTTCTTGAACCACATGGAACAGCTCGCGGAGGGGGCATGGCCCACTCGCCCCGATGGCTCGTCGCTGATCGAGATACGCCATTGCGGCCTCCGCCCACGGCACGACCGCTGGTGCCTCCGAGGCCGCCACAATCGTCGTCGTGGTACTCGCCGCATCCGCACGCCGGAGAGCCGCTTCCACACGTTCGGTCAAGGCATCCAACCGCTGCATCAGCTCGGCGGACTGCTGGGCGAACTGTTCCGCCAACTCCGCCACACTCTGACGAGCGGCATCGAGAAACACCGGGACACCGTTCCGCGTGACGCTCAGCACCTCCCGCAATTCCCGCAGAACAGATTTGGGTGAATCATGCTCCTGCACGAACCGAACCCCAGCCGGGGTCGCCCGTACCCATTCCGTCACACTTTTGCCGCGCGTTTCCGACCGGACAACCTCGAACAACCCCGCCGCGAGTGCCTGCGTCGCAGCCTGGGCGGCCAGGCCGGTTTTCGTCGCAAACAATCCGGGCAGCTTACCCGCTCGGAACAGACGCTGCTCCCCCTCCTGGCTCAACGCGGCCTTCAACGCCTCCAATTGGAGTTCCGCGATTTTCGGATCCAGAGTCGGATCCATCGGAGGAGGCACCGCTTGGGGTGTCTCCGGTTGCGGTATCTCCGATTGCGGTATCTCCGATTGCGGTGCGACCGTCTCGGAAGCCCAGTTGCTCATCCGGGAATCTCCTTCACTGTCTCTTGCCGTGTGCGGTCTATACTGTATCGGTATTCGCGGAATCGCATCAACCCGACCCGATGATGGACTTTATTGAGGACTGTCTGTGACGAGCCCAGTGCAACCCCGCATCCTGAGTGGCGTTCAACCATCTGGTAAGCTCCATCTGGGCAATTACTTCGGTGCGATTCAGCAGCACATCGCCTTGCAGGAACAAGGTGAGGCGTTTTACTTCATCGCCGACTACCACGCCTTGACCACCCTGAAGGACGCGGAAGCCAAGGAAGCGGAAATCGCTCAGCAGGCTGGCCGCAAAACCTGGAAATCTGCCCGTGACATCCTCGCCGAGAATGTCCGCGATGTGGCGTTGGATTACCTCGCCTTGGGGCTCGACCCGGAAAAGGCCACATTCTATCGACAATCCGATGTTCCCGAAGTGACCGAACTCGCTTGGATTCTGGCCACCGTGACCGGCATGGGGTTGCTGGAACGCGCGCACTCCTACAAGGACAAAATCACCCAGGGGATCACGCCCACCGTCGGCCTGTTCACCTATCCCGTTCTGATGGCCGCGGACATCCTCAGCGTTCGGTCGAACATCGTCCCGGTCGGCAAAGATCAGGTGCAGCACCTGGAGATGACCCGCGACATGGCCGGTTACTTCAACCGGGCCTACGGCGAAGTCTTCCCGATGCCGAAGGAACTCCACGGCGACGCGGCGGTCGTACCGGGGACCGATGGCCGCAAGATGAGCAAATCCTACCGGAACACCATCGAAATCTTCGCGGAAGGGAAAGCCCTCAAAAACGCCGTCAACGCTGTGGTCACCACGCCGATCGAGCTTGGCACACCGATTGACCCGGACACGGACCACATTTTCGCTTTGTACAAACTCTTTTCCACCGTCGAGGAACAGGAAGCCCTGGCCGCCCAGTATCGGAACCCGCATCTGAACGCGGAAAGCCGCAAGGGTCGACCATTCGGTTTCGGTGATGCGAAACAGCTCCTTTTGGGAAAGATCGACGCACAATTCGGCGTGGCCCGCCAGAAACGAAAAGAGCTGCAAGCCCAGCCGGAAACCGTGGAAGCGATCCTGCAAGCCGGAGCACGCAAAGCCCGCGCCGAAGCCCAGAAAACCCTGGCGATCGTGCGGAAACTCCTGGGAATGCTGCCGCAACCCGTCTAAATTCCGCGACACCTTCCATCGCTTCCGATTCGACTGCGAGATCCCCCCGTGCAAGTCATGATCCTATCATGACTTGCAGCAATTTTTGTAGTTTTCCTTTTCCCAACCGTGCGTGAACGCATTCGTGAACTACGGTTAGGGTGTCGCTCAGGAAAGGCCCAGGATGTAGACCGCAAACCTCACCTGAACTGAGGATTCCTCGTGGCGGTGAAGTGTACGCAGTGTGAACAGAGCTTGGACACGGCAACGCTCGCGCCGAGTCAGAGTGAGGTCGTCTGCCCTCACTGTGGCGAGGTTCTCTTTACGCTGGTTTCGACACCCCAAGCCGCAGAATCGGTAGCGGGACAGGTTCCGGCCCACACGTTCAAACCCGCCCCGATCACCGATTCTCGCCAAGGCTCAGAATCAGGATTCCGACTCACTCCACACCCTCAATCGTTTCGGGTGGCTGGTTCGCCCACATCGTCTCGATCCAACAACCCCGCTCCGCCAAGTGCTGTCGAGATGCCTTCCCCTGCGTGGGAATCTCCACAGGCTTCCGCAGCGGGTTCCTGTGCCGGGGTCGCGTCGCCTGGAGGTTCCCACTCATCCGCAACACCGACCGAGTTGCCCGGTTATCGCATCGAACGCTGTCTGGGTCACGGTGGCATGGGAGCCGTGTTCCTGGCCCGCCAACTGTCCCTCGATCGCCATGTTGCCGTGAAGGTCATGAGTGCCAGTTGGGCCGTTGATCCGGTGTTCGTGGCCCGCTTCACACGCGAAGCCTACGCCGCGGCGCTGCTGAACCATCAGAATGTTGTGCAAATCTACGACATCGGTGAAACGAACGGAACCCGCTTCTTCAGCATGGAGTATGTCCCAGGTCGCACGCTCGCGGATCTGGTGCGACTGAATGGAAAGATCGAAGCCGAAACCGCCGTGGGATACATTCTGCAAGCCGCGCGGGGACTCCAACATGCCCACGAACGCGGATTGATCCATCGGGATGTCAAACCCGATAACCTGCTCCTGACGGAACAAGGTGTCGTCAAAGTCGCGGACTTGGGGCTGGTGAAAACCCCGGATGCCGCTCAAGTGCGTATCGGACGACGACCACTGGATGAAACCGATTCCGGTGGCGGCTTGGCCTCGTTGGCCCCGAACATGACCGGCCATCGCATCGCCCTGGGCACACCCGCGTACATGGCCCCCGAACAGTGCCGGGATGCGTCCGTCGTCGATCATCGGGCCGATATTTATTCCCTGGGTTGCACGCTGTACGTCCTGCTCACCGGGCAACCGCCGTTCGAGGCGGATACGGCCGTGGAGTTGATGTCCAAACATGCGTATGAGCCCCTGGTGCCGCCCGAGCAGATCAGTAGCCGCGTGCCGAAAACCGTCTCAGCCATCGTTCAAAAAATGATGGAGAAAGACCCCGAAACCCGCTATCAGAATATGGGTGAGGTCGTCCGCGTATTGGAAGAATGGCTCGGCGTGTATCACACCGGCCGATTCACTCCCCGTGACCACGATATGGAACGGGTGGAACGGTATACCCGCATCTTTCAGTCCGCCCCAACCGCCGTTCTGCGGGATCGCGTTGTTTCCGCTTCGCTGTCATCGTGTAGCGTGCTGGCCGTGCTGCTGATGTTTTTTGGTCGGCTCGATTGGGCCTTCGGCCTTGCCGGTATGGTTCTCCATGCTTGCGGGTTATACTTCGTTCTCAACGGTGTCGCCCGCAAGACCCATCTGTTTAGCCGAGTCAATCAGTATCTGATTGGGCTCTCCCTCTGGGACTGGGCCGGGGCACTGATGGGAGTCGGCTTGTTTACGCTGTTGATCTGGAGTTTGGGGCTCCTCTGGATTTGGTTGGGGTTCGGCCTGATCGGCTATAGCTTGGCCATCGCAATGCGGTACGGGTTCGACCGCGCCATCGACGAGGAACGGTATGTCCCGGTGGCGAAGTGTCAGCGACTGGCTCAGCGACTCCGCATGGGTGGTGTCACCGAAGATGATTTACGGCAGTTCGTGGCCAAACACGCGGGGAAGTCCTGGGAAGAATTTTTTGAGGCGGTGTTCGGCTTCGAGGCGAAGTTGACCACGCGTTTGATGCTCCTCCGCGCGGGGAATGCCGGCGACCGGGAAAAGTTTGCCGCTTGGCGCGAACCGCTGGTGGCTCTGTTCGATCGTGTCGAAAAGAGCCGCCGGGAAGAAAAAGACCGCCAACTCCTCGAACGGGTGGAACGGGCTCGGCTCATCGCGGGCGGGATGACCGAACACACCGCCAACGACCATGCCGCCGCCGTGGCCGATCAGTTCATCGACCGGACACGCGCTGTCGGGTATCGGACACAGTTTCCCGGTGGCGGGGCCGGGCGCACCAGCCCATCCGCTGTGGTTGAAATGGTGCCGAGCCAACCCGGACGATTCGCACGATGGCGATTGTTCCGCACGGTGGATATGGGGGTGCGAGCCGGATTGGCTCTAGCTCTGATGGGGGGCTTCCTCATTTGGGTCGTGCAAAACCACCCCATCGACCGGATGAAGGCTCTATTCGACACCAGCTCTGGAACTGGGCGAGAACGTATCGTCGCGCTCTTCCACCACCAGACCACTCCTCTCACTCTGGATGCGATTCCCGTCACTTGGACGCATTGGTGCGATACCGCCAACGTCGGAGTCGCGGGATTGATCCTGTTGATTACGATTCCGGTATCCGGGTTTGGGTCCACGCTGTTGTTTCTGCTGGGCGCGGCCATCATGGTTCTCGGGCACCATCTGGGTATCCGTACCGTCGAACCCGTGCGGGATTATCATGTGGCCCTGCTCCTGGGGATGGCATTATTTCTGCTTGGGTTGCGTGTGGGGCAGCGGACATGATGGCGGTTTTTTCGTCTTTGCGTTGTCGCGGATGTGGCCGTCCTGCCATTCCCAGCCGGTGCCGCCGTCGATAATCTGACCAGATGGAGAATCCACAGCTACCCCCGTTTTCCGTCCTCGCCGCGGAAGCCGGACACACCTTGGCCAAAGTCTTACGCTCCCGCCTGCACGCCGACCAGCCCAGCTGGAACCAGGTACGGACGCTGATTGCATCTCGCCGGATTCAGGTCGGCGATGCCATCTGCTCCGATGCCGCTCGACGTTTGCAAGAAGGCGAAATCGTCACGCTTCTGGGGAGTCCCAAACGGCTACCCGCCAGTGCCCGGCCGGATACGTTGGTGATCCGCCACTACGACGATCATTTGGTCGTGGTCGAAAAACCGTCCGGGGTGAACTCGGTTCGTCATCCTTTGGAACTGGAATGGTCCCCCCAACGTCGGCGGCTCGATCCGACCTTGCAGGATCTGGCGACTTGGGCCGTGGAAGCCCGGCAACGGCTGCCCCGCAAACGCCTGCCTCCGCTGCGGATCGTGCATCGCCTCGACAAGGAAACGAGTGGATTGCTGGTGTTCGCTCGGACGGCGTTGGCCGAACGAGAACTCGGGATGCAGTTTCGCAAACACACCGTGATCCGCCGTTACCTCGCCCTGGTGGCTGGCCCCTTCCAGCCCCGGACCATCCGCTCCAATCTGGTGCGGGACCGGGGGGATGGCCGCCGGGGTAGCACCACGCTCCCGAAGGTCGGCAAGCCCGCGGTCACGCATGTCGAAGTCGCGGAACGGTTCGACGGATATACTCTGCTCTCGTGTCGATTGGAGACAGGACGCACGCACCAGATTCGGATTCATCTTTCAGAATCCGGTCATCCGGTGTGTGGCGACAAAGTGTATTGCCGGAAACCGAACGGCGACAACATTCCCGATCGGAGTACGGCCCCCCGTCTCGCATTGCACGCTTTGGAGTTGGGTTTCGTCCACCCGGTCACGGGGGCATCCCTGTTCTGGGAAATGCCGCCGCCCGAGGACTTGCAGCGACTGTTCCACAAGCTCCGAACGGGTTCCACGGGTTGAAGTCATTCTCGTTTCAGTTGGAACGCGCGAATCTTGCGATCCAAGGTCGAGCGTTCGATACCGAGGATGCTGGCCGCCTGCGATTTGTTCCAATCCGTATGATCGAGTGTCCGCAAGATGTGTTCTTTTTCCATCTCTTCGAGCGAACATGGCTGATAGGCAACCGGGGCGGGGGGAGTGTCCACATGGGCTCCGAGCGGCGAGAGCCAAATGTCCCCAATGTCGATCACCGGCGGAGTCCCCAACGTAACCGCGCGTTCGACGACGTTGCGGAGTTCTCGGACGTTGCCCGGCCAGTGATACTCTTGCAATTGCCGCACCGCTGCGGGGGTGAACCCCTTGAATTTCCGGGCCGTTTCCCGAGAGAACCGCTGTAAAAAATGCTCGGCAATGGCGGCGACATCGGCGGGACGCTCCCGCAGAGGTGGGACATCCACCTGAATGACCTGGAGACGGAAATAGAGGTCTTTACGAAATGTCCCCTCGCGGACCGCTTCTTCCAATGGGCGATTCGTCGCGGCGATGACGCGGACATCCACCTTGATTGGGACATTGCCGCCGACCCGCTCAAACGGTTGCCCTTCGAGAACCCGCAGGAACTTCGCCTGGGTACTCAGGGCCATCTCGCCGATCTCATCCAGGAAAATCGAACCTTGGTCGGCGGACTCGAACTTGCCGATCATCCGTTCGGTGGCTCCGGTGAACGAGCCTTTTTCATGGCCGAACAGTTCACTTTCCAACAACGTCTCGGTCAGGGCCGCACAGTTCAAACAGACGAACGGGCTTTCCTTGCGGGGGCTGGTGTAATGGATCGCCCGCGCCACGAGTTCTTTGCCGACACCGCTTTCCCCGCGGATCAGCACCGTGGCCCGGCCGGATGCGACCCGCGCGATCTGCACTTCGACCTTTTTCATCGCGGGGTCACGGCAAACCAGTTCGCTGTCGATGCGGAGCTGGTCCCGGAGTTCGCGGTTTTCGACCGAGAGTTCACTTTGTCGCCGCAGTTTCTGCCAGACGACACCGCATTGATGCGCGACTGCGAGTGTGAATTCGAGATCATCCGCATTTAATCGAGCGGTGGTCGATGTGCTGTACAGATGAATCAGACCGATGATCTTCTGTTCCGCAAGGATCGGCGCACAAATCAAACTGGCGACACGCATTTCGGTCAGGCTTTCGCGGTCCCGCAACGCCTGATCGTCGGTGACATCCTCGGCCAGGACCGCTTGCCGGGCGGAGAGGACTTCCCGGCCCACGAAATCGGACACTTTGTGATAGGTCGGCGGTGCGGTCAACTTGGCCCGGTGTATTAACGGATCGAGTTCGTTGCTCCCGCGCAGGGTCAGGACCGCGCAGACCTCCGCCGGGGTCGACTGTAACAGGGCTTCCACGGCCTGCTCGGCCAGATCGACGGGCGTTTTGGCTTCGGACATCTCCAAGGCAAGATGATAGAGCGTCGCCAACGCTTCCGATGCCCCCTCACGGGCCGAAAGCCGTTCCGTGGGCGGCGGGAGAATGACACCTTCCGTAGCGGTGGTGGAAGGGATGTACCGTGTCTGCCCAAGTCGGCGGGTGATTTCGAGTCCGCCCGTCGGGTGGGGTTCACTGCCTGGGGGAATCGGAATATCTGGGAGTTCGTCCAGTGTGTGGACGAACAGGCAGATGAGTTTGCCTACGGTGAGTTCATCTTCCGCTTGCAGCACCCGTTCGCCACGAATCCGCTCACCGTTAATGCGGGTGCCATTCAAACTGTTGAGATCGCGGACGGTCCAACCTTTTTTGGTGTAATGCAGTTCCGCGTGCCGACGGCTTACCAAGTCGTCCCGCACGACGATTGTACTGTCCGGCGCACGGCCAACGGTCGTGACTTCCCCCGACTGGAGCGGGTACACTTCACCGTAGCCCTCGCCATCACGGGCAATCAGAAATCCACTGGGTTGCTGCGGCATAATATCAAGGATGCGATGGGGGTCGGCACACGTTAGGCCGATGGTCCCATCTTAACATAAAGGCACATGGCTCAGTAGCGGAGCCAGTTTTCGGTTTCGAGCCATTGCAAAATCCACGGTGCCCGCCAGGGGTTCACGGCTGGATAAAAGACCGAGAAGACCGAAATCCCGAGCAGAATCAGCGCCAGCCAGCGGGTCGACCAACGCCGACTCGCCCAATCCGCGACGGGGAGCAACCCGATGAGCCAAAGCGGAGACAGCCAGAATAGCCAGCGTGGCCCGCTGGTGAAGCCGCCATAATTGTTCGTTTTGTAGATGTAGAACCCGATTGTCGCGGCTGAGACGAGCAGCGTCAAAATGGCAAACAGCCCGAGATTCGGTGCCCGAGACGGCTTCCCGAACCGAGAAACCAGTGCCGGGATTTCCGGGCTGGCTTTCAATGCCGATCCGATCATCCCGATCAGAGCCATGAGCCAAATCGGTGTCAGGCTGAACCAACCGTGATGCCCCACCAAGAGGTGAAAGGCATATATGTCCTTGGTTTCCGTGGCAAAGTCGATCCCCTTGGCTCCGGGTGTACCGAACTTCGCCCAGTGGCTACCGGGATAGTTGTACCACGGGCCGCCGAATTCCAGATATGCGGGCAGCACCTTCCCCATCGCCAGGAAGTTCGTCAGCAACAAAGCCGCGATCGGGATGAGCGCAGCCGGGAGGTAGCCCAGCAAGGCATCGCGTGGCCGGGTGGCGAGCAGATACACAAAAACCCCAGCCAGCAAGGCCGCGGCCGGGAACTCGAACGTCGCCGCTAACCCCGCGAAGAAGCCGCTCACGATCAAGCCCAGCAGCCCAGGCGTTTCTTTCCGCAGGAGCGGATACACCGCGAATAGCACGCACATCGTGCCGGGATTGTGGTTGTTGAGCGTTCCCATGAACGTCATCGTGAAGGTTCCGTAACAGGCGACCGCGAAAGTGAGAATCCGGCCAAAATCCGTGGTGCCATGTTCTTCAATCAAGCGAGCCAGGAACATCAAATAAAAGAGGAACGGCAGGACATTCACCGTAAGCAGCATCGTGCAAACGACATACCAGCGATGTTTCACGATGTCCCAGCCGAGAATCCGTTTCAGCAGCAGATATTCTCCGGCTAGAACGGTCGGAAAGAGGGGCGGTTTGCTGGAATAAAACAGCCCCGTGGTTGGGTCCATGACTTTGTCGATGGAGCGGTACTGTTCCTCGAAAATGATACCCGTATCGCCGAAGTCGCCCGAAGTTTCGCGGAAATGTTCCCGCTTGCCGATCACATAGGTTCCGTTGTTGACCAGAGCGCGAATAGTGGCCCAACGGGATTTATCGTTGGAGCTGAACATCGGGGTCGGTTCGGGTCGGGTTTCCGGCCAGTACCGCGGCGGATCGGGCGGATAACTTGCAAACGCCGTGGAGTTAGGCGGTGTGTACCGGCTCGGTTCCACTAGGTTCTCGGCCGCAAAGATGCGTGCCACCGCCACGGCGATCGCCACCACGGCCATCGCCTGATAACAGGTTGTGCGAAGGGAATCGGCATCACCGGCAGCCGCCATCAAATGCCTCCACCATTTCCGGGGGAAACCGAGTTGGGCGTGGTTTCCGCAATCTGATACGGATTGTCAAACTGAGAGGTTCGTTTTGTCAGCAGTTCTGCCACGATGCCCGCGAGAACACATTGCACGCCGACCAGGAACGACACCGCCGAGCATAGCCCAACAGCGAACATTCCCGCAATCCCCACTCCTTGCGCTGTCCAGGTCAGGAACAGCAGATTGACCAGCAGGAGCAAACCTCCGAGAACACCGCCCGCGAGGCCGCACAGCCCGAGTCCGCCGAGCAAGTGCATCGGTCGGCGGCCATACTGTGTGTTGAACGTGACAGAGAGGAGATCTAAAAACCCCTTGAGGAAACGGTTGACTCCGAATTTCGAGTGGCCGAACTGGCGGGGGCGGTGATGCACGACGAGTTCCCCAACCCGGAACCCGTGCGCGTCCGCCAACACGGGCACAAACCGATGCAGTTCGCCATAGAGCCGCACTTCCCGCACCACGGCGGCCCGGTAGGATTTGAAACCGCAATTGTGATCGTGCAGATGTACGCCGGTCAGCGTGCTAATCATCTTGTTGAAGACCCGGCTCGGAAACACCTTGTGCCAGGGGTCGTGCCGGACTTGCTTCCAGCCGCTGACGACATCTTTCCCGGCATCCAGGGCGGCGAGAAACCGGGGGATCTCCTGTGGGTCGTCTTGTAAGTCCGCATCCAGGGTGAAGACGATGCCGCCTCGGCTCGCGGTGAACCCGGCTTGCAGGGCCGCCGCCTTGCCGAAGTTCCGACGGAAACGGAGTCCGCGTACTTCCGGGTATTGCTGGGTCAGTTTGTGGATAGTCTGCCAGGAGCCATCGGTGCTGCCATCATCGACGAAGAGGATTTCCCACCGTTTGCCGAGCGGGCCGACCACAGCCGCAATCTCCGCGGTCAGTACGGGGAGGCTGTCTTCTTCATTGTAGACCGGAATCACCAAGGTCAGGAGTTCTGGATCTGGTGCCGCACGGTCGGCTGGTAAGCCGTCAGGCATCGTGGCCGCTCCCTTTCTCGGTCGTCATCGCTTGGGCTTCCCGAGGGTTAGCATACGGATCGGGTGATGGTTCGGAACGCCCCACGACCAGGAGAATGAGGGCACACAGCACCTCGAACGCGGTCCAGACCAATCGGAGGGCCACCGCCGTGACCGCCGCTACCCCCGCCGCCGCGGTTCCCGTGAACGGAGCCAGTTGCGGGATCAACACTTGCTGCAAGACGAACTCCCGCGCCCCCAACCCGCCGGGGCTTACCAGCACCACGAACCCCGCCACATACGACAAGGCCACCGCCGCCAAGTCTTCCGCGAATTCCACGGGTGTCAAATGGATTTCATCATGAACAATCGCCCGAAGAGTAAACCATAATGATAACCCCAGGCAGCACCAACCCAAAGAATCCTGAAGCAATCCGCGTAACAGCAACCGTACCGGCGGGTTCGGCAATCGGCGAATGAACCGTGTCGCCACCCCCAACGCGATGGGAAGGAAGGCGATCCCCAGTAAAGCCACTCCTTGCGGCGAAGCCAGCGTCAACCCGATCCGCTCTCCGGCGAACGACAGCAGGCACACCCCGATCAGTGCCCCGGCAGACATGCTCGTCAGCGTTTCATACGTTGCCGTCACGGCGATGATGGTTGCGGAAAGCCCGTGGTGGCGTAGTAGACCCACCCGCAACACCAACACCCAGGCTTTGCCCGGAACATACTTCCCGAACTGGCTGACAAAATATGCCCGCAACCCGACAAACCAAGGGACATGCGCCCCCTGATTGCGCAGCAGCGACACCCAAAAGCTCCCCCAGATCGTGTGCGTAACCAAGTAGAGGAAGCCAGCCGGGATCAGATACGCAAATCGCGCCGACTGAATATGCTTCCAGACATCAGGGTGCCGTAATAATCGCTCGAAGTGCCAGGCAACCGCGACGATCAACACCGCTGCGACAATCGCTTTGAACGCCAACAGAATTCGTTTACGGAGTGGTGACATGGAGAGAGATTGTACGAAACCGTCACCCAAAGGAGAGCCGAACTGGGTGCGGAGAACGCCCAGATGCGGAAAGTCCAATCGACCCAATCGGCAAAATCAGTGCTGGAACCGGGGCCGGAATGACACCCTGCGGCATCGCAACAATGCCTGGAAAACGGAACCGAGTTGTCGTAATCCGATCGGCCTGATAACTTCACAGTTCCGGCACGGTTCGGCACACCGACACGCTTGGCCGGTTTGAGGAACCGCGAATGTCTGAATCCAACCCGCCCGCTGCTCCCCAGCCTGAATCGGTTTCTTCAGGGGCTACTCCCGTTGGCGCGGATGCTCTGGTGTCCGATCCGACCGCCGCCCGCCCCGCCCCGCCGAACCCCGGCCCGCCTCGGCGTGGAGATCGGCCATTCCCCCGAGGCGAACGCCCCAAGCTGGATAGTTCCAAGCCGCCAGCGCTCGCACCGAGGGATTTTGCCGCCGCGAAGCCGAATCGCCGGATGCTGGATGCCAGTATCGAAGCGGAACTCGAAGCCGCGATGGCCGGTTTTGATGTCTCTCATACCGTCGCCAAGCCAGAAACACCGGCACGCTCGGCTCAGGTGCCCGGCCAATCGACCCGGAAATCGGGCACGATTGTCAGCATTCATGGCAAAGATGTCTTCGTGGACATCCCCGGCGGTCGCAGCCAAGGTGTGTTGCCGATTCAACAGTTTGAAGGCCAACTCCCGAAAATTGGTGATCGCGTCGAATTCGACATCGAAGGTTACGATTCCGCGAATGGGCTCCTCCGCCTAACCATGGAAGGTGCCGCCCAGGTGGTCACGGACTGGTCGAGTGTCGCGGTCGGTATGGTGGTCGAAGCCAAAATCACCGGGGCCAACAAGAACAAAACCGGGCTGATGATCGAAGTCAACGGCATCCGTGGTTTCATGCCCGCCAGTCAAATCGATCTCTACCGTACTGAGAATATCGAAGCCCTCGTCAATCAACGGCTCAAAGTCGTGGTCAGTGAAGTGGACCCGGCCGAACGGAACCTCATCGTCAGCCGCCGAACACTGCTCGAACGGGAACGCGAACAGCAACGCGAACAATTCTGGGCGGGTATCGAAGTGGGCCAACGCCGCACGGGCACGGTGAAAAGCATCAAGCCGTTCGGTGCCTTCGTGGATCTCGGCGGCGCGGATGGGATGATCCCCGTTTCGGAACTGAGCTGGGGCCGCATCAACGATCCTTCCGAAGTCGTCGCCATAGGTCAGACAGTGGAAGTGGTGATTGATCGCCTGGACCGGGAAACCCGCAAGATCGGCCTCAGTCTCCGGGCGCTGGTCCGCAGCCCCTGGGCCGACTTCGCGGAACAGAACCGGATTGGCTCCCGCGTAACGGGTACGGTGACCCGGATCATGGATTTCGGCGCATTCGTCGAAGTGGCCCCCGGTATCGAAGGGCTGGTTCACGTTTCCGAACTCTCGACCCAACGGGTGCGGCGCGTGCGCGAGGTGGTGCAGGAAGGGCAGGCGATTGAGGTGGAAATCCTCAGTATCGACACCCAGGCTCGCCGCATGTCTTTGTCGCTGAAATCCCTGAAAGCCGAAGCGGAGTCCGCGGAAGAAGCCGCCGCAGCCGCCGAGGAAGAAGCCGACCGCAAAGAAGCCGACGAACGGATGACGAACCGTACCGCGAATCCGAGTTTGCGTGGCGGCATCGGTTCGGGCAAGCCTCTGTTCGAGATGCCCGGCCAATAAACGAACAGGAACCCCATCGCACGGGAATCCGTGGTGGATGCGGTTTGACTACAGGTAGGCCGTCGCGGCCTGCCTGCCTCATGGTCTTGGTGAGATCCTTCTCAACCCCACTTCCATTCGCTCCTTTCATCGTTTTTGCACGCTGACTTTTCGATCCTGTCAGAATTCACCGGACTGTTGCGAAGATTTGACTTATACTGCATAGAATAACGCGGTTCGTTTCTCCTGATCCCGTCCACTAGCCCCTCGAACGACGGAGTGAACTGATGCCTGCCCCGGCCAATAATGACGAGTTTGTGGACCTCGTCGTGCGTAGCGGGGTGGTGGAAGAAGCCAAGCTGAAATCCCACTTATCGCAACTCCGCGAACAGAATCAAATCCCGCCTAGCCCGAATCAGCTCGCGGGTGTCCTCGTGCGGGATGGGATTCTGACCTACTTTCAAGCCGATCAGATCCTCCAGGGTAAGTGGAAACGATTCTCCATCGGCAAATACCGCGTGTTGGAAAAGCTCGGTACCGGCGGCATGGGGCAAGTGTTTCTCTGTGAACACAAGTTCATGAAGCGACGTGTCGCCGTCAAGGTGTTACCCGCCGCGAAAGCGACCGACCCTGCTTCACTCGAACGGTTTTACCGCGAAGCCCGCGCCGTGGCGGCATTGGACCACCCGAACATCGTCCGCGCCTACGACATCGACCAGGACGCGGGCTTGCACTTCATCGTCATGGAATATGTGGATGGGACCAACCTCCAGGATCTCGTCAAGAAAGTCGGGCCACTCGATTACACCCGTGCTTGCCATTACATTTACGGCTGCGCTGTGGGCCTCCAACATGCGCACGAAATGGGCCTCGTCCACCGCGACATTAAGCCCGGCAACATCCTCGTCGACCGGGCCGGTGTGGTGAAGATTCTGGATATGGGGTTGGCCCGATTCTTCCACGATGAAGACGATAAGCTCACCAAAAAATACGACGAAAATATCCTCGGTACCGCGGATTACGTCGCGCCGGAACAGGCTCTCGACAGTCATTCCGTCGATATCCGGGCAGACATTTACTCTTTGGGTGCGACGTTCTACTACCTGCTCAGCAATCAAGCGCTGTTCCCCGATGGTTCGGTTGCCCAAAAACTGCTCTGGCATCAGACCCGCGAACCCGCCCCGATTCAGTCGATTCGTCCCGACCTTCCTCCCGATCTGGCCGCC
>JAIXLE010000104.1 GCA_026931725.1 Bacteroidales bacterium
GGATAATACTATGCGGGAGATAACATGCCGCATGAAGCATGCGTGCCGTTCGCTCATGACAGCCAGCTTCAATAGCTTCCTTGAATCTGGTTCTAGCCAAATCGTAACGGCCAGAATCAAACGTGTTGTAAGCGTAATTATAAAGTTGTCGTGCCCGCATCTTTGCTACCCATTCTCGATCGGAGGCGGGAAGCAATGGCAACTGTTCTGTTTGCAATAATGCTTGGCAGAATTCGTTGATCATATGTTCTTGATCGCTGGACATATTATCGAAATGGCGAGAATAAATTGCCATTGGTTCAGATAAATACCCAAATGTGCATCGCGATGCCAAGCGAAGCCACAATTCCCAATCGGCAGCTCCACGCAAGGAAGGGTTAAACCCGCCCGATTCCGCGAACACATCTCGCCTGAGTATAACGGCACCGATAAATACCGGGTTTCGCTCTGCCATTCTTCGGAAGAATGGTCGCTGAGCTAATAGTCGAAAATTTGATTCCAACATCTGATGCGGCAATTCCAGAAACGCATCTTGCCCTGCAATATCAATCCAGGAGGTGAACCCTTGCTCAGAATTGCCCATATGTGCATCGGCAAACAACACATCAACTTGTGGATGCCGATTCAGCAACTGCAATGCCGAATCAGGAACACTTGGCAACCATGAATCATCACAATCAAGAAATGCCACATAGCGACCGCGACAATGCAGGAATCCCTGATTTCGAGCAGTGCTGGGTGTCCCCGTATTGGGTTGCCAATGATAGATTACAGGGTAATCAATCTGTGCAATGGCATTTGCGGTATCATCCGTGCTTCCATCATCGACTACGATAATTTCAATATTACGAAGACCACAAGCCATAATACTATGAATACACTTACACACATAATCAGATCGATTATATGTTGGAATAACTACCGACAATTCGGTACTATCTGCTTGCGACATATTGTGATGCAATATTTTAGTCATCTTAACGATTAGCGTAGTGTTGAGGGCCAAGAAGCCGGAGCGACCACATAAGCAATCTTGCAACAACCACACGGTCAAACGGCCACTGTCGAAATGAACGAAAATACTCACGCGTAGCCAGTGCCAGGTTCCCTTTCGCACATTCTTGATCGCCAAAAGCTTTGTAATATAAACCTAGTTTTTGCCGAATGGGCACCTGGGCCCAAAGGTTCGCCCAGCAACGAGCCTTGCTATGGCGTTGCAAGATTAACATATTCATCTCGTCCTGCCCTGCTGAGAGATGAACATGATCACGCTCTGATTCAACCACATGTGTCGAAAGTACGCAATCACTAACCACTACCGGATATGTATACGCAATACGGAGATAAAGATCCCAATCTTCATTATTTCGTAGATCTTCGGAAAATCCCCCTAACCGAAGAAAACTGCTACGCCGAGTGGTCCAGGGTTGCTGAAGAATGTTGCCTCGCAGCAACTGATAATACAGGCGGCGATCATACACCCGCCCCAGTTCATCTGATCGAACTGGGGCAACCAACCCGAACCTGGAAAATTGCGGAAGTTGGCTGTGATGATTATCGAGGGTAGCACCCGATTGATGGTTTACATAACCATGATCGGTAAATACAGCATGGGCTTCTGGGAATCGACGAATTAATTCCAATATAGTTTTGATAGCATTTGGGCGCATCAAGTCATCTGAATCTAAAAATATAATTGTATCAGACGATGCTTTCTGCGCACCTCGGTTGCGTGCCGCTGATTGACCACCATGTTTAGCTTCAACTAGACGAACCTGTGGATAATATTCTCGAATAAACGGAACGGTGTCATCTGTCGATCCATCATCGACTACGAGAATTTCATTTGCCTGGGTCGACTGGCTCAATACCGAATTTAATGTATCCGCGATCTTTGGGCCGCGGTTATAGGCCGCGATTACGACCGAGATTGTGTCTTGCCTTGCACTCATTGCACCACCTCCGCGCGGGAACGATGGCGAATATTGTCAATGCAATCTTTTAAAGTATATACCCAGCGTGGATAAATTCTCTCATTAAGTATTACATTTGACTCTGGCGAAGGTTCGATTTTCCGCAAAACCTCCCGGAGTTCACAGAATCGATTCCATTCTCGCTTCCAGCGGAGTCCATCCAGGTGTTCCGTCAACGAATCTGCCATCGCGCGGCGAGCAGCGAATCGCTCTTCGTCACTCAAGAAATTGGCATGATCTGCCCATCGCACAAAATCCAAGGTGCCGCGTGATACCAATTCTGGGCTGCGTGTTTGCTGATGGGCGTGCTTACGATAGAGCGTTAGTGGGTCGGGAAGAAACTTGAGTTGATTGCGAAATCGAAACGCGGCCTCTAAGAAATACAGTCGATCTTCACCGAATTTGGTCCAAGTCACGAAACGCAACGGAAGATCACGCCGAACCATTGCCGAGGATGGCGAAAAGGCGTACCGAAAAAATGTGTCTGGGCGACAGAAATCACCGGCAACTTGCGCGGGTGGAATTGGAGCCAGATGGTTAGCGGCACCAAACATTCTATAGCCTGTGAATACAAGCACAATTTCCGGGTGATTTTGCACAGCCTGCAATTGTTGCTCGATTTTCGTCGTTTCCCATAAATCATCTGCATCCACGAAGGCCACCCACGGGCTGATTGCCTCTTCAATACCACGGTTCCGCGCGACGGATTCTCCTTGGTTAGTTTGCCGTATCACGCGCACGGGATGCCCAAACGATTCTGCCAAATCAGCTGATGTATCCGTACTACCATCATCGACCACGATAATTTCATGAACGGCTACTGTTTGTGCCAATACCGAACGGATAGTTTCTGCAAGATATTCTGCGCCATTGTAACAGGGGATTACAACAGATACTTGTTTGGTTGCGTTTGTATTCACGATGTTTCTCTGTACAAGATAATATATCAGTTGCTCTTGATTGCTACAGCATATGGCTTCAATTGACCAATCATTTCATGCTTTATCCCATATTCATCTTCCCAGCGAGCAAGCACTTCTTGTTCTCCCAAGCGACTCGCATCATCGAGTAGTATATGGCAACCAACTGACAATCGCTCTCCCAGCACAGGCATTAGCCCATATCGACCACCATGAGTGTGCCCTGGTGGCCCATCGCATACCACCATGTTGTATATGTCACCTTCTGGTAAATTGCCAACATCATACCAGGAGTAATGTTCTGAATTTACCAAGGGCGCATCAATAATATGTACAGACTGATCCAGTTTGTGCTTCGCTAACGCTGTGCGCATCCGTGTTGCCCAGCCGGGGTGATGTTCAAGCACCCAGAGCTTGCGTCCGAGTTGCTGGCAGCGGTGCCCCAGCAGGAGTGTCGTTATCCCCGAACCACATTCGAGTATGGGGCCAGATGTTTGATTGAGATGCATCAGCAACCCCACGATATATTCTTCCTTAGCGGACCAGCTATTGGCCCAGTATTCGACTAGCCGTTCAATCATGCCATCTGGTGGCAATTGATTAGGCGGTATCTGTTTGTATTTTGCGAAGATGGCCTGAAACTGATACGCATTAAAACTACTGCGATAATATTCAGTGAGCCGACCGGGTGATTCTACTAGTGTGCGAGCCATGCGACGAATTCGCTTTGCTGCCTCAATCATAATATTACACCTTGTGTATTGTTCAATTTAAGTTGGGAGCATTTCTGCTTGTACGATGATTGGCTGTTCGATCTCGTTTATTGAATAATCACATGCCACGACCCCATCATTATTGGCCTGTGGTTTAATATGCTCGCCACCCGTACCCGCAACGACAATCATGCCTGCATTGAGAATCTTGTCGAATACCGTATGCGGACGACGAGATAGATGCATCCCAAGTTGATACTGCCCTGGGTTCAAATGCAGATTATTGATATGAAATTGAAGGCTGTTGTATCCCTTTCGGATATTCCATGATCGGCATAGATTGATTGTGTCTGCGTGTACAAGTCGTATACCCGATGTGTGATACAGACTAATTGCAATGCTGTCGACGGTGCGGTCTTCTTGGGCAACAATCTCCAAGTCAATCGTGATATCCCCGTGTGTTGTGACCCAGTTCATGCTGCTTGTCTGGCATGTCATCGCGGTGAATCGCAATTCACCCGTCCCAGTTCGATCGGCGGTCGTTAGATTGATTCTTTCGCCGAGGGGAATTGTGCGGTTGCTTTCTTTCAGGTAATTCGCCATCACGGATTTCGGATCACCAAGACCTAGGACTCTTCCTTGTTCCAAGTGGACCACCCGATGGCATAGTCTTAAGATGACATCGGTTTGGTGGCTGACAACCAAGACGGTACGACCGTCTTGCGCAACTGATCGCATTTTGTCGAGGCACTTTTTCTGAAACGCAGCATCGCCAACAGCCAACACCTCATCAACAATCAGAATTTCTGGATCAAGATGTGCCGCGACGGCAAACGCGAGTCGGACATACATGCCGGAAGAGTATCTCTTCACGGGCGTGTCCAAAAACTGTTCAGTTTCACTGAATGCGACAATTGCATCGAATTTCCGGCGGATTTCCGCACGTGACATCCCAAGGATGCTTCCGTTCAGATAGATATTCTCACGGCCACTCAATTCCGGGTGGAAACCCGTCCCCACTTCTAACAAACTTCCCAGCCGCCCTCGGAGATCAATTTGCCCTGATGTTGGCTCGGTGATGCGGCTCAGGATTTTCAGGAGGGTGCTTTTCCCTGCCCCATTTTTCCCCACAATGCCGACGACCTCACCTGGTGCGACCTCGAAGGAAACATCTTTTAGCGCCCAGAATGATTCTTCCGGTGTAATTGCTGTAGGTTCCAGCAATCGACGGACTTTGCGCCAGGAGTCTCGGAGTGTTGCGGACAGGTTTTCACTCAGGTTGTCTCGTCCTGTGGCTTGGCGGCCGAGCCGATAACATTTTGTCACATTGTCAATGCGAATGGCGGACTTCATGTCCCAAGGGCACTCCTTACCCGTTCCAGTTTGTGATAATCCATTGTCAAATTAACCCATGCTGTCACATCGATATTCGACGATGCAGATCATCAACAACCCAATGGAAAGCTGCCAAGTGCAATGTTTCCACGATCCCCATATCATCAATGGGAACATGCAACCCCTTATGAGCCTCTTGACGTAGTTTGCCACCCGTGAACCCGGTACAACCAAAAGTTGTAAGGCCGTTCCGTTTGGCCCAATCGACCGCGCTGAGGATATTCTTGCTGTTGCCAGACCCGCTAATGGCAATGAGGAGATCACCGGGGCTCGCAAGATTGCGGAGTTGCTCGACAAACACCCGTTCAAACCCTTCATCATTCCCCCAGGCGAGGATGTAGGGTGTGTTATCGGTCAGGCTGAGAATTTTGACGCGCTTTTTGCCATTTTCTGCCAAGTCATCTGGTAATTTAAGTGTGCCTTTGCCGATGTCTTCACAAAAATGTGACGCATTAGAGCCACTGCCACCATTACCAATGACAAATATGAACCGTCCGGCTTGATACGTCTCATACATCGAGTCGGCGAGTGCCTGTACTTCAATCGCATCAATACGGGCTAGTTCTTCCGCAACGCGGCGGAGGAACGGTTCGGCTGACATTCGTGTTCCGAGCATGATGAATACCTTACAGTCTATTTTCTTCGTTGAGAGTCAGATTGTATCCGCGAGCGTTCGTTCCACGCGGCGGAAATACCAGAATCCGGTCAGCATGATGGCTAACCCGGAAAGCGTGGAAAGCCCCAATGCCCGCAGGTCGAACGTACCGCCGATGATTGCAGCGCGGAAATTCAAGAGCAAACCATATACGGGGTTCAACGGAAGCCAAGCCTGGGCTGTCGGCCCAATCTTGTCCGCGGATAAATAGATGCATGGAGTCGAGAACATCCACAGTTGCATTCCAAATGTCAGGACGTGGCGAAAGTCCCGCTGGGCAACAATAAGGGCCGCGAACAGGATGCCCACACCGAATGCTGTGATGGCCAGTAGACCCAAAACCAACGGGGCCAGAAGGAGCGAGGACGAAACCATCATTCCCGCGAGTACGAAACCGAGGGCCAGCAACGATAGACCGATCAGAAAATCAAACGCGGAGGCACCGACACAGGCCATCGGCAAAAACACCCGTGGAAAGTACGTTTTCGTAACAAGTCGCTCGTTGCCAACCAGGCTATTCCCAGCGGCAATCACGGCGTTTGAGAAGAACGTCCACGGTAAAACACCGGCCAGAACAAACAAAGTATAATTGTCGACCCCATCTGCCAACCCACCCAGTCGGCCGAAGAAAATCACAAAGACCAGCACCGCACTGAGCGGTTGCATAATCGCCCAAGCGGAACCGAGGATGGTTTGCTTGTAGCGAATCTTGATGTCGCGGGCGGTCAGAAAATACAACAGTTCCCGATAGCGCCAAATCTCGTGCAGGTCCGCGAACCCCCAGTGGGAGCGTGCGACGATGCGTGTGGTTGGCGGGGATCCGCATGATGAGGCATCGCTGTCCGGCAACGCAATCACAATCGCCGATTTTTGGCGGGGGTGTGTCGATTCCTGGTCATGGACTTGGTCATTGTCAACGGTGTCTCGGCCATGTACAGCCAAAGGCACCCCGGCGGATTCCCTCACCATGCGACCCACCTCCTGTGGGTATCGACCGCAGCCATCCTGCAATCGAGCATCCCAAAATACGAACTCTCCTCCACGGTCATACCGTTCGGGATTTTGGGTTCCGATCACCTTGTTTCACGTTCGTTCTCGAATTCTGATCAGATCGCCGACGATTTGCAACACCACTCTGAAAATCCACCGGCACAGTCGGTGGAGCGGGACGACTCGCCGCTTGCCATGATCGCAACAGCCGTCTAGAATATCCCTGGTAATACATCGTATATCCGCTGGTGCCTCTCATGATGAAACGGCAATGCAAGGCAATCGGAATGGCTGCACTCCTGCTGGCTCCGCTTGTGGGAGTGCTGCTGGCGGGTTGCCGCTCGGGTTCGGCTTGGCCGGAACATGCCGGGCCGAAAGTCGTTGTGTCGTTCGCACCGTTGTACTCTTTCGTGGCCAACGTGGCCGGAGAACACGCGGCCGTGCAGTCGCTGATGAGTACGCAAGGGCCGCATCACTTCGACCCGAACCCCTCACAAGCCCGGATCGTTTACGAAGCCGATCTCTTCTTCGTCAACGGCCTCGGCTTGGATGACGGCCTCGCCAAGAAGATGATTGATGGCTCGGGGGCATCTCGTATTCAACTGGTCAACCTGGGAGCCGGGCTTGACCCACAGGTATTGCACGAAGGTTCCTGTTCCCACGATCATGGTCACGATCACGCTCATGGCCATGCGCACGATCATGAACATGAACATGCCATCGACCCGCATGTCTGGCTGGGCCTTGATCACGCCGTGGCGTTCGTCGAGAAAATCCGTGAGGAACTGCAATCCGTGGACCCCAGCCACGCGGCCGACTACGACCGCCGAGCGGCGGAGTATGTTGAGAAACTCCGCAAATTGAAGGCGGACGGCCTCGCCATGCTGAAAGAGAAAAAAGATCGCAACATCGTCACCTTCCACGAATCCCTGACTTATTTTGCCGAGACATTCGACCTCAACATTGTCGATGTGATTCAGAAACAACCCGGCCGCGAACCGACCAGCAAAGATCTGGAAAAACTGATCGCCGCGTGTGTCGAACACAAAGTCCGCGTCATCGCGGTGGAACCGCAGTACGCCTCTCAGAGTTCGGCTGGCCGCATCATCGAGGAACTGAAACGGCGTGGAATCGCAAACCCGGTTTTAGTGGAAATCGACCCGTTGGAAACCGCCAACCCCGGTGATCTCTCCGCCGGTTGGTACGAATCGCGGATGCGGCAAAATCTCCGCAACCTCGCCGATGCCTTGCAATGATTCACAGTCATGCGGGTTCGGTGTCCCACACTCCCCCAGAGAATTCGATGTCCACACCGCCGCTGATTGCGATACACGACCTCTGGGTCTACCGGGGCGGGCGGGCGATTCTCTGTGGGGTGAATGCGGATATTACGCGGGGAAAGATCACCGCCCTCATCGGCTTGAATGGTTCGGGTAAGTCCACACTTTTACGCACGGTTCTCGGGGAGTTCCCCTATCGGGGAACCATCGACTTTCGGTGTGGACACGATCATTCCCGCCCCCGCCCCGACTATGTGGGTTACGTTCCGCAGCGGCTCACCATCGACTCCCGTTTGCCGATCACGGTTCGTGATCTGATGGCGCTGACGCTCAAACGCGGGCCGTTGTTCCTGGGCATTGGTCGTCAGCTCACGGCCACCATTCAACGACTCCTGGACCGCGTCGGCGTGCCGGACTTGCTGGATGTCCCCGTCGATGGTCTTTCCGGCGGGCAACTCCAACGCATCCTTTTGGCGATGGCATTGGAACCACAACCCGAACTGCTGCTCCTGGATGAACCCGCCGCCGGGATCGACTTCAAAACCCAACAGTCCTTCTACGAACTGATCGCCGAGCTGAACCGTCAATCCGGGGTGACGCTTCTCCTGGTATCGCACGATCTAACGATGGTGAGCCGAGTTGCGGAACACGTTCTGTGTCTGCGTGATGGAAGAATCCAATGTCAGGGCCACCCGACCGTGGTGCTGACGGACGAATCCATGTCGACCACGTTCGGAGCCGATATGCGTGCCATCGGGCACAGGCATTAACGCATTTCGTGTGTGACAGCGTCTGTTCGCATCAGTAGACTGAACCCGCATTCACCCCACCTGCCGAGGTTCCGTCATGCTGATACGTTTGGTGCCAGCCCATCTGGCCTTGTTGCTCTCCTTCCCGCTTCTGGCCGCTGATCCTACCCCGGTGAAGGAACGACTCAAAGCTGTCAATCGCGTGCTGGATAGTGAAATTCAGGATCTCGTCAAACTTTATCAGCATTTGCATTCTCACCCGGAATTGTCGCTCCAAGAGACGCAGACCGCCGCCCGGATGGCGGAAGAACTCCAGAAACTCGGCTTCACCGTGACCCCGAAAGTCGGTGGAACGGGGGTGGTTGGTGTCCTCAAAAATGGAGACGGACCCACGGTACTCGTCCGCACGGACATGGACGCGCTCCCGGTAACCGAGCAGACCGGCGTACCCTACGCCAGCCAGGTGCGGGTACGGGATCGTTTCGGGAACAACACCGGCGTGATGCACGCCTGCGGTCACGATGTCCACATGACCAGCTGGGTCGGCACCGCACGGACCTTGGTACAACTGAAGAATCTCTGGTCCGGCACGCTGGTTTTCATCGCCCAACCCGCCGAGGAAATCGGAGTCGGTGCCCGCGCCATGATCGCGGATGGGCTATTCAAAAAATTCCCGAAACCGGATTACGCCCTGGCCCTGCACGCCGAGCCGCGTCTGCCCGTAGGCACCATCGCCTACTCGGAAGGGCTGGCTCTTGCCAATGTGGATAGCGTGGACATCCTCGTCAAAGGAAAAGGCGGCCACGGAGCCGCGCCGCACAACACCATTGACCCCGTAGTGCTAGCCGCGCAAATCGTGCTGAACCTTCAGACGATTGCCAGCCGAGAAGTCAACCCGATTGACCCAGTCGTAGTGACGGTCGGCTCGATCCATGGTGGAACCAAGCACAACATCATCCCCAGCGAGGTCAAACTGCAGCTCACGGTACGCACCACCAAAGATTCCACCCGCGATCAGGTATTGAAGGCGATCGACCGCATTGCGCGAGGCACGGCCACCACGGCCCGCGCTCCAGAACCCAAAGTGATCGTTAATCTCGATGAGTACACCCCTTCCACTTACAACGATGTTCCGCTGACCCGAAAGACCATGACCGCTCTGCGAGAAGTGCTGGGCGATGCCCATGTTCAGGAACGCCCGCCGATCATGGGTGGAGAAGATTTTGGACGCTATGGGCGAGAAGGGATACCGATTTGTATGTACTTCCTCGGCACAATCAGCCAAGAAAAGTACGATGCGGCCCAGCATCCAGGTGCCGCGCAGCTACCGGGGATGCACTCGGATAGTTATGCTCCGGTGCCCGAGCCGAGCATCCGTAACGGTGTCCGCACGATGGCTTCCGCTGTTCTCAATCTGATGGCGAAGAAGCCCAAACCCTAGAAAAACCGACAAATCCTCTGTACATCGCGGTGAAGTGAGGCGAGTTACGGACAGTCGCCGTGAGATTGTTGCCAAATTCCCTTCGCCAATGGCTGGCGGGCTGATATAGTTTCAGAATTCTGGATACGGTCGATCATCGACCGGACGGGAACAATTTCGGGAGAAACGACGATGGGGAACCCAGCTGGCGTTCGCAAAAAGAAGCGGGAAAAACGGCGGAACAAGTTTGAACAGCGACTCGGCGGTGTGCTAGCCTATGTGCCCAAAGAACTCCGCGAAGAAGTGATCGCAGAGATCAAAAAGGCCCAAGAACTCCACGCGGCCAACGCCAAGTAGTTTGCTCACACGAAGTTCGGCTCCGCGTCCAAATCCGGGGAGGCGAACTGGCTGGCTTCCCACTTTTCCACGGCCAACGCGGCCATGGCTGCGTTATCCGTGCAAAGATCGAACGGCGGAATGAACAACTCCGCGTGTTCTTTTTCGCACATCAGCTGCAACGCATCCCGCAAAGCCCGATTCGCGGTCACACCACCACCCACTGCAAGACGGACCCGCCCAGTCTTACGCAGAGCCTGCTTGCACTTCAGTACCAACGCATCGACCACTGCCGCCTGAAAACTCGCAGCTAGATCGGCACGCTTCGCCCCGGCTGGCGGAGGAGTCCCCTTACCGACATTCTGACCGTGACACGCATAAAGCACGGCCGTTTTCAAGCCGCTGAAACTGAACTCCAACCGGGCATCATCCGCAAAGGCACGCGGGAAGGCATAAGCAGTGGGGTTGCCGAAAGCGGCTTCCCGTTCCAACGCCGGGCCGCCCGGAAACCCCAAACCGAGAATCGCCGCGACCTTGTCGAAGGCCTCCCCAGCTGCATCGTCCCGCGTACCACCCAACAACTGTAGCGAGAGAGCCGATTCACAATCGAACAAGGCCGTGTGCCCGCCACTGACCACCAAACCCAGACAGGGGAAAATGTCCCGTTCCGCCGCGATGCGACACGCATAAATGTGGGCTGCTACATGGTTGACCGCGACCAACGGCACCCCGAGAGCCAACGCGAGCATCTTGGCCGCACTGACTCCCACCAGCAGCGACCCGACCAACCCCGGCGTGTTGTGAACGGCCACGCATCCGATGTCGGATTTGGTAATTCCCGCCCGCGCCAGGGCTTCTTCCACCACCGGAAGCAGATTCCGCAGATGTGCCCGTGAGGCGATTTCGGGGACGACACCGCCGAAACGGGCGTGTAGGTCGGTTTGGGACGCGACGACGTTGGCCAGCACCCGCCGATCCGCCGTGAAGACGGCTGCCGCGGTTTCGTCACAGGAACTTTCGAGAGCCAGGAAGTACACGGAATCCGAATCCTTTTATCGAGATCGAGAGCGCTTTTGCGGAAGAGAAATATGACCGAACTGTGCCAGGAGGTATCGGAATTTCACTTCTCGATACGTTTTCGGGAACCCCGCGATGATCAGAAGTCGTTGAACACCATAAAGTTCCGATTCTTCAGGTTCGATCGCATCATCAGAAACTCGTAGTAAAATATGATGCGGTTCAATCTCGAATTCATGCCCGGTTCTCAAATATGCTCCTGGTATACCCAAGGGAAACAGTTCCGGTTCGGGTGTATCCGCCGGGACAAATGCGAGTTGATCCATGTTCCACGGAATCTGCAGGTCAGGATTCTGAGGAAAGATGGTCACATCCATCTGATACCAGTTCATATCAGAAATCTGAGTCTTGCGGGACTCGCTGTTGGCTTCAAGTCGCGCCGTATCTGCCGCATCGATTGGGGAATCCGGTTGTGACAACGGAAGCGGTGGATGTTCGGGTTGCCGAGGTGCAGGCGGGGAAATCTTCTGTAGGGAATGGACTTCCACAGCGGCATCACGCAGCACCGCGGAATGTTGTTCCATCAAATCCTGAATGCCACCCGCCCGATAACGAAAGTACCGCGGCAAATAGATCATCACCACCAGTCGCAAAGCCAGGAAAAATACGAAGATCGTCCCGATACTGACGCACAGCGCTTGCCACCAGACCAAATAGACAAACGCCCCGATCACGATTGCCAAATACAGCAGCAGCAGCGTCAACAGTATTTGCGCAATACGGATACACACAGATACACCTTCCGTGACATCGCGAATGAATACACCTGATTCTATGTGGTCAAGGATCAGAAAGGAATCAACGAACCGGCACAGAATCGGAAACGGTTTTGATGACAACTCATCGTGTCGCCGGTCCCAACTGGGCGAACTCTCCGCTATAACGTCAGAATGGGGAATCACACGGACATTCTGATCGTCGGCGGTGGGATCATCGGTCTAACCTCCGCTTATGCGTTAGCCCGAGCCGGGCTGAGCGTGGAAGTGCGTGAACGGGGCGAACTGGGCCAGCAAGCCTCTTGGGCCGGGGCTGGCATCATTCCGCCGGGGAACCCGGAACGCACCGCCAACGCAATCGACCTTCTGCGGGCATCCAGTGTCCGCCTCTTCGCCCCACTCTCGGCGGAACTCCGAGAATTCACCGGCATCGACAACGGTTTCCGTGTCTGCGGCGGCATCGAGTTTTTGCACCCGGAAGATGCGGATTTACCCGATCGCTGGGCCGCGGAAGGGTTGACTCTGTCTGAGCCAACCGCGGAAGAACTGCGCCATCGGGAGCCTGGTTTAACCCCGCCACCCCGCCCCGCGTACCGCTTTCCGGGTATGGGGCAGGTCCGCAACCCCTGGCACATGCGAGCCTTGGTGGCGGCGTGTGAACAACTGGGCGTGCGGTTACGCCCTCATACGCCGTGCGTCTGGTCGTCGGAACTGCTGCATTCCTATCAACACGTGATTCTCGCTCCGGGGGCGTGGGCGGCGGAAGTCGTGGCCCCGCTGGGTTTTACGCTTCCCGTGCGGCCAGTACGCGGCCAGATCGTGTTGTTCCGTCCCACGCAACCTGTTCTCAGCCATGTCGTGATCGACGGCCGCCGGTATCTGGTGCCGCGAGCCGATGGACGGGTGCTGGTCGGTTCCACAGAAGAACCTGAAGCCGGGTTTGAACGAGCCAACACCGAGGCCGGCGTGCGCGGCCTGATCGACTTCGCCATCGGCTTGGTCCCCGCTCTGGCTCACGCGCCGATCGAGAAATGCTGGGCCGGTCTGCGTCCGGGTTCGCTGGATAGTTTACCGTATCTGGGCCGATTGCCGGGGCACGAACGGGTAATCCTGGCAGCTGGGCATTTCCGAGCCGGGGTCCAACTCTCACCGGGCACAGCGCAGATTGTTCGGGATCTGGTCCTGGGTTCCCCCCCATCCATCCCGATTGATGCGTTTCGACCGGATCGGCAACCGAACTTTTCCCTCCGTCCGTCCTTTCGCTCGTGAGGAAGGACGAACAGATGCGGAATGGGTTTGTCGTTCGTTCTCTTTTCTGCTGAAATGCCGACATGGAACCACTCGACCACCGGACGAAAACGCAGCAACTCGCCGACGATCTCAGTTGGCTGGAAGACCATTGCCGACGACAACCCGAACTAGCCGAACAGGCGGTTCACCTGCGGTTGGCGGCGGGGTTGGCCCGGAATGTCCTCGGCCCCGCGTTGGAAGACCAACCGCCACAACCGCTGCACGTCGCGGTTGTCGGTGGCGCGGGGACCGGGAAAAGCACGGTCGTGAACTTTTTAGCCGGTGCCGTCGTCGCGGAAGCGAATCCGCAGGCGGGTTACACTCGGCACCCCACCGCGTATCTTCCCGCCGACACCGCGATCCCCTGGCCATCGACCCTCGGTTTCCTCGGGCCACTGCGACGATTGACGCAGGAACAACCCGGGAACCTGGATGAAGATGTCTACCAGACACGCCGACTGGCCCCGACCACGCCCCCTTCACCGCTGGCCGATTTCGTGATCTGGGATTGCCCGGACATGACCACCTGGGCGGCGGAGCATTATGTCTCCCGACTCCTGGAAGTCGTCTCACTGGCTGACATGATCGTCTATGTCGCATCCGATGAACGGTACAACGATGCGGTGCCAACCGAGTTCTTCCGCCTCTTGATCCGGGCCGGAAAAGCGGTCGTGGTCTGCCTGACCAAGGCCCGAGAAAGTGATGCGGGTACACTGGTGGAACATTTCCGCCAAGAGGTTCTGGGCCGCATCCCCACGACCGATGCGACGACGATTCCGCCGATTCCCGTAGTCACGTTGCCGCACCTGAGTATGTCCGTGCGCAACGATCCTGCTGGGGAAGGCGCGAAATATCGGGTTCCCTTGCTCAATCAACTGCTGGTGCTGAGTCCTTCCGCCGCGGTGGCGCGCGCCCGAACCGTCCGCAATGCGCTGCACTACCTGGAAGCCGCCGGGGATAGCCTGCTGCATGTGGCCCGGCGCGATCTGGCCGAACTCGAAACCTGGCGCGAACTCGTAGCCCGCGGACGGACCCAGTTTGAAGAACGCTACCAAAATACGTTCCTCGCCGTGGAAACCTTTCAGCGTTTCGACCGCACCCGCGAACAGGTGCTGGCGATGCTCGAACTCCCCGGCCCCGGAAAAGCAGTCAGCAACGCCCTGCATCTGGCCCGCACCCCATGGCGATTCGCCCGTGAATTCGTCGTCAAAACGCTGATTCGCCCAGAGTTGCCGCATCAGTCGGAAACGCAAGTCTGCGCTGAATCCTTGCAAGGCTGGCTCGATAGTCTGCAAGCCGAAGCCCTACGCCGTTCCGGGAATCACCCAATCTGGATGACGATCATCCGCAATTTCGATGCGACGCTCAAACCCCAGGCTCGCGCCCGATTCGAGGAGGCATTCCGCCGCCTTCAGATGAAAGAAACGGACGAACTCGATCAGGCCGCCCGCGCTGTGCCCGAATATCTGACCCAAAACCCCAGCGTCCTCAACGCGCTGCGCGGAGTGGTCCTCGCTGCGGATCTCGTGGCAGTTGTCCTCATGATCGGGTTGAACTGGCCGCCGGGTTGGGAACTGCTGCTCCTGTTGCCGTTGGGTGTGTCCATTTCTCATCAGATCGTGGAATCAGTCGTCAATCGGATCGTAGGTGTGAGCCGAACCCGTGTGAAAGATCATCGGCTCGACCTGCTCCAAGAGAACCTCACGGCCCCACTCGCGGACTGGCTCACCACCCAACCGACGACAGAAGGCTCGTCGATGGAGAAACTCAAACGGGTTCTCACACGGGTGCCGTTGGCGATTCGCTCCCTCCAGGAATCCGTTGCCGCGAAGGCTCCGCACACGCCCGCCTCGGAGAATCCGGTATGACCCCCACCGAGTCGCCATCGTTTCTGCGGACGCTCGCGCCGCTACTCCGTGGCCTGGATCGTCAACTCCGCGACTGGCTCGACCGCCCCAAGCGGTTTGCGGTTTCTTCGATCGCTCGGGCCGAAATCGAAGGGCTCGCCGATGACCTGAAACGGAAATCCGAGGCCTTGGATGTCGAACGGCCGCATCTGGTCATCATGCTCATGGGTGGCACAGGTGTCGGGAAGTCCACATTGTTAAACGCCTTGGCCGGGGCTCCCATTGCCCAGTCGGGGCTGACCCGCCCGACCACCCGTGATCCGGTCGTCTACTTCCATCATTCTCTCCGGGCCGATGCTCTCGATCCGGCCCTGCGGTTTTGCCGGTTGGTGCAACATGAGCGGGATGCCCTCGCTCAAAAAGTCCTCGTGGATACACCGGACCTCGACAGCAACGACCTCAGCAATCGGGAGAAGTTGCTCTCCTTGCTCGTGGCCGCGGATGTCGTGTTGTACGTCGGTTCGCAAGAAAAGTATCACGATGAATTGGGCTGGAAGCTGTTCAAGGAACATCGCAACCGCCGAGCGTTCGCCTTCGTTCTGAACAAATGGGACCGTTGCGCGGACAATCCCGATGCAGCCGGGTTACGCCCCGATGAAGACTTGCTCCGTGATCTGACGGCCGAGGGGTTCACTGCTCCGCGTCTGTTTCGCACCAACGCCCGAACCTGGGTCGAAGCGGGCCTGGATGGCACTACTGACGAACGCCCAGAAAATCTTCCCCCCGGCGAGCAGTTTCCCGAACTCCGCCACTGGCTCGAACTCGGTTTGACACGACTCGAAATCGAAGCCGTGAAAGCACGCGGTGTCGGTCAACTCGTGGAGCATGTGGAACGGGCCACCCAAGCGGTGATGCCGCCGGAACTGGAAACCGCCGCCCACAAAGTCCGCGCCGCCTGGACCGACACCCTCAACGCTGAGGCGGACAGCCAAACGGAGATCCTCAGCGGCACCCTGGAACCGTACCGGAACGAGTTGGAACATCACTTCAGCCTCCAGGGCCAGCAGCAGTTCCGGGGATTGATGGCCATTTATCTCCGATTGACCACAAAAATCCTCTACGCCAGCAGCAACTTGCGGGACCGTCTGCCTCTGCTGCCGAAGTTCAAACTTTCATCGAACAACGATACCCGTGTCGATCTGGTGGCGTTCATTCATAACTGCGCTCGCTCGGCCTGTGAACGGGTGCTGGCGCAGCGGTTGACGGCGTTAGCGAATCGGTTGCTGGTCGAGGCGGACCATCGCGGATTCCCCATCACCTTGTTGAACGAACGGACGCACGAATCCTCGTGCAGTGATTGGGAAGATCGACTCACGCAATGTGTGGTGGAATCGCTGATCGAAACCGAAACGGAAGCCACGCAACCGACCGGCTGGCGGAAATACGTTCGCGGCGGTGTCACCGGGTTGGGCAACACTCTCCCCGAGTTTGTCTTGCTGGGTTCACTGGTGATTATCCTGTGGCTGTTCATCGTGGAGCAGCAGGTGCCGAATTCGTTGCTGTATCTGCTTTCACCGTTATATGCCACCTTGGCGGTGATGATCGTGCTGCATGTGCTGATTCTTCTGCTTTTGCCAGTACGTTGGTCGGCGATTCGCGGTGAGTTTCAGTCACGATTGCAGACCCAATTGGCAGAAGAGTTCCACCGCGTGTTCGTGCCGATCCCCACGGAAGTCGCCGCCCAAATCCGGGACGAAAAACGTCAAGTGGAATATCTGGTGACCGAAACGCGCCAAGTCGCCGATTGGCTCCGCGATCGTGAACAGAAAGCCCAGATTTCCGACCTCTACGGTCGGTGAGGCCAGTGAGGCCGAATTGATCAGACAACCGGGAACGACAGCCCCCGGTTGTGTTTCACCCGGATCAGTTCCGGCCGACCCGTGCGAGCATCCCATCTCGACTACTCGGGAATCTTCGGTTCCATACCGAGATTCTTCACCAGGAACGCCCACTGATCCGCGACTTCCTCGATGGCCTTGGATGTCGGTTTCCCGGCTCCGTGGCCTGCGCGGGTTTCGATCCGGGCCAGCACCGGCGCTGGTCCTTTCTGCATCGCCTGGAGCGTCGCGATGAACTTGAAGCTGTGCCCTGGCACGACGCGGTCATCCGTATCCGCCGTGGTAACCAGTGTGGCCGGGTAGGCCGCTGGGCCGTTGCGCAGCAGAGCATGGTACGGGCTGTACTTCACCAGAGCCGCGAACTCATCGGCGTTGTCGCTGGAACCGTAGTCGTCCGCAGTAGCGACCGGCGGTGAATCGTTGGAAGCGGAGCATGTCCATGACCCCCACGGCCGGGAGGCAGGCACCGTACAGGTCCGGCCGCTGCGTCAGACACGCCCCGACGAGTAGGCCGCCGTTGCTGCCCCCCTGAATGGCGAGTTTTTGCGGAGAGGTGTACTTCTCCGCGATCAGCCATTCCGCCGCGGCGATGAAGTCATCGAAGACGTTCTGCTTCTTCAATTTCGTCCCGGCTCGGTGCCATTCTTCGCCGTACTCCCCACCGCCGCGCAGGTTGGCGACCGCGAGAACGCCGCCCATCTCCATCCACTGAATCCGGCTAATGCTGAAACCCGGAGTCAGCGAGATGTTGAAGCCGCCGTAACCGTAGAGCAACGTCGGGTTACGGCCATCCAACGGGATATTCTTCTTGTGCGCCAGGAACATCGGAATCCGGGTGCCGTCCTTGCTGGGGTAAAAGACTTGCTGCACGATGTACTGGGAAGGGTCGAATTTCACTTTCGCTTGGCGTAGCAGCTTATTCTGCCCCGTGAGCAGGTCATACCTGTAGATGCTCGGCGGAGTGGTGAAACTCGTGAAGGTGTAAAACGTCTCCGTGTCCGTGCGTTTGCCACCGAAACCGCTCGCGGTGCCGATGCCGGGCAGTTTCAGATCCCGGATGAAGTGGCCGTTCGGGGTGTACATTTTCACGGCGGTCTTCGCGTCTTGCAGATACTCGCACACCAGGATATTGCCCACGAAACTGACGTTTTCGAGCGTTTCCTTGGCTTCCGGTACGATCGTCTTCCAGTTCTGCGGTGCGGGGTGCCGGGTGTCGATCGTGATGATCTGCCCCTTCGGCGCGTGCCATTCCGTCTTGAAGTAAAAGACCGGGCCATCGTTACCGAGGAATTGGTATTTGTCGTCGTGGTTCGGGATCAAGTCCGTCGGCAGGCCATACGGTTCGAGGAGATCCTTGTAAACGATACGAGATTTCCGGCTCGTGGTGCCGTCGCCGATGTCGATGATGAGGTAACGGCCATCTTCGGTGACAACCGCGCCGACGGTCCACTTCGGCTGCGCAGGAACGTAGACCAGCACATCTTCCGATTGTGGCGAACCGAGGCGGTGATAGTAGAGCCGCATGTTCTCATTGGTCGCCTGGAACGTCTCCGCGGAAGCGGGAGCCGGGAAACGACTGTAAAAGAACCCTTTGCTGTCCGGTGTCCAGGACGCACCCGAGAACTTGACCCATTTCAGTTCATCGCTCAGCGGCGTGGCCGTGGCGACATCCAGCACTTTCCAGGTGTTCCAATCGGAACCGGCCTCGGCGACCCCGTAGGCGATGTATTTGCCGCAGTCTGAGACTTGCAGACCCGCCAGCGCGATTGTGCCATCCTTGGTCCAGCTATTCGGATCGAGCAAGACACGCGCTTCCGCATCCAGCGTGTCCTGAACATACAGTACAGACTGGTTTTGCAGGCCGTTATTTTTGAAGAAGAAGTATTGACCACCGGCTTGGAACGGAGCCGAGAATTTCTCGTAGTTCCACAGGTTCGTGATCCGTTTCTCGATCGCGTTGCGTTGGGGAATCGCGTCGAGATACGCCCGTGTGACCGTGTTTTCGGCCTGGACCCACCGGGCCACCGCGTCCGATTTGCGAACATCATCTTCCAGCCAGCGGTACGGGTCGGCGACCTTCACGCCGTGGTAGTCGTCGACGACTTCACCTTTCCGGGTTTCGGGGTAGTGCAATGTTTTCTCCTGGGCGACCCCGGCCACGGCGGCAAACAGGCCGACGATCGCGGTGAGCGTGAAACAGTCCCGGCGCATGCGGTACTCCTTCCCGAATGATAATGGGGAACAGGAACGTCATTATCGTAGCTGGCCAGCGGGAGATGGGCACCCTAGGAAACAGGCGGAAGAGAATCTGGAAGATTTTTGCGAAAGAACCACTGAGAAGGGTTTGGGATGGATCACGGGGCCGGACGGCAAGGGGGACAACCTGCACCGCCCAACAGTCACGCAACTGGTAACCCCGTGACCCACCACCAGCTTCGCGTGTTCGCTTTTGGTGGGAATGCGTATGGTGAAGGAAGCAAACGGCACTCGGCAAAAAATCCGCCGAACCGGGGCCGCTCGCCCGTGCAGATGACAATTGCAATTGATATGCCAATGACATCGCACTGCTGCCGAGCAGGATTTCCTGGGAAAATCGAACGCCGAGGCAATCGGCAACAGCGTGTGACTGGTGATTCCACGATCAATGCGGTCGTCGATCGACCAGAGCCCCCACAGGATAGGTGCCCATGACCGATGTCCGTACACGCTTTCTCTGGCCGGTCGTGCTCATCAGTGTGGGCTTAGTGTTCCTCTGCGCGTTCACGGCGATTTCGCTCTTTCATCAACAAGCGACTCTCGCGCGGGATCTGCGGGAGAACGTCGCCAGCCGGCGTGTGGCCACGGAGATGGAAGAATGCCTGCTCGATTTACTCGCCCTGCTGAATGACCATGTGGAATCCGTGGCCGCACTCCACGACCGCGCCCGAATGCACTTAACGGAAATGCGGCGATTCGCCGATCAAGATAAAGAAATCGCACTCAGTGAGCGTCTCGCCCACGCTTTCGACCATTATTTGAGCGTGTGGAAGCATTTGCCTGCCCCCCAAGCCCCAGGCCACGAAGCGGGAGTCCGCGAAGCCAAACGCATCTTGGAATTAGAATTAGTGAAACCGTGTCAGGAATTCGAGCAGTACAACGGTGCCCGGATCGAGGAATCCACCAAACACCACGACCGTGTATTGCGGCAACTCGCCTGGGGTATGGCGGGAATCGGTTTGCTGGGCGGGGTTGCCGGTCTGGTTCTCGGCTTTGGAGCCGCACGCGGTGTCACGCAATCCATCCGCCGATTGCGGGTGGAAATCCGCGACGCGGCCGGGAAACTCGATCCCACTTCCCCGGAAGTTGTTCTCACGGAAGTCGGGGATTTCGAGGATCTGCACGAAGAAGTCAGCCGATTGGCCACGCAGATTGAAGGGGTGGTCCAGCGACTCCAACGGCAAGAGCGCGAAATCCTGCGAGCGGAGCAACTGGCGGCGGTTGGGCAGTTGGCCGCCGGGGTCGGACACGAGATACGGAACCCGCTGACTTCCATCAAACTTTTGGTGCAAGCCGGCCAGGAAGACGCGGGCGGCCTCGCCGCCGAAGACCTGCGGATCATTGAAGGCGAAATCCGACGGATGGAACTGTCGCTGCAAACCTTCTTGGATTTTGCCCGACCGCCCAAACCGGACCCCCGCCCCGCGGACCTGCGCGAAGCCGTGGTTTCCGTCATCATGCTGACCCGTGGCCGAGCCGAAAAACAACGAGTGACCGTCGAGTTGGAAGCTCCTCCCGGCCCGATTACCTTGACCGCCGACATCGAAAGACTCAAGCAGGTGCTGGTCAATCTGATTCTGAATGCTCTGGATGCCATGCCCACCGGCGGCACGATCTTCGTCACGATCCGCGTTTACCCCGATCGTATTCTGGTCGATGTCGCGGACACGGGGCCGGGTATCCCCGAGGAGCTGAAACCCAAACTGTTCGAGCCGTTTATGAGTACCAAAGATACCGGAGTCGGACTCGGACTGGTGATTTCCAAGCAGTTTGTCGAAGATCATGGCGGGCATTTGATCGTGGCGGATCGCCCCGGAGGCGGTGCCCTGTTTCGAGTCAGTTTGCCGCACTCTCACCCCCGACTTTCATGAGCATGAACGATCATCCGATTTTGCTTGTTGTTGATGATGAACCGGCCATTCAGCACGCCTTTCGCCGGGCGTTCCGCGATGAGCCGATCACGCTGCGTTCCGCCACCACGGCCGCGGAAGCGATCGCGGCCATTCCCACCGTACACCCCGATGTTGTCGTACTGGATGTCCACCTGCCCGACGCAACCGGACTCGAAACCTTTCAACGCATTCGGGATGTGGATGCGCGTATCCCCGTGATTTTAGTCACAGGTCACGGCACGACAGACCTCGCTATTGAGGCCATCAGTGGCGGAGCCTATGAATATCTCCTCAAACCCTTGGAATTGCCTCAACTCCGCGAGTTGATTAGCCGGGCGATTCGCTCCGCGCGGTTGATGCGGGTTCCCGCCACGCTGCCTGAAGATTTACCGGCCGCGAAACCGGGTGATGCCCTGATTGGCCGTTGCCCGGCAATGCAGGATGTGTACAAGGCGATTGGCCGGGTCGCCCGACAAGATGTGACCGTGCTGATTACGGGGGAATCCGGCACCGGAAAAGAACTGGTGGCCCGTGCCATTTACCAACACAGCAAGCGGGATGCGAAGCCGTTCCTGGCGATTAACTGTGCGGCCATTCCCGAGCAACTCTTGGAAAGTGAGTTGTTCGGCCACGAGAAAAGCGCGTTCACCGGAGCCGATCGCCGCCGGATCGGCAAGTTTGAACAGTGCAACGGGGGCAGTATCTTCCTCGATGAAATCGGTGAAATGACCCCACTGACGCAGTCAAAGATTCTCCGCTTGATTCAAGAGCAACGCTTTGAGCGGGTCGGTGGTGACGAGACGATTCAGACCAATGTTCGCCTGATTGCCGCCACCAACGCGAACTTAGAAAAGATGGCCGACGCGGGTGATTTCCGCAAAGATTTGTACTTTCGGATCAACGTCTTCAGCATTCACCTGCCACCGTTGCGCGAACGAGGCGACGACATCAACCTACTCATCGACCATTTTTTGCGCCGATTTGGGGCGGAGATGGGCCGGCCGGTTCGAGAAGTCGCTGGCGAAACCCGTGAACTCCTGCGGGCCTATTCTTGGCCGGGGAACGTGCGGGAACTGCAAAGTGTCTTGAAACAAGCCGTGTTACAGATGAGCGGTGCGGCTCTGTTGCCGGAGTTTTTGCCGCCCCATGTCCGCACGCCCGCATCTGTGACACCAGAGGAATCGGCTGAGGTGTCCAATCCTGCGGATCCGTTTGATTGGGAAACATTCGTAACACAGGAAATCGCAACCGGAACGGACGACCTGTACGCCCGCTCTCTGGAGCGGATGGAACGGGAAGTTCTGGTGCGTGTCCTCCGTCACACGGGGGGCAATCAACTGCAAGCCGCGAAGATTCTCGGCATCACACGCGGGAGCTTACGCACCAAGATTCGCGCACTGGGGATCAGCATTAGCAAGGAAGTCTGGTCGGATGATGACCATACCGATGTCTCAGGCTAGCCGCGAAACCGCACCGCGTTGTGGAATGACTCGACCATGCCGCGTCTGGTGTCTGATTCCTGGCTTCATAGTGGGTCATTTAAGACAATTGTGCCAACATGATAATCCCTCCACTGACCAGTAGCAACATCCCAGCAGCAACCGCTAACCGCTTCTTTCGGGCTTTTCGCTCACCCATCCACTCCGGTAGCGGTTCATCATTTGTATCGGTCAATTCGCGGTACAACCAATATGGAGAGGTAAGCAGGAGCGCCGCCACGACGAGGAACGCTATTCCCAGCGTCGTCGCTAACATCGTGATCTTCATGGATGACTTTCTGATGGAGTATTTGTATATTCTCCATGGTATTCAACATTGCATCAGAAAACCACTCTTTTCCGACACGGGCGATACCCCAGTTCCAACAGATTCACAAACCCGATGGAAGTGAATCCTGTTCTGCGTTTGTCGGAAAACCGGAGGCGACCATTCCTGGTTGCGTTCCCCGCCATCACCACCATCATGCGGTTACTGGGTACCCTTTCTTGCCCATGCCGTGACAGGCCATGCGCGGATTCCCACCGAGTCTAGGGGGTTGGACTAGCCAAAATAGCGTTCCAGGAATCGGCGACTCTGGCGGAGGGCGCGTTTGCGGTCATCGAGGGTGCGTTCGTAGGCGCGGTCTTCCACTTCCACACAAACCGGACCCTGATAGCCGACATCCGTAAGCGCCGCGAAGAATTCGGCCCAGTTCACATCTCCCAAGCCGGGAAGTTTGGGCTGGTGCCAACCAAAACCGTGAACGCCCACCTGATACAAACGGTCCCGGTCGATCCGTTCATCTTTCGCATGAACGTAGACGATGCGATGGCCAAACTCACGAATCGCCCGCCCGCAGTCGATGCCTTGCCAGATCAGGTGCGAAGGATCAAACGTCAGACCGAGATTGGCGGAAGGAAACAACTCGAACAGCGTCCGCCAGTGAGCCGGGGTGCTGGGCAGGTTCTTACCGCCGGGCCATTCATCATCAGAGTAAAGCATCGGGCAATGTTCGATGCCGATTTTCACTCCGGCGTTCTCGGCTTCTTGAATGAGCGGCGGCCAGATCGTTTGCACGAGTTCCCAGTTGGCGGCAGCGTTCTGATTCCAGTCTCTCCCCACGAATGTTGAGACAACATCCACTCCGATGATCCGGGCCGCACGAATGACCTTTTTCAAATGTTCGGCAACATGCAGGCGATGCTCCGGGTCCGGGTGCAGCAAATTCGGATAGTACCCCAACGCCGCGATGCGGATACCGTGAATCCGCAGCAGATCGCGGACGTGCGTGGCCTCGGCGTGACCAAATTCACTCACGTCGATATGCGTGACACCGGCGTATCGGCGCTCGGCTTTGCCGCGAGGCCAGCACATCATTTCCACCGCCGCGAAGCCTTCATCACTGGCGAAGGCCAGCACTTCACCCGGCGACAAATCCGGCAAGATCGCACTCAGAAAACCGAGTTGCATGGCATCACTCGTGGCAAACGGACAAGAGAGGCGGGACCGTTGCCGGAACCGCATCATGGACTAGGGCACGACTTCGAGGAACTCCACGCCGTCGATATGCTTGCGGAGTTCGTGTTCCAACCCGAACAGGATCGTTGAGATGGTCGCTGGACAGCCCGCGCAGACCCCCGAGAGCCGTACCGAGGCGATCCCATCCGCGACGGCAACGACTTCAATGCCGCTGCCGTCGAGTTCCAGGGCCGGGGCCGCGAATTCCCGCAATGCGGATTCGACCCGATCGCGGAGGTTCGGTTCCACCATGATTCACTCCGAAAGGACCGCGCGGGCCGCGAGGACATCCTGTTGCAACTGATGTACCAGTTCATCGACACCCGCGAATGGCCGGGTATCCCGTAGCCGAGCCACGAAGTCTAGAGAAAGCGGTTGTTCATATAAATCCCCCGCAAAATCGAGCAGATGAACCTCGATCTTGCGGGCCGTCTCACCGAATGTCGGATTCGGGCCGATGTTCGCGGCACCGAGATGGTACTCACCCCGCACACACACCCGCACGGCATACACGCCAACTGCCGGTACCAGCGTGGGTACGCCGTCGATGTTCGCGGTGGGGAAGCCCAGAGTGCGCCCCCGTTGGGCACCAGTGACGACCTTCCCCGTGATCCGATAAGGCCGCCCCAGGAGCCGTGTTGCCTCCGCCACGGCACCGGCATTCAAGGTATCTCGGATGCGGCTACTGCTAACGGGGGCACCGGCGATGTTCCACGCGGGCACTTCGGCAAAGCTCAGGCCCACGCGATCGCACAACGTCCGAATCAGTTGGGTATCGCCACAGCGGCCACGACCGAAACGGAAGTTATATCCTTCCACCATCGCGCGGGCGTTGAAGAGATGGAGAATGACATCTTCAAAAAAGGCTTCTGGGCTGAGGCTCAGCAATCCGGCATCGGTGTTCAGTACCACCACATGATCCGCACCCGCCTCGACCAGCAGCCGGGCGCGATCTTCCAGTGTGGTGAGCGGAATTGCTTTTTCCGGTTTGGGGTACAGCACCGCGGCAGGCGGTGGGTAAAACGTCACGGCCACCACGGGACCGCCGATCCGGTTGGCCGCTTGCCGTGCCGTGCGGATGAGTTCCTGATGGCCGCGATGGACGCCGTCGAAGTTGCCGACCGTCACCGCGCCGCCGGTGAGTTCCGGTGGCAGGGGATCGGTCCAGGTCATCGCATGGGTTGTCATGTGTGTTCCAGAAATCGAGCCCACGGGAATCGTGCGTGGGCTACCCTCCTCTTGTTCCCATGCGTTCAGAAACCGTTGCGGTTCTGAACCCCGTTTCAGCGAGTGGCGACACTCAGGGCGATCCGTTCCGCGTCATCGGCGAGCTTACGGACATCCTGGGTGATCCGCATCGAGCAGAATTTCGGGCCGCACATCGAACAGAATTTGGCGCTTTTGAACACTTCCTGGGGCAGTGTCTCATCGTGCATCCGCCGTGCGGTTTCCGGGTCCAGGCTCAGCTCGAACTGGCGGTTCCAGTCGAATTCAAAGCGTGCCTTACTCAGTTCATCATCCCGCTGACGGGCGTTTTTGCGGCCACGGGCGATGTCACCCGCATGGGCGGCGATCTTGTAGGCGATCACGCCCTGTCGCACGTCATCCGCATTGGGCAAGCCGAGGTGTTCTTTCGGGGTGACGTAGCAAAGCATGGCAGCTCCGGCCTCCGCGGCGATCGCGGCCCCGATGGCACTGGTGATGTGATCGTATCCCGGCGCGATGTCCGTGACCAGCGGCCCCAGAACGTAGAACGGGGCTTCATGGCACAGTTCCCGTTCCTTCTCGACGTTCATTTTCACCAGATGCATCGGGATGTGGCCCGGCCCTTCAATCATCACCTGGCAACCGTGTTCCCAGGCTTTGAGTGTCAGTTCGCCGAGGGTTTTGAGTTCGGCAAACTGGGCTTCGTCGTTGGCATCGGCGAGGCTGCCGGGGCGGAGGCCATCACCGAGGCTGAACGTGACATCGTAGGCCCGCATGATTTCACAGAGTTCGCCGAAGTGGGTGTACCACGGGTTTTGCTGATGATGTGCGACCATCCAACCGGCCATCAGCGAGCCACCCCGGCTGACGATGCCCGTCACGCGGTTCCGGGTCAGTGGGACATGTTCCAGCAGTACCCCGGCGTGGATCGTCATGTAGTCGACACCCTGTTTCGCCTGATGTTCGACCATGTCGAGCATCATTTTCGGCGTGATGTCGGCCACGTCTTTGACTTGCTGAATCACCTGATAGATCGGCACCGTCCCGATGGGAACCGGGGACGCGTCGATGATGGCTTGTCGGATGCCGTCGATGTTCCCTCCGGTGGACAAGTCCATGACCGTGTCCGCGCCGAGGTGAACAGCGGTGTGCAGTTTTTCGAGTTCGTCTTCGACCTTGCCGGTGACGGCGGAGTTGCCGATGTTGGCATTGATCTTGCAGACCGAGGCGACACCAATGGCCATCGGTTCCAGTTTGCGAGCAAGGTGAACCGTATTTGCCGGAATCACCATTCGGCCACGGGCGACCTCACTGCGGATCAATTCCGGGTCGAGGTCTTCACGCTGCGCGACAAATTGCATCTCAGGGGTGATAGTCCCCTGGCGAGCGGCTTCCAGTTGAGTCATGGTAGACATTCGGCCTGCGGTGTGATGTGTGGGGGAAAAGAAGGATTGCCGCAGAGGGTTCTGCACGCCTCATTCCACACTTCCCGAGTTGTCGCCTCCCTACGTCGGCGCTAACCGATTCAGGTTCAAAGAGTTTGTTCTCAGCCAGCCCATCCGGGGCCAGCACCCCTGGCGATACCGTTATCGTAGTCTGACGGAACAGGGTGACAACTGGCTTGTGTCACCATTCGTTCTGTACCACGATGTGTATTCACTTCATCATGATGAAGTGAATTCGAGAATCATGACGACAAATGATGATCGTTCACTTCAGATTGTCGGCAATTTCTGGTAGGCTCGGCGACCGTTGACCCAGGTTTCCGCTACGTTGCGATCATCACCACAGGCCATGACACCGAATAGGAGGGATGCCGCTTGGTCGACTGTCGCTGGTCCTTCCGGCCCACAGACTTGGGACTGGCGCCAAGCCATCGCGTGCTGCCCGGCCAGCCAGTCCAAGGCCACGAAATCGGCTTCCTTCCCGATCGAAAAGTTACCGAGTTTGTCATCCAGGTACAGGGCATGCGCTCCGCCTAAGGTGGCCAGATAGAAACCACGATAGGCATTCAGCTTGTTCCGTTCGGCTTCCGCGGCATCGTGTTCACAGGCATTCACCGAACCATCAAGCATCGTGTTGTTGCACATGCCGACTTTGTACGCTTCTTCCAGAACCCGGATCGGGGTAAACGCATTTCCGCCGCCGATGTCGCTACCGATTGCGAGTCGTACCCGTTGCTCGGGGTCTGTCGCTCGCCCCAGGCGGAACAGTCCACTCCCCAGGAACAGATTCGAGAGCGGGCAGAAACAGATGGCCGCACCCGTTTGGGCAAATCGGCGGAACTCACTATTCGAGAGCCAGACACCATGCCCAGCCGTGAAACGAGGCCCGAGAAGGCCATATTTCTCGTAAACCGCGGTGTAATCGTGGCAATCCGGGTACTCCGCCTGAGCGAGGCGAACTTCGGTAGGGTTCTCACTGATATGGGTGTTGATATGGCAATCGGGGTGTTCGCGTTTGAGTTGCGTACACACGGCCATCATTTCATGCGTACAGCCGACAGCAAATCGTGGAGTGATAGCGTAGAGATGACGACCCTGCTTGTGGTAAGTGGCAATGAGCCGTTTCGTCTCGCGGTAGAAATCTTGGGGTGAAATGCAGTATTCCGCGGGAGCATGTCGGTCGATTCCGGTCAAACCAGCGATTGTTCGCATTCCGCGCCGTGCGGCTTCGGCAAAGAATTCCTCAGTAGAGACTGGGCTACTGGTGGTGAAAGCCTGACATGTCGTGACACCCCCAGCGAGTAGGTCATCAAAAAAATGTCGTGCGGCTTCCTGGGCATAAGTCCGGTCGGCGTACCGCATCTCTTCGGGGATAATCCAATTCTGAAGCCAATCGAGAAGCTGATGTCCATAAGCTCCGAGGACACGGGTTTGGGGGAAGTGGATATGTCCATCAATGAACCCCGGCAAAATCAATCGCCCCGGAAGATGCGTCACCGGCACCTGCGAGTGACGGTTTGACACTTCCGTGAAGGAGCCGAAATCGACAATCTTCCCTTCCGCAATGATGAGTAAACCATCCGGCACGAACCGAGCGGCAAGCGCTTCCCGTCCAGGATATTTCCAAGGGTCATCCAATAGATCGAAGAACGAGCCGCGGACAGCATGAAAAGAAGCCGACATGGGCGAGAATCCGGGATGAGAGCATTTACCGTGAGGTGGCATGCCGCCGTACAGCAAACGCCGACTTTTCACTCACGGAATCGGTTGGGCACACTTTCTACTGTAGTGAGAAAGTGTACCCGGATGCGTTCTCAATCCCACACCGCGAATGTCAATCGCATCAACCATTTTATATCCAGGAACTGAGTCGATACGCCAAGAAGTCTGTCATCGCTGTTGGCCCTGTCCGCTCGAAATCACCCGGCCGCGTTGAGAAGGTGCTGGGTTGCGGTGGTTCGGTCGGTGGCGTCTGTCGTTGCAAGAACGGCGACTGTCACCCTGGATCGGTTCCATCAGGAACCAACTCGACCAATCCCACCGTCAACCCGTGCAGCACCTTTTCGTCACAGCCCGCCAGGATTTCGCAGCGGATTCCTACTCAACCGCGATTCTCGTCAGGCTTCTTTTCTTCTCAGTTGCCACACTCTTGACACTGTATACACTCAGCGGCGCGGCAAACTTGCATGTGCCACCTGAAAAAAATTGAAATCCCACCCGAATACCCTTGCCGATTCTTCCGATTGGGCAAACAGGTGGATTTAGCGAAGATTTTTCTGGGAGAATCACCGTGTTCGGCGGGGTTTTTCGACGATGTGTGAATCGACCGGAACCAGTGAAATCAGGCCGCGAGGGGTTCCCGCGTGCCATCTGTCTGTGGGCGAGACAGCAGCCCCAAGGTAAGCCAACGGGGTAACGGCTTGGGAATCGGCGGTTGCATCTCCAAAAGATTCGGCCGCAATACCATGAGAACCACCAAGGGCGTATACCAGAGGACGTATTCGCCACCGTGTTCCACGATCCAGAATTGTGTGCCGATAATCAAGGCCGTGGTCAGGGCGATCAAGTCCCCAAGATCCCGAACGGGCGGCCACAAAAAGGCCGTGAGGGCAAATGCCGCATAAACCATGACGATGGGGAGGCGATAGGCCCAGTGTGTGCCCGTCCAGATACTATCGCCCGACGGAATCTGCCACGGTTGCCAGTTCTCCACTGTGGTCAGTTGCAGCGACCAGCCCAAACCGCCCCATTCCACCACGTCCAAAAGCGCCAGTACCCCAAGTCCGATCGCACAAGCCAATAGCACCGCCACCAAGAACCGCCCGGCCCCTCGACCGCGATACAGTTGTAGCCACCCCGGAACCAGCACGAGCGGGAAGATGGCTATGGCTCCCGCAACCCCCAGCAACAACCCGGCCAAGATCGGCGAACGATACAAGAAGATCGCCCAAACCAACGTCGCCCCCGGCCAGATGTGATCGGGCCGCCCCACGGCATAAGCGGTATAAGGAAGCATCAGAAAGAGCGTTGCGGCCATCACGCCGGTGGAGGCATCGGAAAAATGCCGAATGCCGACGAGAACCAATCCCACAATCACCACGATCTGACCGATGACCGTGAAGATGCGGGCCGCCATACTTGGTGAAGCCGTCTTCGCGGTTTGGGAAAGCGGCGTATTTTCGGCGTGCTGCGTGTTCGTGGCCCGCGGCGGAACACGGGTTTCGGTTTCTAACGGCCGCCGGAAAGCCACAGCAGCCAGGCACAGCAGCAGCGACAGCGCGAAAAAGATTAACGCCGGATTCGTCATGTTCGCCGTGGGCAACGGTCGCCGTGCCAGTGCCATATCCAATAGGCAACGCCCCATCCAATAGCTGGATGCAATGAGTAGCCACAAGTAGCCGAGAGTGCGCAAGCTATCGGCTCGTGCGGTGATGCGTTCCACCTCCGCCGATGGGGGAACACCAAGGGTATCCGTGGAGATGGGTGGGCGAATCTGTTTCGACTCTTGCACCAACAATAACCCTGGCACGAACAGAAACAGTGCCAGTAAGTCCAAGTTGCGTAGGGAGAACAACCGCTTAAAATTGAAAAACAATGAGATCGTTAGAAACAACGAGAAATAAAACCACGTTGTCGAATTCGGCAGCGTGAAATCGAGAAAAATAGAGGGTGACACGGTGAATCCTCGCCCGGCAGCAGCGGCGGCCTCCCTCAATTGTCAGAAGATCACCACGAAAGCAACTGTCTGTGTACGCCGGAAGGTGTCCCAGTCAAGTGCCATCAAACCCGTCCGCGCGAGTTTATTCACCGAGTTTCTTCCGGCGCAAAATGTGATGATAGTGCTGAGCGTAGCGGTGTGCCTCGTCTCGGACGTATTGCAGCAACCGTAACGCAGCCGAGTGCCGGCTCAGGCGAAGCGGTTCGGGGTTGCCGGGGCGAAAAATCTCTTCCTCACGTTTGGCCAACGATATGAGGGTTGGCGGTTCCATACTCAGTGCCTCAAACGCATCCAGAGCGGCCTGAAGCTGCCCTTTCCCACCGTCGATGAGCAGAATATCCGGGAAGGCCGCTGCTTCATCATGCAGTCGTCGAAACCGTCGGGTAATCACTTCCCGCATCGAGGCGAAATCGTCGATCCCTTCCACAGACTTGACTTTGAAGCGACGATACCCCGGCTTGAACGGCAAACCGTCCAAGAAGGAAACCAGCGAAGCCACGGTGTCTTGTCCGCTGAGATGGGCGATGTCGAAGCCTTCAATGGTGCGCGGAACCTTGGACAACCCGAGTACCTTTTTCAGCCCGGTGAGCCCCTTTTTCGGGTCCATGACGAAGACTTCGGGTTGTACGTCGCGGTCCACATCTCCACGCAGTTCCAGGTTCTCCAAGGCGGTGATTTCATCGCGGATGCGAGCGGCTTTCTCGAATTGCATCGCCGTGGAGGCTTCGAGCATCTGTTGCCGCATCTCCCGGAGAAGTCGGGCCGTCTTTCCTTCCAGCACCAATAGCAATTTGCGAATTTGTCGGCGGTATTCCTCCCGGCTCACGCGGAGGTTACACGGGGCCGTACACTGATGGATGCTGTGCAGCAGACAAGGCCGAAACCAGCGCCAGCGATCGTCTGCGGAGTCGATGTCCAGTGAGCAGGTCCGAAACTGGATGACCCGCTGCATCACCTGAATCGCCGCACGGAGGCTCCGGGCACTGGTGAAGGGGCCGTACAACCGTACCCCCCGACGACGCGGCGTGCGGGTAAATTCCACGCGGGGGAACTCTTCCCGGACCCGGACTTGCAAGTATGGGAACGATTTGTCGTCTTTCAAAACGCGGTTGAATTTCGGGCCAATGTCCTTGATGAGGCGGGCTTCCTTCAACAAGGCATCGACTTCGGATACGGCGGGGATGAAATCCACATCCCGAATGTAGCGGACCAGTTCGCGGGTACGATCGTTCTCGGCGGCTTCACGAGTGAAGTAGTGCCCGGCCCGGCTCCGCAGATTTTTCGCTTTCCCGACATAAATGACTTCCCCCCGGTCGTCTTTCATCAGGTAGACACCAGGGGTGGTTGGGAAGGTCCGCACTTTCGCAGCGGGGTCACGCGGGTCGGGGGTCTGCTCGCTGACCGGAAGCGGAATACGGTCGGCCATGACGGAATGCCTTGCCTGAGACAGAGAGTATCACACTCCCATTGTAGCCGGGTGCGGCGGGCGATGAGAAGGAACCAACGGGCCGCACGGCCCCCAAACCCCTTTATTTCCCATTATTTCCCCGGCGACCACCAGGCATCGAGGCGTTTCCGCAAAGCAGCGACCCGGTCAGGATGCGCGGCGGCCAGGTTGCGGGTTTCGTCCGGGTCTTGGGCCAGATCGTACAACTCGACCGACCCGTTCTGGACATTCGGCGCCTGAGGAACGATCAGTTTCCAGTGTCCGTGAATGACCCAGCGGTATTGCAGATTCGCGGCGGGGTCATGGATGTCGACGGCGTTATGCTCGAAGATCTCTCCGTAGACCGTGTCGCGTTTGCCAACGGCCTGCGTGTCCAGCAGATTGAGGCCCGGCAGATCTGGGGTCGGCTTTTTACCGATTGCGGTCAGGACCGTGGGCAGCAGGTCTAAGGAAGTGGCGAAGTGATCCGACCGGGCCGGGGTGATGTGGCCCGGCCAGCGAATCATGATCGGCGTGCGGGTGCCGCCATCGTAGGGGGAGCGTTTCGATTTCGGAGCGTACTTCGGAGCGTTGGGGTCTTGAATCCAGCCGTTATCGTGCAGATAGACGACGAGGGTGTTTTGGCGAAGCCCGCGTTTGTCGAGATGAGCCAGAACCTCGCCGATGGTTTCATCAAACCATTCGCACATGGCCCAGTATTTGGCCACATGCACGGAGGGGGTCTTGTCTCGATACTTTTTGAGCAGGCGTTCGGGCGGGTTGTGCGGTTGATGCGGCATGATCGGCGCGTACCAGAGATAAAACGGTTTGCCCGCTTTCCGCGATTCGTCAATAAACGTGAAGACCGGCTGCAACCCCTGGCGACCGATGGTCAGGCCGACATCACCATGCCGGCCGCCGCGCCGGGGGTCGCCGATGGTCATGGCTTCGGTGAATCCACCGCAGCGGCAGGCGTTGCCTTCCCACCACTTCCCAGATTGGTGACTGACATACCCAACGGGTGTGAGCAACTTCGGCAGTGTCGGTGATTTGTTGAACTCGGCGACCATCTCGGCCCGCATCCGCAGATACCCTTCATCCTGCATCGCCGTGGCCCCGTTTTTACCCGGAGGCAATGGCGGGTCGTTCGAGGTGATCTTGTGTTGATGCGGATACAGTCCGGTAATCATCGTGGCGAGACTGGCCCGGCACAGGCTGGTCGGAACGTACCCCTGTGGGAAAACCAGACTTTCGGAAGCCAACTTATCGAGATGGGGAGTCTGGATGAAGGGATGGCCCATGAAGCCATAGTCTTTCCAGCTTTGATCGTCGCCGATGAGAAAGACGATATTTGGCCGCGGTTGCGGGTCCACGGCAGCGGATGTGGCGGCAAAACTCAGCCACCCGGCCACGGCCCAGGCCACTAACCCCAGGAAACGAGAGCCCAGCATCGGTGCCAACTCCTCGCGAGAAGGAACGGGGTGCGGTTGGTTCTGTGACCACGGAATCGTTGACGGCCACCCCGGAGACGATCATAGGGTTTGTGTCGCTTCCCCTGCCACGAAAATTCTCCGCGGGATTCCGAGAGGAAAGAAATGTAGCGAGTTGGACGCACGAAGTCGTGAGGCAGTCTTCCCCAGAAACCGGGAGTGTTGCTAGAATTGAAGAACTGCGGGGATACAAGGTTCGCGTGCCGTGGCGAGTGCGACATCATGAAGTGCCAACGATGCCCCAAACCTGTGAGCTTTCACATCACGGAAGTGATTGCACCAAACCAGTATGAGGAAGTTCACCTCTGTGAGGAATGCGGTCGGAAATACCTGAATGAACCCTTCCCCGTGAAAGCGACCCCACCCGCACAAGCTGTCCCTTCGATTCCCACGGAACATGCCGTGAACGACCCCAGCGCGAAACAATGTGAAGTCTGCGGGCTCAAATTCGTGGAATTCCGCAACAGTGGTCGATTAGGCTGCCCGGATGATTATGATGAATTCCGCGAAGATCTGCTCCCATTACTGGAAAGTATCCACGGCGATACCAAGCATCTGGGAAAGACCCCCCGCCGGGTTCCGAAACCCTCCGCCAAGAAAGCGGAGTTGTCCCAACTCCGCAAACGCCTGAGCCGAGCCGTGTCCGATGAAGCCTACGAGGAAGCCGCCCGGCTCCGGGATCAAATCAAAGCGCTGGAAGACTACGACCAACACTCCTGAACCGCGGCGTATCCCGAGTCGCTTTCCGGCACACCGATTACCGATGGGGGGTGACTCATGGCCAATATCTGTCAACGCTGTCATGCCCGTCCCGCCACGGTGCATTTGACAGACATTGTCAACAAGAAGAAACGAGAATTGCACCTGTGCGAAGAATGCGCCCGCGAACAGCAATTGATCCCCGAAGGACCGGGAACATCGCTCAATCTGCAAGCGTTGGTGTCCCTCATCATGGGCCAACCGACTCCCGAGGTCGACCCTGGGGCGTTGATTTGCCCGACGTGCGGACTACAGTATGCCGTATTCCGCGCGGAAGGGCGGTTCGGGTGCCCGGACGATTACGATGCGTTCCGATCCGTACTCGAACCGTTATTGGAACGGATCCATCGCGGCACTCAGCACACCGGCAAGTTCCCCCGGCACGAGGCCCGCAGGCAAAAACTCCTGGCCGAAACCGAGGCATTACGGGGCGAACTGGCCGCGGCTGTGGCCGCCGAACGATACGAGGAAGCCGCCCGACTCCGCGACCGGATTCGGCAGAAAGAAGGCGCGGATGAATCTTGATAGTCTTCTCCCCAATCTCGGGGAATGGTTGAAAGGTACTGGCCCCGAATCGGATGTGGTCATCTCGACCCGGATCCGTTTGGCCCGCAACTTGGCCCATTATCCTTTCGCGGGGCGGGCGAACCTCGCGCAGAAAACCGAGATCGAAACGCGGGGCCGCGAATGTCTCACGCAGGCCCAATTGCCCGCGCCGTTGCCCTACGTTTCCGTGGCCGCGTTGCCGACCCTGGATCGGCAATTCCTCGTCGAACGCCAACTCATTAGCCGGGAACTCGCCAACGTCCTCGAAGGGCCACGCGGCGTGGCATTCGACGAACGCGAATCCGTTTCGGTGATGGTCAATGAAGAAGACCATCTCCGGTTGCAAGTCATGCGCAGCGGGTTGGCGCTCGATGAAGCCTGGGCCGAAATCGACAAGCTCGATGATGCCCTGGAAGCCCGACTCCGGTTCGCGTTTCATGAGCAGTTCGGCTATCTCACCGCCTGCCCCACGAACGTCGGGACGGGGATGCGGGGCAGTGTGATGGTGCATCTCCCCGCACTCGGGATCACGAAACAGATTGAAAAAGTGTTCCGCGCGCTCCAGAAGATTAACCTCGTGGTGCGGGGGCTTTACGGCGAAGGCAGCCGAGCGAGCGGTGATCTCTACCAAATCTCGAATCAGGTCACACTCGGCAAGAGTGAATCGCGGGTGCTAACCGAGATTCGGGAAGTCATTGCCATGATCCTGCAATACGAGCGATCCGCCCGGCAAGTGCTGATCCGTGAACGCCGTCAAGCCGAGCATGACCGCGTTGCTCGCGCTCTGGGCACACTGGGTAGCGCCACCATGATTACCTCAGAAGAGACAATGGAACTCCTCTCGGCAGTGCGGCTCGGCATCCATTTGCAATTGGTCGATAACATCCCCGCGAACCTCGTCAATCAACTGTTCATTCAAACGCAATCCGCCCATTTGCAGAAATTGATGGGAACTGTTCTGGATGGAGAAGAACGCAACGCGGCACGGGCACGGTATCTGCGGGCAAAACTCCGCGAACTCGACGCAAACTCCCGGTAAATATCGCTGTGACCACCACATCCGCCGAGCATCGGTTCCCCCGTAGACGATGGTTCGCTGCGGCTCTTTTCGCGGTGATGATTGCCGGGTTCACCTGGAAACTCTTGCACCCCCAACCCGTACCGGAGACGATCCACCGGGATTTGAACGCCATTTCCACGCTGTTGCCGTTCTTCCTGGCGAAAACAACACACATTCTGGGATATGCCGTACTAACGGTCGTGGGCTGCTGGGCGGTTCCCACACGCCGTGGTCGATTGTTTCTCCTCGGGTTCCTGGTGCTACACGCCCTGGGAACCGAAATCGGTCAGCGATTTGTGCCGAACCGCACGGGGAAAGTCGCGGATGTCCTTTTGGATAGCCTGGGTATCGCCCTGGGGGTGTGTTGCTGGAGGCGAATACGATCCGATGACCATCACCCCGGAACAATTGCGAACCAGCCTGAACGGTGAACACCTCGCTTTGTGTTGCCTCCCGGATGGAACCGTTACGACGACGGTATCCGCCACTTACGCGGTTTTTCCCGGATCATTTCATCCATTACACGCTGGCCATCGGGGGTTAGCCCAGGCCGTCGAGCAGCGGTTGGGGGTTCCGGTTCATTTTGAAATCAGCCTGACGAATGTCGACAAACCCGATTTGGATTTAGAATCCGTTTTGTGGCGTGTCCATCAGTTTCACGGCGTGGCTCCGGTCTGGTTGACTCGTGCGGCGCGGTTCAGCACAAAAGCCGAACTCTTTCCGAACACGGTCTTCGTCCTCGGTTACGACACGGCCCGGCGATTAGTCGATCCGCGATATTATGGGAATGACATCACCCAGCGGGATGCCGCATTACGCACGCTTCGGGATGCGGGTTGCCGGGCGATCGTCGGAGGACGCCTCGAACCGGAAGGGAGCTTTCAAGTGTGGGATGCCACGCTGGCTCCCATGGAGTTTCAACCGCTGTTTCAGGCTCTGACAGAGGCTGAATTCCGAGTGGATTTGTCTTCATCCGCAATTCGGCAGCGTGCATCCGACCGGAAAAACCACGCGATCAACTCCCCAAAGCCCGAATAATCGCTTGGGCAAACTCCTGAGTTCCAGCTGTGCCACCCAAGTCGATGGGCCGTGTGTCTTCCTGGGGCAAAACCATCTCGATGGCCGACAGGAGTCGTTGGGCAATCTCGGCTTCACCGAAGCCACGGAGCATTTCGATCGCGGGCAACAGCAGCGGCAGCGGATTGGCTTTCCCCGGTCGCACCGATTCATAACCCGCGCCATACACCGCTTCATACACGCGGATTCCCACACCATGATTGATCGCGGATGTGGAACTGATACCGCCGACCAGCCCCGCCCCCAGGTCGCTGAGCAAGTCGCCATACAGATTACCGCAGGCCACCACATCGAATTGGTGCGGTCGGCTGACCATCTGCATACAGGCATTGTCAACGATCATTTCCTTGGCGGTAATCTCCGGGAACGATTGCGCCACGCGGCGGAAACAATCGAGATACAGCCCATCGGCCATTTTGAGAATGTTCGCCTTATGGATACAATGAATCGACTGGCGTTTCTGGGACCGTGCAAGTTCAAAAGCAAATTGAAAGAAGCGTAAACAAGCGGCTTCCGTCACGATTTTGAAACTCTGCACGACACCGGGTACGATTTCGTGTTCGGTCGTGGCATAAAGGTCTTCGGTGATTTCCCGGACCAGCAGGAAATTCACGCCTTGGAAGCGACTCGGTAAGCCTGTGAGATTGTGAACCGGGCGCACGGACGCGAATAATCCGAGTTGGCGGCGGAATTCCACGTTCGGATTGGCCACCGCGTGGACAGAGCGGCCAGGAATCGGAGTGGGCAATAGGAGTTTGGTCTTCAGAGCCACTCCAACAGTGCGGACGGCTTCCAGAGTGTCCACGGGCAGGCATTCCCGCCCTTGATCCAATGCCGCACGACCCGCGAGGTGGACTTCCCATTGAATCGGTGCCCGTGCCGCATCCAGTATTTGCCGGACGGCCTGTTCCTGATCGAACCCGATACCACCACCCTGAACGAATACAACCCGATGCATGATAGTCCGCGCCCCCGGAGAATGCCGGTTTACGGGGTATTCTAACGAAAAACCCCAGGGACTGGCCCCAGGGTTCTGGAAGTTCCGATACCGGGCGTTCCTTAACGGCTGACGATCGTGTAATCCTTGGTGTCGGCGGCGGCCACGGTGATCTGTTTGTGGTACTCCGCGCGGCCCGTGCCGCTACCCAAGTAGATGTACCAGTTCCCCGCGGGGAGCTGCACATCGAAACTGCCGAAGTTATCCGCCGTCACATATTCCCGCTGCTTGAGATCACGGGTGTTGACGAACACGAGCTTTGCCCCCGCACGCGGCGTGACGGTGTCACTTTGGACGACTTCGCCACGCACCGAAGCCTGGGCGGTGCGGGATGTTGTCCGTGCGTTGAACATACTCTGAGCGGGCGGCATCGAACGCGGCAACGATGTTCCCGGCGTTGTCGGCAATGGTGTCACGGGTGGGGCAATGTTCTGGCTCGGTTCCTGGGTCACGGTCGGCGGATTACCCGGCTGGACTTGAACTTGCGGTGCGGTCGGGGCCATGGGGACCACTGGCGCGGGTGTGTAATAGGTCCGGGTGGGTGCGCCATAATAGGTCACAACGGGTTGTGTTTCGCACACTTTGCGTTGCGATTGCACGGCCACCATCCGAATCCGTTCCACACACCGCATGACGGTATTGCACTGTTCCCGCAGCCGATACGACGTGCGGGGTACGGCGATTTGCTGACAGGTGCTGGAACAAGGGTCATAATAACTGCTGTAGGAATAGGAAGTCACCGGCTCCCAATAAAAACTTTTGGTTTGAACCGGAACCTGTTCAATGTACTTTTCCGGCTTCATCACGGTGATCGGCTCGTAGTAGCAACGCTGTTGATACTCGACCTTCGGTTGCGGGGGGCACGGCGTGGGGCAAGCCGGGGCTGCGTAGGCGACTACGGGAGCCGGAGGGGCATAGGCGACCACGGGGGCTGGTGGTGCGTAGTAACTGACGGCGGGCTTGCGGCAATCGTTGCAGCAGACCTGGAACACGTTGTCCCAACCTGCTGTCGCGGGTCGTGCCGTGCCCAGCAGGATCACGGCCGCGATGGCGGGGGCCGTGATCGGTGCGAGACGCGGGATTACGGAAGTCATGGCTGTCGTCTCCGGTTGAACCTGGATTCATATCCGTCACGCCAGTCGGTCGGGCGGAATATGCCCGGCGGTCGGATCGTGCCGATACTTCAGCCTAAGTTGGGGGAAACCCTGAACCAAGGATTTCTGACCACGGTACAACCGATTCCATCATCGGCGGCCGTTACGACCGGCAGAGCCTGCGTATTCCACACGGATTCGCCAGGCTATCTGCCAATTCTCCTGCCGCAATTTGCCCAGTGTGTCGGTTAGGGATTTAACGCTTGCTTCAAGGCATCGGTCACAATCGCTTCACAACCGGGGTCCACCCATGACCAATCCGAGAGGTTGCCATCGTTCTCTTTCCAGGCCCGTTCGATGGGGATATACCCTGGTCCACATTCACCGTAACCCGCAACTACGACAAAGGATGCGGGGCGGAGTTTCTGAGCGAGCAGTTGGAATTCGACATAAATTTCCGCCGGGAGAATCAACAGCACAGCCGAGCCGAAATCGAGAATCGGCAAGTCAATGGGTTGCCCCGCCGCGACGCGCTGTTGCCAGCTCAACCCCAAGGCGGCTAAACATTGACCGAACGGTCGGGGGTCGGTCTTCAGGCGATGGAGCAGCTCATCGCGTGCGAACCCTTTTGATGTTCGCACGGGAAGTTTCAGAGAGAGCGAACGGAACGCGGCTTGTGTGATGGGCGTTTTTTTCGTGTCGTTCCAGGCTGCCACGATCCCTTTGTAGATACGATCGGCCAGAATCGGGCGGTTTTCGGTCGCTCCGGTGTTGTATTTCCCCGCGGTGACGTTGCCGGAACAGCCGGAGACGTACATTTGCAACACGTCTGGGGTATCCACCTGCCGGCGTTTCCGGGCCAAGCCGACGAAATCCGACGTGACTCCTCCCCGGCCGTAGTAGCTCATGGGGTGCGTCGCATAGGCATTGATGACGGCCAAGGGGGTATCACCGTTCCAGAAGCTCAATGCGTGTACGAACGGGTCGATGTCACCTTCTTCGGCTTCCCGGATTTTGGGGTCACGGGTAGCACTCATGCGATTGTAATGCACTTTCCCAGCCTCATCGAGATACCGCCGATTCGAGGCCACCCCTTCAACGCGGCCTTTCCCGGTGCCAATGTGCGTGACGGGTTGTGCGTGTTGCTGAGCCTTCGCCACTGCGGCAGCCAGACGTTTTGCGGTTTCGGCGACGAAGGCGTTATCGCAGATGGCTCCCTTCGCTCCGTGCTGTTCGAGGAGTTGCTGGGCTTCTTTGTCTGCAATCGGGGCATCGTGTTGGTGTAAAGCCGTGAGCATGACCCGCACGGGGTCAGTGGCAACAGCCTGGGCAATGGTCTTGCGGATCAGATCGTAAGAGCCGTTCCGAATCTCGCACCAGTCCATCGCCACGGACACAATGGGCTTGCCCATGCCCGTGAGTGTGAAGCCGACCGCGTAGAGCGGATCAAGGATTTCCTTCACGGGCGTGACTCCCCCGCCCATGCACGGATGCCCGATGGGTGGGGTGACTTCCACAGTGAACGTGGACAAACGGAGTTGCGGTTTCGGTTCCGCGGCAGGCAGCCAAGCGGGTACAGCCATAACTCCCAGTGTTCCGAGAGCCTGACGGCGGGTTGGGGTCATCGGGGGATCTCCCAAGTCAAGTGAGGGGTACGATGTCGGGTGCGTGTGCCTGAAGATACCACCCGGCTATCGGAAGCGGAACGGGTCGGTGACTTTCCGCTGATTTCTGGCATCACTTTTTTCACGGCGTATGGAGGTGAGGCTGCCGTGGTGTCCAAGACGCGGAAAGCGGGTTTCTCCAATCCGAACAACTCCGATGACCGCGATGATGTGACAAGAATTCCTTCTCGTTCCGGTGTATGGCTTGACGGCTGGGGTCTGAGGGGGACAATGGAACGACGATAATGAAATGTGCGTACCCCGTGTGCGTATTCTATATGTAATGGCCGATTTCCTCGGTCTGGAGCCCGAACCGGACGAAGGGTTTTGCATGCGTGCGTCATCACCCCACCGAGCGACCCGCGAATGGGTACTCCTCATTGTTGCGCTCGTCATCGTGGGCGGGATTGTCGCGCCACTCTGGCAGACATTTGGCACGGCGGAATCCCGTGCGGACCTGCTGGCGAAATGGACACCCGAACGGCTGGGCCGGTTGCTCATCGGCCCGGAACAGGCCGCGTGCTATGTGTGCTTCGCCTGGGCGGGCCTCATTTTGCTCAGCCGGTATCGGGAGGTCCGCCGACAACGGAGGGCGTTTTCCCTGGAACTGCTGCCGACCGAGGAAGGAGCCCGGATTCTCCCCGAGGATGCCCGACCGTATGCCCGCAAAGTCGATCAAATGACGGCCCAATTTGGACCGTTCATTCTGGCGAACATGATTCGACACGGACTCGGAAAGTACGCCATCAGCAAATCGGCCCCCGATGTCGCGGAAGTCGTGCGGAATCAGGCGGAAGTCGAACAAGCCCGGCTCATTGCGAGCATGGGGACAGTCAACTACCTCGTTTGGGCAATCCCGGCGATTGGCTTCCTCGGCACCGTGCGCGGCCTCGCGGGTGGCATGAGCATGGCGGGCACGCAGGAAGCCGACCTCGGCAAATTCATCAAGCAGGCAACCGATCAACTGGGCATCGCCTTCGATTGTACCTTCATCGCTCTGGCGCTCAGCCTCGTCTTGATGTACTTCCTGCACGCAGTCCAACGGAATGAAGAAACACTCCTGATCGACAGCCAGGAATACTGTCAGGAACATTTATTGCTCCGTTTATACGATCCGAAACCCACCCCGTTGGGGACCGATGCTCCTTGAACAACCAGGGTCCACCGTGCGTTCTGTGGTGAATGTCTCGTTCGCTTTTGTAGATGGAGAATCTTGTGGAGCGTCGCCTCATCAGTTCGGGTTCAAAATTTGAGAAAGAAATCGGCTACTCCCGCGCGGTCGTCGATGGAGACTGGGTGTTCGTTTCCGGGACCACCGGATTCGACTACACCAGCATGACGATCGCGGATGGGTTGGCCGAGCAGACGGATCAGTGTTTGCGGAACATCCAGGCGGCATTGGCCCAGGCGGGAGCCACTTTGGCGGATGTGGTCCGAGCGGTCTACGTTTTGCCGAAGGCGGATGAGTTCCCCGAATGCTGGCCGGTGCTACAACGCTACTTCGGTGAGGTGCGCCCGGCAGTGATGATGATCGCGGCGGGGTTGTCGGACCCGCGTATGCGGATTGAGATTGAGGTCACGGCCCGCATCGGTTCGGGCGCGCGATTGCAAAAGTAGACGGTGGCCGGTGACGGTCTTCTGTTGTGGAATCTTGTGTGCCGTGTGGTGTGGAGCATGTGAGCGAGGGCAAGCCTGCGGGACACCGCCCACGATGACTTTCCGGGAGTAGCGGATGTTCTGGTCGCGGAAACAAACTCCGATTGTCCATGATCGTTCTCGTGTGGTGGGTGTCGATTTGACCGCCACACGCGCTCGGGCGGTGTCAGTCGGCACGGGGCGGCCCCGGACACTGTACCTGGATGGCCCGAACGAAAGCCTGCTGCTGTTCGCCCGACTCGACCAACGGACACCGGACATTGGCCGTACCGGGTATGGCATCACACGGTTGGTCCCGCACGCGATCTGTTCGGGATTCCTCCCCTTGCTCGGTGCCCATCGGACTTGGTCGACGGGTCGCAACAGCCTGACGGCAGAATCGGCCCTCCAACTCGCTTTTGATCGTGTACACGCACCGCTCACCCATGATTCCGATGCAACCGGGTTGGCATTACCAGGCTACCTGTCGGCGGCCCAGGTGAAGAAAGTCGTGGAAATCGCGGGAACAGCCAAACTTCCGCTACGGGGCACCGTGTCGATGCCGTTAGCCATCGTAGCCAGCCGGGCCGACATGGTATTGGGTATTACCAAAGCCGCGGATCAGGAAGAAGAGGTTGACGAGAACGGTTCACGCCCGGAATGGGTCGTTCCCTTGCGTCCGCAGGACACCGGCCCCGGAACCGTGGTGGTATTGGACGCGGATGAATTCGCCCTCTCGGGCGCGGTCATAGGCGTGGAAACGCAGGAAGTCAAACTGCTGGCCTCTGCGGTCTGGCCCCGGCTTTCCGCGCGACTCTGGAAGGAACGGGTGCTGGATGCGCTCGCGGATCGCTGCGTGCGACTCTGTCGGCGTGACCCCCGCGATTCCGCCGAAGCCGAGCAATCCCTGTTTGAACAGCTCGACGATGCTTTGGAACGCACCCGACATGGTCAGCCGGTGTCACTTGCGGTGCGATCCGCGCACTGGTATCAGGATGTGCCCCAGCGAGCCGAGGATTTTGATGGGTATTGTACGGCACTCACAACTTTGGCCACGGACTCCTTGCGCGAATTGATCCTATCCGCGAGCCTCCCGGTTCCGCCGCGGGCCGTCTGGCTCACCCCTGCAGCTGGTCGACTCCCCGGTCTGGTAGACGGGATTTACAAAGCCTCTTCCGAGCTGACGCAACTGGCGGTCCTTTCCTCGAACGCGGTCGCGGAAGCGGTTGCCGCTTTGGTGCCGTTGTGGACCTCGGGGGCATTGCCGAAATCGCATCTGGATACAACGATCCCGCTCACCCGCGTTCCCGGACGAGAAGCCCCACCCGCATCTCCCACCCACTCCCCGCACATGCGAGCCGGGAGCTGAGAGCATTGTTGAGGCAAGCCTAACCATGAAACCCCGACCCAAATTGCCATCGCTCGTCAGCATGTGGATGCTGGATGTCTTTTGCTGCGCCTTGGGGTGCGTGACACTGCTCTGGTTGCTGAATACGCGGGAAGCGGGGGTGCAAGCGCAGCGAGCCGGTTCCGCACTCGAACGATTAACCACCACGGAACAAGAACTTCAATCCACCCGCACGCTGTTACTCGCCACGCAAACCGACCTGGAACAGGCTCGCCTCACCCTCAACGCTGAAATCACCGACCTCCGCGGTCAACTCGTCGCCATGACCACCAACCGAGACGACACCGCGAAAAAACTCGCCGTGGCCCGCTCGGAATCCGAGGGACTGACTCAAAAACTGGCCGATTCGACCACCCGCCTCCAGGAACTCGATGATCTGCTGATGCGGAAACAGAAAGATATGAAAGATCTTTCTGTCAAACTGCTCGCCTCCACGACATCGGCCGAAGAACTGCAAAAGCTACTGCGTCAAAAAGAGCAGGATCGGGCCGATTTAGCGATGAAGGCCCAAAAGGCCGAAGATCAACTCAACGATGTCGATGCCAAACTCCGCGCCATGACCAAACAAGCCACGGATGCCAAAACGAACCTGGCCGCGATGCAGAAATCCGGTGACGAACTTGCCGCCGCGAAAACCGCGATCAAGAACATGCAAACCCAGTTGGACGCGGCCAACGCCAACATTATTGACCTGCAAGGCGACAAAGCCAAACTCGCCGACAAATTCGACAAACTCCGCGCGGATACGGAAAACAAGTTTGCGGGGATCGTTCTCACCGGCAAGCGAGTTGTCTTTGTCGTCGACATCTCCGGCAGTATGCGACTCATCGATGACAAAACCCCGGCCCCGACAAAGTGGGCGACCGTGATCGAAACTGTCGGCAAGGTCATGCGGAGTTTGCCCGACTTGGAACGGTATCAGGTCGTGATCTTCTCGCACGCGGCCCGTTATCTGTTCCCCGGTGGTTGGCAGGAGTATCAGGGCGCGGAATCGGTGAAGCGGGTATCCGATGCCCTCACGGCAATCGTGCCGGAAAACGATACCAACTTGTACGATGCGCTCGATCTCGCCTTTCGATTCCGCGGCGATGGCCTCGATACGGTTTACCTGTTCTCCGATGGCCTGCCTACCAGCGGCCCCGGTCTGACGCAAACGCAAATGACCACGCTGAGCAACCCCGAGAAATCGAATCAACTGGCTCGTCACATTCGTCAGACGCTCAATACCGTGTGGAATCGACCGACCATGCCCGTGCGCGTGAAAATCAATTCGATCGGCTTCTTTTACGAAAGCCCCGATGTCGGCGCGTTTCTCTGGGCGCTCACCCGTGAGAACGACGGTAGTTTCGTCGGGATGAGCCGACCCTGAGAAATCCATCCGAGCCGTCGGCGGGCGATCTGTTCCACCTTGGTGATGCTTTCTGTTACAGGAATTTGTTGAAAGTGCCCCAGCCCTGTGACTGTTGGAAAACCGTCATCTCCAGTGCCGTGAGACCAGCGATTGGCCCATGATTTCTGGGACCGTGCTGAATCAAGTGCTGGGATTTTGCGGATGTTGATAACGAGTGAAAATACGGCTTCGATCCGAGTCACGCCCAAACGGTAAGATTCTGAACGCGCGATTGCGATTCTGATTGTGCAGATTTGCGAAGAAGAGTGCGTTCACCGGGGCGGTTTCCTCAGCCCAGGTCTATTCGCAACAAAAATGGGTAAAACCCCGCGATGGGGAAATGAAAACGTATCCCCGAGAGGATTCGAACCTCTAACCTTCGGCTCCGGAGGCCGACGCTCTATCCAGTTGAGCTACGGAGACGCAACTTGTGTTCTATTACAATAATCCCTGCCACGGATTTGACAAGACGGGTTACCAACAACATTGCGTGATCTTTCCCGCATGACTCGGTATCGTACAGTCATCCCCGCAAAACGCAGGTGCATTATGACGACTCCATCAGAAACCCGCCAAGGGCCAGATACCGCAAATGAATTGGCGCACCAACTCCCTATCGTCTGGCGTGATCGGCTGGCCGAGGAACTTGCAAAACCGTATTTCCAGGCACTCCAGACGTTTGTGGCACAAGAACGGGAAGCACACAGTATCTTCCCAGAGCCGAATCACGTTTTCACGGCTTTTCACCTGACCCCGCCCGAGCGTGTGCGGGTCGTGCTGTTCGGGCAAGACCCGTACCCCACGCCTGGCCACGCACACGGGTTGGCCTTTTCCGTGCGGCCTGGAGTGGCTCCGCCCGCCTCACTCCGCAATATGTACAAGGAATTACAATCTGATCTGGGAATTCCCCCCGTGAAACATGGCATGTTGCGATCCTGGGCCGAACAAGGCGTATTGCTGCTCAACAGCGTTTTGACCGTCCGCAGTGGCGAGGCCGGGTCACACGCGCGGCGAGGTTGGGAGACATTTACCGATGCCTGTTTGCAGATATTGAATCAATCCCATCAACCTATCGTTTTTTTGCTCTGGGGCGGATTCGCCGCGAAGAAGCAACCCCTCATTGATGAATCCCGGCATGTTGTCTTATTATCCGCACACCCTTCCCCGCTATCAGCCAGCAAAGGATTTTTTGGGAGTCGCCCCTTTTCCCGCACGAACGCGGCGTTGGAAGCACGCGGGTTGCCGCCGATTCAGTGGAAGTTGCCGGAGACACCAAACCCAGCCGCCTGATCGTAAAAATCCCCGTCCCGTTCAGGCCGTTCCATGAGGGGATACCGTATTGTTTCGCGGACCAGGGTACGCAATCCAGGTTCTGCAATCCGAGACAAGGCCTCGGCACGGGTGATCCACACTCGATCGCGGTACGACTGTTCCGGCCAGGTGGGTTGTAGCTCCGTCACTCGCATCAGAAATACGGTCACATGCCGGATCCTACCCATTTTATTGTAATGATAGCTGCCGAGCGGTTCGCCGTGCAGCACGCCCACCAATCCTGCTTCTTCCCAGGCCTCAATCAGAGCGGATTCCGCCGCCGTGTGACCAGGGTCAATCCCCCCTTTCGGGAATACCCAACGCCGACGGTTCTTGGAGGTCACCATGCACAGGAGACCATCTCTCACGGGAATTGCCGCCGACTGACGAAGTACAGTGGGCATGGTCCGTGCCTCGGAGTATTACTGAACTTTGTCCATGATCGTTGATCGGGCGTGAAGGTCAAGTATCTGGAGTTGTTCTTCATCGGATCAACACATGTGTTCTCCTCGCTTGTCGGATTACGGCAGGTATGATAAGAACTGGCCCGCTTCAGTCTCACCGCGGAACAGGAATGCCCGCACATACCACTTTGACCGTTCGAGCCGTCATGGAAGCATCCCCCGTGGTGGTGCCGCCAGAATGCCGAGTCATCGAAGCATTAAACATCATGATCGAACGCCGCATTAGCTCTGTGCTCGTGGCGCGGGGTTCATCTCAGTTGTTGGGTATCTTTACCGAACGTGATCTCTTACGACAAATTGCCTCGGCCTCTCCACATTGGCGAGAAACTCCGGTTTCGGCTTGGATGGCCGCCAATCCATTCACCATTCACCCAGACGCGGGGTGGGATGAGGCCGCGGGCTTGATGCAGCATTTGCGCGTACGCCATTTGCCTGTAGTGGAGAACGGCCAACTCATCGGGGTCGTTTCGCCGCGGTTACTCATGGGCCGTCGGACGGAATATCTCAATCGGCAAATCGAAGAGCGCACAGCGGAACTGCGACACGCAAACGAACAGTTAATGGCCAAGGACGCGGAATCGCTCCATAACCTGCGGGCAGCCGGGCAGTTGCAAACGCGATTGCTGCTACCCCAATCGCCGCCAGATTGGCCGGAAGTCCGTTGGGCGATCCATTTTACCCCGCTCGCTCATTTGGGTGGGGATTATTACGATTTCGCAGTCCCGGACCCCGAGCAGATCGGCTTTTTAATTGCGGATGCTAGTGGGCACAGTCTTCCGGCCGCAATGGTGGCGATCATGGCGCGATTCGCCTTCTCGGAAGCCTCGCAAATCCTCCCCTGGCCGGGCGAGGTACTTGGGATCATGAACCGCCGCCTGAGCATGTTATCAGAAGATCGATTTGTCACAGCTGTCTATGCCGTTTTTGATCGTGGAAGCCGTGCCCTGCGGTACGCCAGTGCCGGACACCCGCCGCCGTTGCGGTATGAGGCGGCCACCCAGACGGTGTCTTCCCTAGCCGGGGCAGGCTTTTTACTGGGTGTCGTTCCCGAAGAAGTGTATGCAGAAATCCAGGTAACATTGGGGGTTGGCGATCGAATCTGCTTCTACACCGATGGGTTGATTGAAGCGAGAAATGAGATTGGAGAGTTGTTCGGGCTTGCCCGCTTGACGGATTGCCTGCGTGAACATGGTGCCGCATCGGCATCGGAATTACTGGCGCATATCCTGGAACGGCAACGCACATTCTCAGGAACGTCTCCATTGACAGATGATCTGACAATTGCCGTGGCCGAGATCCTCGGACCTAACAATTGATGCATATCGTCGGAATGCATTTCCCTAGCTGATGCCAAAACACCCACACAGGGGGATTGTCTGTGTGGGTGCGTTCTTTCAGTCCGATGATTACAGAAGTTCCGAAATCGGTTCGGGATCATCCAGAACATTCGTGGGTCGACCCGTGGGGTCGATCAGTTGCATGAGGGGATCAATACCCAGGATTTTGTAGATTGTCGCATGGATGTTCGACGGTGTCACGG
>JAIXLE010000270.1 GCA_026931725.1 Bacteroidales bacterium
GTATTGGCTCCATCGCCTGGGGCTCCGGCACAGCCGGTTATTGCAACCGCACCCCCTTCCGACAGCACCGACCCGACCCCACGATTGACCACCCGACCGGGTGGTTAATGGCAGTTGCTCCCTCAGCGGAATTTCCCCTGTGTGGCATAGGAAGGGTAATTCATCGGCATCTCGGCCGGAGTCGAGGTGGTCGCAACCGATCCCTGAGTGGCTGGGCCACGGGGGATCACACCACCCATGAGTGGTTGGACTTTGGTACTGGGCTGAACTTGGCTCGGCGGCCCATCGGTGCGCTGAGCACGCTCCGCGGCGCAGCCTAAAGCCCCGCTGGCCAAGGCCAGGGTTAGCAAACATCGCATGGCAATATCCCCCACGCCGAGATTCCCCCCACGGCGAGACACGGGCTATGCCGAATGAGGAGATTCCTGTCAAGAGAGAATTCGGTCAAGTCTGGCCATGCCCATTGATGAATTTCTCTCATACACAAACCCAGTAGGACGGTCGGATTGGGAAATGGGGAGAGGAACACAACCGGGGACTGTCGTCCCCGGTTCGGTGTGTGCTACTGAACCGGGGACGACAGTCCCCGGTTGTCCGACAATCGTAGCTCTTGAGATACCCAAATCGGGTTCGTGTATCAGGAATCGTCCTCGTGAATCGCCATCGTGCCGAGGAGTTTCCGGGTGGAGATACGACCCGATTTTGCCAATTGTCGGAAATGAACTAAAGTGAAGCTATTGCATCGTGCTGATTCCCTAGTTCACGCCGCCAATGTGAACGCTATTCTGGAAAACACTCCATGCCGGTTCGGTTGACGAGCCAGGAAGAACCACTCCCCGGGTATAAACTCCTGGAACGCCTTGGGCGTGGTGGCTTTGGGGAAGTCTGGAAAGTGGAAGCGCCGGGCGGACTCCACAAGGCGATGAAATTCGTCTTCGGCGATCTCGATTCCGCGGACGATGATGGAAAACCGGCTGAACAGGAACTCAAAGCCCTCAATCGCATCAAGTCGATACGACATCCCTACATTCTCTCCCTGGAACGCTACGACATCATTGATGGTCAACTCATCATCGTGATGGAATTGGCTGACCGCAACCTGTGGGACCGTTTCCGCGAATGCCGGGCGCAGGGAATGCCGGGTATCCCGCGTGAAGAGTTGCTCCGCTACTTGGAAGAAGCAGCCGAAGCCCTCGATTTGATGAATAATCAGTACCAGATTCAACATCTGGACATCAAACCGCAAAACCTGTTCCTGCTCTACAACCACGTCAAGGTCGCCGACTTCGGGTTGGCGAAAGACTTTGAGGGTGCCCGCGGCACCATGACTGGCGGTGTCACCCCAGTTTATGCAGCCCCCGAAACCTTTGAAGGTTATTTGAGCCGATTCACGGACCAGTACAGCCTGGCGATCGTCTTTCAGGAGTTGCTCACCGGCGTGCGGCCATTCGTGGGAGCGAACACGAAACAACTGCTCCTCCAGCACCTGAACAGCCCGCCGGACCTCCGCTCGGTTTCGGAATCGGATCGACCCATCCTGGCCCGCGCACTCGCCAAATCGCCAAGCGACCGCTGGCCGAGTTGCACCGAGTTGATGCGGAATCTCCGTGCTAGCGGGAGTTCGACCCCGATGGTCGCTCCCCCTGGCGTGCCCGTGCCATCCCTGCTCCCGCCGCCCGCGTCACCACCCACGACACCGGCCCCCATCGCACCGCCGATGAGTAGCCCGTTTCTGCCACGGGATACCACCCCGACACGGATGTCGCCTGCTGGGGTAAATTGGCTCGATGGCCCCCCGACCCAAACCCCATCCCAATCCCCCGTTCTGCCCGTGGGTGAGTCACCCCGCCCGACTCCGTTGCCGAGTCTGGTCACCCCTCGACTCGTCACGCCACAAACCGTGGGGGGCCATCCGGGGCACCTGACCGTGCAGCGGCCCCAAGTCTTTCAGACGGCCCGCATGAACTCTCTGGGCATCGCGCCACCAGAGAAGACAGGTGAAGGGGTTCTGTTTCCCGCGTTGGTGATTGGAATCGGTCAATCGGGTCTTGGTGTTTTACAGTCACTCCGGCGATTGATCCGCGAACGCTGGGAATCCGCGGCGACGGTTCCAAATATCCGATTCCTGTACATCGATACGGACCCCCAAGCGACTGCATCCGCGTTACAAGGACCGGATGCCCTGAATCATCAAGAAGTCATCCTGGCCCGGTTGAATCGCCCAGCCCACTATTTGCAACAGGATCGACTCCCAGCAGTCGAAAGCTGGCTTCCGCCAGGGTTGCTGTACCAACTGCCCAAAAATGCGGGACCGGCCGCGGGCGTTCGCCCATTTGGCCGTCTGGCGCTCTGCGATCATTACCGGCAAATCGCCCAGCGGATTCGCCAAGAAATCGAACCCTTCCTCGTGGATGAACTGCTGGATAAAACCGCTGCACAAACCGGGCTCGGCCTACGTTCCAATCGCCCACGGGCGTACCTGATCGCCAACTTGGCGGGAGGCACTGGGAGCGGGATGCTCGTGGATCTGGCCTATCTCGTCAAGCATGAACTCCGTGCGGTGGGCTATCGCAAACCGGATACGATCGGCGTATTACTCGCACCGCATGTTGAGGCGGACACGGCCCGCACGCTGGCGGTCGCCAATACATTCGCCGCCTTCACGGAACTCGCCTACTTCGGGGAAGGGAACCGATACATCACCCGATTTGACACCAAAGAACCGCCGATTTCCGACCCGGATGGACCATTCACACGAACGCTCGTTCATTCTTTGCCGCGTTCCAGTAAAGAGCGAGAACTGATCCGAACCCAAGGGAGCATTGCCCAGAATCTTTTTCTCGAACTCCTGACCCCCGCTGGGCCGGTTCTGGATGCGACCCGCACAGCATGTGCCGCGCCGAGCGGACGTGTGGAACTGACGGGAAACTTCCAACTTTGTTGGCCCCGACCACACATGCTCACCAGCGCCACGCGCCGTTTCGCACAACGGTTGCTCCAACGGTGGGCCTCCAAAGATACAACCCATTTGCGAGCTCCGATTTCGCAATGGCTCGCCGAACAATGGACCAAGCGCCAATTCGACTGGGAGAGTGTACAAGCCCGTTTGCATGATGCATTTCAGGTGACACTCCAGGAAGCACCCGCTGCGGTATTTGACAGCATCGTTGATGTGCTACGCACCAATACACCGACCCGCAGCCGTGTCGATCTGGATGTGGCTTGTCATGTTCTGGAAGATTTGTTGAAACTGGTCGGCAAGCCGGTTCTGGAGCCTGACATTCCCGGTACACTGGCTCCGATCCTGGCCAGCAAACGCAAGGAACTCGCCGCGGAGGCCGACACCACCCTGGCCACCATTGCGGTTTCTTTCCTGGAACAACCCCAATATCGCCTTGCTGGTGCGGAAGAAGCACTCACGCAACTCGCATCCCGACTGCGTCGAACGATTGATTCGTTAGAAGCGACCCTGCAAACCCTCCAGCGGGAAGTCGCGGATCGTTATACCCAATTGCTCCAAATCATCGGAGAATATGGCCCCGGTTCCAAGGCAGCAGCTGTAGCGGAACTCCCCGAACTTCTCCGTGTCTTCCCGATCAAGAAACTCGATTACGATCTGTGCGAGGCCGGACTCGGCTTTTACCGCACGCTGCTCGCCAATATTCCCGAATATCGCCAGGAAGTGAGCTTTTGCCGCAAGCGATTCGAGGATCTGCACGCGGGATTGACCGCATCCGATGATACGCAGGTGCTTTGCGGGCCGGGTGAAGTGCTACTGCCCACAGGGTGCGCCACGCTGGATGAAGCCGCCGATGTCTTCCTGAGTCGGCTCGCCCCGGAAGAAATTTTATCGTTTGACCAACATCTGCAAAAACTGATCCGAAAACAGTTTCGCGGCATGGTCAATGTCTGTATGAAACCCGAGCGATCCAGCGAGTTTTTGGCGCTCGTCTCAGCGGAAGCGCATGCCTTTCTCGATTCCTGGCTCGAACACCTGGACTCGGCCGCGGCTTTCTGGCAGTTCCGCACCCATGATGAGCAAGTTGAGGCAACACTCACCCAGTCGCTCACACAGGCGTTGCCGACCCCGCTTCCACCACCAGGAGCCTTGGGCACGATTTTACTGGCAGTTCCCGCTGGGCCAGATGGAGAGCGCATCATCTACGCCCTGACCACGACCTGTGCGGATACCGCGTTCCTCACCGTGCAGTCGCCCGATAACATTGCGATCGTGCGAACCTATGGGAATATCGCCCGCGCGGATTTGCCGCCTTGTGGCCCCGTGGGCCGGGAAGCCTATCAGGCTTATTCGGATCGTCCCCTGCATTCTCGTGTCGATGTCAACTGGACATCGTGAGATGATTTTCCGGCGGAATGCCTTGTCTTCTTGTGGACCTTGCCATGACCGTTCGTTTCGAGAGCCAAGCAGAGCCAATACCGGGCTACCGGCTCCTGGAACGTCTCGGCAGTGGTGGTTTCGGCGAAGTCTGGAAGGCAGAAGCCCCCGGCGGCATCTTCAAAGCCATCAAAATTGTCTTCGGCGACATCAACTCCGAAGATCGTGACATCGTTCGTTTCGCCGAGCAGGAACTCAAGGCGCTCAAACGGGTCAAGCAAGTCCGTCATCCGTACTTGCTGGCACTGGATCGGTACGACATTGTCGAAGGCCGACTCCTCATCACGATGGAACTGGCGGATTGTAACCTCTGGGATCGCTTCCGTGAGTACCGCAAGCGGGGGCAGCCTGGCATCCCCCGGCCCGAATTGTTGCAATACATGGCCGAATCCGCCGAAGTGCTGGACTTGATGAACGATCGCTTCCAATTGCAACACCTGGACATCAAACCGCAAAACCTGTTTCTGCTCTACAACCACGTCAAGGTGGCCGATTTTGGGCAAGTAAAAGACCTCGAAGGTATGGCCGCCCAGGTCACGGGAGGCATCACCCCAGTGTACGCGGCTCCCGAGACTTTTGACGGGATTATCTCGCGTTTCTGCGACCAATACAGCCTTGCCTGCGTCTATCAAGAACTCCTCACCGGACAAAGACCGTTTGAAGGGGCGACCATGCAGCAGTTGCTCATGCAGCATCTGCAAATGCCGCCCAACCTCAGCCCCAGCCCGGCTTCGGATCGCCCCGCCCTGGCGCGAGCCCTGGCGAAGAAGCCCGAAGACCGCTTTCCCAGTTGTGCGGCTCTGGTGGCCGCGCTGCGGGAAGGCACCGAAGCCACTCTGCGAGTCGGATTGCCGCCCGCGCCGCCGTCCGCGATTGCTGACCCAGTTCCCCGTTCCGGTAATCTGGCTGATCCCGCCGTTGTCTCCGATCGCATCGAAGTGCGTATGGATGCGTCCGGCATCACCGTTCGACCACCGAGCGAATCGCGGAGTGAGTCGCCGCCGTCGAGTCCATCGGGTCCGCTCCCTCCGCCACCTCCGGTGTCTGCACCACCCGTGTATGTTTCACCGCCAGCGACCTATTCCCCACCGACTTCATCGGGTTCGGGTTTGTACGAGACGGCGAATACCTGGGCAACCGAACCACCAGCCGAAGAAGAACAGAGTTTTGATTCCGTCTCCCCAATCGCTGCCGCGCCCCCAGAAGAGAACGGCCCCGGAA
>JAIXLE010000284.1 GCA_026931725.1 Bacteroidales bacterium
GCCACACGCTCAACAGACCTGGGACCGCCCCTTCACGATCACGCTGGATCCGCCACTGGGCACCGGAGAAAAGTACGAAGCCACGCAGACTTTCACCTACAAAAGCCTGAACCAGGGTTTCGTGGTTATCGACATCGCCACGGCCCTGAAATCGCCTCCAACGGACCCAGCCGAATGGCCCGCGTTGGCTCCGTTGCTCTGGGAAGGCCAGGCCTTCTTTCAGCCCGAAACGGGCCGATATGCGGGTGCCCAGTTGAAAACGCGGCGAGAAGTCCCGAACTACCAGGGAGCCGGGACCAAGTTCGTGTACACAAGCGAGTACACCGAAGGATTGCTCGGCAAATAGTGAGCAAAATCGCTCGCATCTTTCCACGCCGCGAGCGGGTCGGAAGGTGCGATCCTTCTGACCCGCAGACCCCGAAATATCGGGTGCCGGTCATCGGGGAAGCGGTTGCTTCAACGCGGATAGGAACTCGACCAGATCGCGGAGTTCTCGCGGGCTGAGTTTCTTCGCCAGATCGTCCGGCATCGCGGACTTGTCTGGTCGAACGCTGTCCACATCATCCGTGGGGACGACGATCGTTTTGCCTTCCCCCGTGATGACCGTGTATGATTCTGCGGTTTTCGCCCGCAGCACACCCGTAATCACCTTCCCGTCGATGGTGTTCAGTAACACGCTTTCATAGCCTTTGGCAATGGCCGCGTTCGGCTTGAGAATCGCCGTGAGCAGATATTCGCGGTTCTTGTCCTTGGCAATGCCGTTGAGTGGCGGCCCCACTTCCCCGCCTTGGCCATCGAGTTTATGGCAGCGCTGGCAGTAGACAGCGGAGTTGTTCAGGAAGATCGACCGGCCCCGTTCCGCGTCGCCGCCGTAAAGCGTGTCTCGGCTGCGAGCGAGCGGGTCTTGGGCTTCGGCCTGCCGTGCGGCTTTTTCGATGACGTTGAGTTTGGCTTTCAGGTCCGTATGCAATTTCAACTTCGGTGTCTGGATGCGTTTTTGTGCGGCTTCGAGTATGTCGAGCTGCAATTCCGGGGGAACCTGACCGATTTGCAGACGATCCAGCCACCGGGCTAGCGATTGATCGACGTTTTCCGATTCTGGCAATGTCCCGAGTACCGCAAACAGCATCTGCTTTTCGATCACGCTCAGTTTCGGATCGTCGAGCTGGGCTGGCACGGTTTTCCGAGCTGCCTTCACATCCGATTGTGCCTGAATTACGCGGGCAGCGGCTCGCAGCTTGGGGGCATCTGTTTTCAGTGCGAATGCAATAGCCGTGGAAAGTTCCTTGGCTTTCAACGCACTGAGCGCGAACAGCGCTTCTGCCCGCATGTTCGCGGGTCGGGCTTTGTCTTGCACCAACCCCATCATCAGCGGTGTGACTCCCATGACGTTCAGAGCTTGGACCATCTTGACGGCTTCGGATCGCACCGCGTCTGAACCCGCGAACAAGCCGGAGAGCATCGGTTCGATGGCTTGGGCGATCGCGGCGGCATCCCGCGGCGGCAGGTCATGCACCAGACCATGAATCGGGTCACGCCGTGGGGGCTTGGCCCAGTTCGCCAGCAGTTTCAACGCACAGATTCGCAGATGGTCCGCTTCCGTGGTGCGGGCCGCGAACGCGGCTACCCGTGCCGCATGAGTGGGCGTTCCGAGCCGATAATTGGCAGCCAAAGCCCGATAGGCCACCGGATCGGCCAGCCCCGGTTTGGCCGCGAGTTCCGCCAACTGCGGGAGCGCCGCGGTGACGTTCTCCGCATAGATCGCTCGGGCGGCTTCCGCGACCACCTGCGCATTTTCATCGTTCAGGAAATGGGCGAGTTCTGGCCCAGCCCGTCGGCGGAGCGCCAGGACGACACCGAGACGAACAGCCGGGGTGTTGTACTGGTCACGCGCACGCTCCCAGGACGCGAACAGATCCGCCGACCGGGAATGATACTGGCACAAACCGTGGACCGCCGCTTGTCGGATATAGACATCGTGATCGGCGTTCGCTTGGAGCAATTCCCACAACGGGACCGCGAGAGAAAGACTAAGATCACGCGGCGTGTGTGAGGAAAAGGCGGAGAATTGCTGCCCGATGCGACCATAGGCCCGTGCCGCGGCAGCCCGCACATGGGCATTATCATCTTTCAAAACCGTTGCCACAGTCTTGATGGCCGTGGAGGCATGAAGAGGGTCTTGCAGGTTGCCATCAAAAGCTCGTTGCCCCATGACCTGCACCGCGGCCGCTCGTACAGATGGCTCGGAGTCCCGCACGAGCTTGGCAATAGTCTGACTGCCGAGGGTTCCTCGAATGCTGTCGATCATCCCGAGTCCCCAGATCGCGTGGAGCCGAGCCAGGGTGTTCTGGGAGTCTTGCGCCACCTGACACAGAGCCGGAATGGCATCTTGTTTGTTCCGCCCGGCCAGTTCGTACTGGGCTTCCTGCCGTACAAGCTGATGGGGATGACCGAGCAGTTTGGCCAGTTCGGGGATGCCGCGCTTCTCGAACCCCACGGCCAGGATCGTTTGGGCTTCCGCAACGGCGGGGTTCTTCATGGCTTCCGGGTCGGTCAGCCGGAAAATGCGGCCTTTGTCATTGGGATCCCAGCCGCTTGTCCAATCGCTCCAGTAAAACGCACCATCCGGGCCAAACTCGCAGTCCGTCGGCAACATTTGACGGACGAACGGGTGCAAATCGACCACCTCGAAGCTCGCCCCCTTGGGTTTCAGGCCCAGGCTCCAGATGACGCTGCCACCCGAACCGCCGGTGAAGTCACACGCAAAGAAATGATCTCGATAACGATCATGCAGACCGATGCCGGGATAGTGCGTGATCCCCGATGGGCCGTTGCCGAAGTGCGCCAAAGGCGGCACCACATACGCCGGCGGTCGCACATCATCATGCGGAACGTGCCAGATGGTTTCAGTATTCCACGGGCCACGGTTCCCTTGAGGCACCTTGTCGTGATGCACGAACGTGCCGTACTGGTAGCCCGCCCGCCAGCCGCTATCGCCCCCTTCGACGATCTGCACCCAGCGTGCCCGGTCGCCGCTGTCGCAGTTGTTGTCGTAGGTGAAGAGGTTGCCAAAATTGTCGAAAGCCAGTTCCTGCGGGTTCCGCAAACCGATGTGAACAATTTCCAGGGCCGAACCATCGGGATGGCACCGCAGAACGCACCCGCTATCCGGGTTCGCCAACGTGTGGCCTTCCTGCGTCACGACGTGTAGGCCACGGTCGCCAATGCTGAAGTAGAGCTTGCCATCCGGCCCCATCCGCAAACCGTGCAGATCGTGCCCGATAAAGCGCACGCCGTACCCCGTGGAAAGGGTGGTTTTGCTCTCGGCTTTGTGGTCGCCGTCCGCGTCCCGCAGGCGATACAGTCCGGGAATGTTCGTGAAGTACACATCACCCTTGCGAGCCAGCACCCCAGAGGCGACACCATCAGCCGGTTGGTTGTACCCGGTCGAAAAAACCGCACTCTGATCGGCGACACCATCCCCGTTGGAATCCCAGACTTTGCGGACCTGATCGTGATACTTTTCGTATCCTTGGAACTTGTGCTTTTTGTACATGGCCAACCGATCCTCTACGGTACGGCAGGCGAGGTCTTCATCCAGCCAGTACATGTGCCCGCGAGTATCCGGGACACCTTTATGAATGCGGGTCGTTTCCGAAACAAAGACTTGCCCCTTCTCATCGAAGGCAAACGCAACCGGGTTGGCGAACAGCGGTTCCGTCGCCCACAAGGAGACTTTTAGGCCGGGATCGACCTTCACCTTGGCAAGTGCCTGTTCGGCATCGGGGTTCGGTTGCGGTTTCGCGGTAGGGTCCGTAGGCGGAACAGCCAGCACAGCCGTAACCAGCACCAACAGAGAAGCAATCGGTAGCCAACGGAACATGACGGCTCCGGGTGAGACACAATGTGACGATTCTCTTGAAGGTATCGAGAGTTTCGTAGACGGGCAATCATTGAGGAATTTATACCTGCACCGCCGCGCCGAAGCGGTCCTGTAACCGGGACACGCCTTCCGGGGTGAGGCGATTGCCGGTGAGCCGTAAGCAGTGGAGCGGCACCGGCCACGAAGCCGCCGCCAAGGTACTGGCCGCCGCGTCGGTCAGGTCATTCCGGGCCAGGTCGAGTTCCACCACCGAACCCGCCAGCGGGTAGGTCGCATACTCACGAGCAAACCGAATCGCCCAGCGATCATCCAGGGAATTGCCAGACAGTTCGAGCCGCAACAGGTTCGTTAAAGGTGCCTCTCGTAACAGCGTGGCACAGGTCGAACCCAAGTGTAAACCGGAATGCGGCCCCAGTTGCAGCGTGCGGAGTCGGCGGAGAGTCTGGGCTTCGGAAACGCAATCCCAGGTCGTTGTGGGAAGATCATCAATCAGACGCAACACACACACGGGTGCAGCGGCAAATATTCTTTCATGAAATAGGATCAGTTTCTCGACAGGAATCTGAATCTCATCGGCGAACCCGCGATGATAGTTCACCACGCAGCCACTCAGTTCGCCGGGTGCGAACGCTTCCGCCCACTCATCGCGGAACAACGGGCGGAGTTCGCCGATTTGTCGGCTCCATTCCAGTCGACGTGCGGAATCGGGGGGCAGTTTGTCGGCAGCGATTTGCAGGCGAATGAACGCGGCGCGGGCAGCCAAGGCCGGGTGCCCCTGTTCTTCGAGATAATCCGCGAATACCAAACGCGGCAGGTCATCATCCGGCGCGGCCAGAATCGCGGCAAACAGGGCATCGCGGTCAGCCGAGGTCACAATTGCCTCCTGCGCGGCACTCTGGTGGGCATTCTGGGTTCGGTTGAGAATGCCGCTCTCGGGTTGGCCTTGCGGAAACGTGTCTGCAGTTAGTATTCTCCCCGCCACCTGAACGTCAACGATTCGTGGCAGGATTTTGGTATGAGTCACCCCTTCCGCATGCTTCCGGCTCTGTTTCTCGGATGTGGTGCGTTGACCGTGGGCTGTTCGGATGCCACGCCCCCTGCCACCACGCCGACCGAAGCCACGCAGGTGACGACTCCGGTTTCGGCTCCGCTGCCGTTGGATCAGGTCTTGGAAGCGCTGGGTTCAAACCACCCCGAAGACGTGACGCGGGCACGGGACGCGATTCGGTTGGCACTGCATTCCCGCTCGACAGAAGACAAACTGACCGGCTTACGGTTCGCCCTGCATCCGCAAGCACAATTGGTGGAAGAAGTGCTGCCGCTGTTGACGGATGCCACCGTGGAAGTGCGGCGAGCCGCTGTGCTGGTGGCTGGCCCCGCGCCAGACCCGACCCACGCCGTTGCCCCAGAAGCCCTGTTTCCCTGCCTGCACGATGACGATGCCGAAGTCCGGGAGTTGGCCACCTCCGCCTTGAAATCCCGCGGGTTAGATGCCATGCAGATCGAATTGGCCCGCAAGCTCTGTTCGCCCGAGACACGGGACCGCCTGCAACTGCTGCTCGATCTGGCGTTGGAAACTCAGGCCATCCCCGATCCGGGACCGTGGCTCGAACGCCTCAGCCGTGACCCCGAACCCGCCGTCCGCGCCGCAACCGCACGAGTGGCCCTGGAACGGCAACTCAGCTATACCGCTTGGCTGGATCGGCTCGCGGAATCGGACCCGGATGCCACCGTCCGCCGCTTGGCCGCCTGGTATCGCAAACGCTGTGTGATGGTGCAACCAGCTGGTTACGTCGAGAAATGAAAATTCAAGCCATCGACTCATCTCGTGTGGTCACAAGATGATCGCATCTCTCAATTCTGAAAAATCTCATGCTCAATCTGAGAAAAACGCTTGACGGTGCGCTTTGTGCGGGTCTAGAGTAAAATAATGAGTCGGGCGATTGCAGAAATCGTTCCCGCGCGGGAACAACCTCGCACGGTGATAATCTCTGCAAGATTCCGAGAATCCGAACGAACCGAAAATAATGCCCGTGTGTCCTGCGTCAACAATAGACAATGCTGCAACAGACAAAAGCCGTGGCCGCGCTGGATGGGAATGATTCCACCTTGAGCCCACCACCTGTGATACGAAAGATAGGCACCCATGCTCGTCTTGTCCAGAAAAAAAAACGAGTCGATCGTCATAAACAATGATGTCGTCATCACGATTGTCGAAATTCGCGGCGACAAGGTTCGACTCGGCATTGTGGCTCCCAAAGATGTCTCCGTTCACCGGGAAGAGGTGTACGAAGCCATCCACGGAAGCAAACCGCAAACCGTGGCCCCGGCCACCAACGCGACGGCGCTCCCAGACTAAGGAGTCTGAGTCCGACCCATCGCCGTTATCCTTCTTGCCCCGATGGGACATATGCCAACTGTTGCCATTGTTGGAGCCAGTTCGGATCGCCGGAAGTTCGGTAATAAAGCGGTTCGCGCCTACAAGCAGGCGGGTTACACCGTTTATCCCGTCCACCCCCGTGAAACAGTCATCGAAGATTTGCCCGTCTATCGCTCTCTCGCCGACATCCCCGCCGAGCGTTTGGACCGCGTTGCCGTTTACCTGCCGCCCAGTGTGGGCCTATCGGCTCTCGATACCTTCACGAAAAAACCGATGGGATTGCTGATTCTCAACCCCGGTGCCGATACGCCGGATGTCGTCGCCCGTGCGGAGCAACTCGGTTTGCCCGTTGTCACGGGGTGTGCCATTATCGCGGCTGGCGTGCGACCGGAGCAATTCCCAGATGCATGAGATCGCCAGAATGAAAAGGAACCCACGCCCCACTCGGGGGAACGCAGGTTCACGGTTGAGTATGGCTTCACTCACCAACACCGGGTTTACTGGGCTGTTGCTCCAGCCGTGTTCGCTTGCATCTCGGCTCGCATCGCATCCATGAGCGGCCAGAGGACATCCACTTCATCTTTGAACACATCCCCGATGAGGACATCCGTTACGAGTCCCTTCATATCCGGGTGCCGACGCACGAAACGACCGAAACTGAAACCGTGGTAAAATTCCATGACGAGTCGGCGGATCCGTTCCATCCCCTTGAGGAACATCGGTTCCCACGATCGCAACCGGGCCTCGGATGGATCGTTGGCCGCCAAGGCTTCCGCGATGGATTCCGAGGCCAGGATCCCGGATTTCAGAGCCAGTAGCACGCCCGATGAGTACAGCGGGTCCAGGAAGCCGAAGGCATCGCCGACGAGTACCCACCCCTCACCCGCAACTTGTCGCGCTTTGTACGAATACTCTTTCTGAGCCCGGAAGATGTCGCAGCGGGTCGCGTTGGCGATACGCGGTTGCAACCCCGGCGATTTGGCGACTTCTTCAAAGTAAATCGTTTCCAAGTCCTTGCTGGCCCGGTTCTGGAAGAGATAATCGAACCCGCCGACAACCCCGATGGAGACGATGTCATCGTGCAAGGGGATGTACCAAAACCAGGCGCGCTTCCCCTCGGTTTGGATGACAAGTGTGGTGCCTTCATCACGGCCCGTGTCGCGTTGAGCGCCCTTCCAATAGGTCCAGAGCGCGGCTTTCTTCAGTTCAGGATCCCATTCCCGCAGATTCAGGCGATCTTGAAGAACGGCACTCTGACCGCTGGCATCAACGACGACTTTGGCACGGACTTCCTGTTGTTTCCCATCCGGCCCCTGAATCCGCACGCCGACGGCCCGTTTCCCCTCGAAGATCACTTCCAGCACCCGCGTCTGTTCGTGGATGTTGGCTCCCTTCTCACGGGCATTGTCGAGCAGCATCTGGTCGAGTTCGCTACGGCGGACCTGCCAGGTTTGCGAGGAGGCATGGGGCTTGTGGTCGATGAAGTAGAACGGTTCGCTGAGTTTGCCTTGGGGGTTGATGAACTGAACTGAGTATTTCTTCACGAAGTGGCTATTCACCATCTTCGGCAACATGCCCAGTTTCTCGAACAGCCAGTAGCTTTGCGGGATCATGGATTCGCCGATGTGGAATCGGGGGAATTTCTCCCGCTCGAACAGATGTACGCGGATTCCCTGTTGGGCCAGCATCGCGGCCGTGGTCGTGCCACCGGGGCCGCCGCCAATGACGATCACATCAGTTTCAGAAGGATAAGCCGTCGTCATCAGGATTCTCCAGAGGAGTTATTTCCACGGGCTATCGGTCGGTTCGTGCGGAGAACGCACCGTTTGTAGCAGAGCAATCAAGGCTTGGAGATCAGCCGGGGACACATGCCCCAGCTGACGATCGTGGCACTGCCGCAACGGTTCGGCAATCGCGTTCAGCAAGGCACACCCGGCCTCGGTGATGCTCACAAGCACGGCTCGGCGGTCGGTATCCGATCGCACCCGCCGCACGAACCCACACGATTCGAGTTTGTCGAGCATCCGCGTCACATCGGGAGCCCGCGATACTAACCGCTCCGCCAAGCCGGAAGCCGCAACCGATTCCGGGTGTTCGGCCCGTAACAACCGCAGCAAGTTGTACTGCTGGGCGGTCACATCCCACTGGCCGAACAGTTCCTCTTCGATCGCCCGCAGACGATCGAACGTCCGCCAGAGGGCAAGGTACGCCTCTTGTTGGAGAGAGTCGAACCGTCTCTGGGGGACACGGCGGGCCGGCGGCATCTTCAGTACCCTATCATGACGAGGCGGATGTTGTCGAGACAATTATTGTTCAAACAGCGATAATCTCCCCTCCGCGTCGCCCTCGGTTCCGCTGGGGAACGGAATCAGACCGTTTCCGAGGCCCAGTCGCGCGGTTGCAGCCAGTATTCCGTGAGTGCGGCTTCCGGTGTACCGGGGGTGGGGTGCCAATCGTAGCGGTACTGCACCACGGGGGGCAGGCTCATCAGGATGCTTTCCGTGCGGCCGCTGGTTTTCAGGCCAAAGATCGTACCACGGTCGTAAATGAGATTGAATTCGACGTAACGACCGCGGCGATATTCCTGAAATGCCCGCTGTTCTGGTGTCCAGGTGAGATTCTTCCGGCGTTCGACAATGGGGATGTACGCTTCGAGGAACGAATCCGCGGCCGCTTGCACGAACGCGAAAGCGGCTTCCGAATCCCCATTGCCATCGAAGTAATCGAAGAAGATCCCTCCCACACCGCGGGCCTCGTTCCGATGGGGCAGGAAAAAGTATTCGTCGCAATCCTTCTTCATGGTCGGATAATGCACCATCGGCGCATGGGCATCACAAACCCGTTTCCAGGTTTGATGGAAGTGAATGACATCTTCGCGGAACGGGTAGTACGGCGTGAGGTCCGCGCCGCCGCCGAACCAGGCTTTGGAACCGTGTGTCAGGAAGCGGAAGTTGCCGTGAACCGTGGGCACGAACGGGCTACGGGGGTGGATCACCCAACTGACCCCCGTCGCGGTGAAATGCAAGCCATCACCGGGAATCTGTTTGGAGAATTCCAGCGAAAACTCTCCGTGAACCTCGGAGAAATTGACTCCGCCTTTCTCGAACACGGTGGCATCTTGAATCACGCGGGAACGACCACCGCCACCGCCGGGCCGTTCCCAGGTATCCTCGTGAAACGCGCCACCGCCATCAACCGCCGCGAGTCCGGCACAGAGGCGATCTTGTAAGCCCTTCAAGTACTCGACAGCGTGGGCATGATGCGGCATGGGAAAACTCTCAATAATATGCGGCTCAATTCACCGTAGAGTGAGTTTACATGGATCGGTTCTCATCGTCACATGGTTCGTCCACCATCCACGACGACAACCTGACCCGTGGTCAAAGTGGTTCCGGTGGCGAGGAATAGGACGACATCCGCGACATCATCCGGGTCGGCGGCACGCTTTAGGGGGGCGAGTTCCAGATATTTTTCGATTTGGGCTTCTCGCCCGGCTAGCCACCGGGTCAGGATCGGCCCAGGGGCCACGGCGTTCACCCGCACCTCGGGGCCGAATGCGCGGGCGAGGCTCTGTGTCAGGGTGTTCAACGCTCCTTTGCTGGCGCAATACGGGATCGAACTCCCGGACCCGGTCAACCCGGCCACGCTGGAGACGCTCACGATATTTCCACGTCGGGCTTGCAGGTGGGGCATCGCGGCTCGACAGCAGTAGAATGTCCCTTTGAGGTTGACATTCAGAATATCGTCCCAAACGGCATCCGTGAGGGCATCGAGGTCGGTATGGTTGACGAAGTGTGTGGTGGCGGCGTTGTTCACGAGGACATCGAGTCCGCCGAATGTCTCCACCGTGCGGGCGACCATGTCCCGTACCTGGGCATCATCGCCGATGTTGGCGCGGAGCAATAGTGCGGGGGCTCCTTCTGCCTCCACGAGTTGCACGGTCTTTTCCGCTTCTTCTCGGGATTTTGAGTAATTCACGGTCACGGCATATCCGAGTTTGGCGAAGCGCACCGCGCAGGCCCGACCGACACCCGTAGCCGAACCCGTCACCAGAGCCACACGCTGAGACATCCTGGAACTCCTACTCAGTGAAGCCACGCAAAAAGCCCAGGTGTTACCCTGGGCGGAAACAGGCCGTGCGTCAAGCCTACAACAGTGGAACACATCCGTGATCGCATGTGGGAACGAGGAAATCCCACCCCAAGCGACGACGGAAGCGGTAGCCCGCACGGCCACGATCGGTAGGGGTTATTCCTCGGCGGTGAGCGTATCGGAAAGGGAACGGGTGCCGGGGAGGAGGAGGCACGCCAGCGTCACTTCTGGCACCTGGAATGGCAGGTCCAGATCCGCTAGACGTGTGGTGAGCCAACCGCGTGCGTCTTCGGTTTTCGTGGCGGCTTCCGCCGGGTCTGTCAGTGCCCGTCCGCCAAAACGTCGCGGATCGCGGCCGCTGATGATCGTGTTCAAGCGGACCACCAATTCCCAATCGCGGACGAGAACAAATTCCGTAGCCTGGATGTCCACGGCCGCCGTCACCGCCCGTACCACGCCGCCTCCGCTCGTGACCCGGTCGGTGATGCGAAACACCGCCAGCGGGTGCGGGAGCCATTCGGCGGGTATCGCTCCGACGCTCGCTGTTTGCCCGCGGGCTTGTGCGATGGCTTGATCGACCAATTTGTGCCCCGCACCGAGTACCTTGTCTCCATTTTTCGCGGTTCGATCGAACACCATCTGTTCATATTTTTTCAGAATACCCGGCTGCTTGGACCATTCTTCCGGGGTGAGAAATCCCAATCCATTGAAATCTGTTATCTTTCTTTTGTTGATTTGCAACATGAGACGGAAGAACGGCTCCAGTTCGGGCAAGTCGATGCGGGGTACGAGTTGCGAGGCACGCTGGAAGTCAAATCGCGTGACGTGCATCCCCAAGCTGCGGGCGGCCGTGAGGGCATCCTGACCGCCGAGTGTTGCTGTGCGACTATCGAACCATTGGTCGAATGCTTCTGGCTTCACTTCATTGGCTGTGGCGAAGAGTTCGCGGAACAGACTCGGAGAAGCCATGCCGAGGACCAGTTGCAGGACATCCTCCGGGTCGGCCATCACTTGTTGCAAAGCGGTGGTGATCCGTTCGATTTTGGTGTTCAGATGATTCCAGATACGGGCCTCGACTGTGTCCGGGTTCCGCACCGTGAATACCTCAACTCGGCGTGTCTGTCCGTAGCGGTTCAAACGCCCCACCCGCTGATGGAGCCGCATCGGGTTCCACGGTAAATCGACGTGAATGAGGCTGAAGCAGTTGGCTTGAAGGTCGATCCCCTCACCCCCGGCCTCGGTGGAGACAAGGAACCGTACCTCTCCCGTAGTAAACCGTTCGGCGGCTCGTTCGCGGGACTCCGGCCAAGTCCGCGGGCCAGTTCCATCGTCCACCTCCTCCGCCCGTTCGTCACCGTTGATGAAGGTGGCGGAATCGGGGCCGAATTGCTGCAACAGCCGGGATAGTAGGAGCGATTGTGTCGCTTTGTACTCGGTAAAGAACAGCACCGATCGCCCTGCGAATGGGCCATCGACCAGTTCGAGAATCTTGTGGATTTTGGTTTCCTCGGTGACGGCATCCGCTGCCGCAAGTAATTCCTTCAGGCGTGGCAGCTCATCATCCATCAGCTTCAGCTGATGGGAGATGGCCACCTCACGCTCCTCCAGAGTGTTGATTTCGTCATCATTTCCGTCGGCTTCTTTGCGGTATTTATCTAATTGTTCATGAATCTTCTGGAGTTCATCACGTCCGACGATCGTTCGTCCTAACCGTCCAAGTATCGCTCGCCGGATAGCAGCTACCGAACTGGAAGCCAGCTTCTGCATCGCGATGAGTACGAGCATCACGGCTCGGCCTTGTTTCTGACCCAGTGAATTGGCATAGGTCTTCCCCGTGAGGATGAACTCGCTCAACATGCGATAGAAAGCCGATTCGGCGGGAGAATAGGCGTAGGTTTCGGAATGGACCAACGGTTCGTGGAAGAGGCGGTTGCCCGCTAGGTCTGTGACTTGCTGCTTGTTGTTGCGGATCATGACCTGCGGCAGGTTTTCGAGCTGTTCTCGCAGCGAGCGGCGGGTATCGAACAGGTCGGGGCGGAGCAACTTCAACAGGGCGAGGAAGCCATGATCCTTGCCGCGATGCGGGGTGCCGGAGAAGAACACCATCGACCGGATGCGTTCGGCCTTGGACAACTTATCGACCAGAGTGTACCCCAAGGTTGGCCCGGCTTGTTCGTCCACATTCAAATGGTGGGCCTCATCCACGATGACCATATCCCAGGGGTCGGCTTCTTCCAGTCGCTGGTGTCGTCCGCGATTGTCGGCCCGGAGAGTCTGCACCGATGCCACGACTTGATTCTGCGTGTTCCAGAAATCGGCTCGGGGCGTGTCCGCTTCGGGTAAGTAGGCCGTGAGCCGAATGTCGAACATGGTTCGCAAGCGGAACTGCCACTGCTCCACGAGACTCGCTGGGCAGAGTACGAGCAATCGTCGGACTTCGCCAGAAGAGATCAGCGGCATCAGGATCAAGCCGGCTTCAATGGTCTTCCCCAGACCGACATCGTCGGCCACCAGCCAGCGAGCCGGGCGATCGCGGTTCACTTGACGGCAGACCCACAGTTGGTGCGGCAGCAGAGCGATTCGTGAGCGGGAGAACACCCCCCAGGCATCGTTGACCGAGCGTATCGCATCGCCCAACGCACGGGCAATCACTTCCGCGGGGGGGTCAAGGTCCGGGTAGGACAGGGTGGTGGTGAACGAAGTGAGTGGCTTCAAGTCTTTTGCGAGGCACTCTTCCACTCCGTGTTCAAACCGAACGCCAACCGTTTCGTGGTCGTTGTATCGCACCTCGCCGATACCGAATTTGTCGTGTTTGACACGATCGCCACGATTCAAGGGAACGCTCACGGGTTCATTCCAAAAATAATGAGAAAATCTGTTTCTTCAACCGTTAATTTATCCAATGGAATCCCATGCGGGGTACATCAGCAATGGGATGTCGTAGTCACCGCCGAAAGTCGGGTCCACCGAATGATGCTCTGCGAGGAACTCGTAGATGGAGCGTGATCGCGTCTGCGGGTCGTCTGCGGGGTGGTCCTGCCAACCCAGTCGCGCAAGCCGATCGCGGAGCCGTTTCACGGGAGCGTAACAGTAGGGGTGAACATCGGCTCGCTCCACGATGCCCGAGATCACGAGTTCTCGGAGAACGAAACAGGCACCGATGCCGAGGAACGGCAGCATCGGCGGTGCGTCAAGTCCGGTCCCCTGAAATTGCCGACTGGTCCGAATGGTGAACAGATCTGAGGACGTAAATTGCCCCGAAAACTGGTTAATATCCAGAAAAGCATTGACATAATTGTCCAAGTGCCGAGCCAAGGTTTCGATGCTGATGAAGTGCCGCAGCCAGTGGAAATATTGGATATTGGCGTGGTTTCTGGGATCGTCCACATAACGCTGCACATCCGCTAGCCAGCGCCCCGATCCCGTTTCCGGGTCGGCGAGCATCTCGAACCAGCGGCGTTGCTCGCAGATCCCGATGAATCGACGATTTTGCTGGGGTTTCACGCGGCCGAGTGTTTGGAGCGATCCGGTAATGAGTAACTTGAGCCACGCCTTACGAACATCGGGATCATCCAGCGATCCATCGGCAGAGATGGCGGGGAGTTCCTTATTGGGGTAAATACTGTCGTAATAAGCATTCAATTGCCCATTCTGATTCTGCTCCCACCACTCGGCGATTCGATCCAAGATCCCACCGACACGGGATTGTGAAACGCAGTGATGCGACGGTTGCGGCAACCACGGGTTCGTTGGTGTAAACACGGTCCACAGTTGACTCTGTTCAAATGAAGTCAATCCGGCATCTTGCGATAATGTGCGGATATCGGATTCATTGATCCAACTCGGCCGCGAATCGGGATTTTCCGACCACATGGCTCGAATCCGTTGGCCGCTGTTTCCGCGGTTGAGGTAGATGAGGACGGCCTCTTTTCGATTCTTATCGCCCGTGTCCACGGCGGAGATCCACCCTTGCAGCGTCTCCACGCTGGTCCGTATCTCACCCCGACACGCCTGGAAGAACGCTATGGCTGTCTCCGTGTAGTCCTCGGCGAGAAGGCAACCACACGGGGCGAATCCGGCTTGCAGTCGTTCTTCATCCGCTACCTGATCGGATCCCCCGGCGACGACGAGTTGGCTCGGAGACTTCCATTCACCAGCAGCATTGCGGAACTGGGCGGTCTTCAACTCTTTCTGGACTTTTGCAATCTCCCCATCACGGTCGAACAGGTGGTTCAGTCGGCTTGGGGAAAGGACATGACCCAATCTCTCCGCACGCTTGGGGCCAACGAACGGCTCGCGCATCTCCTTCTGCACGGCCGTAACCCAGTTGATCTGTAACCAGTCCCGTTCGGGGAGCAAGTCGCCGACTGCTTTGGCAACGAGCGTTCCCTGCGGAAAGTCATTCTGAAAGGACTCCCACCCGGCCACCATGCGGAACACGTCCGTCTGCTGAGCCATGATGCCTGTCACGACCCCACGGACATCGGACAGCTTGGTCGGGTGGCTGTAACTTGGCACATCCAACCCGGTCGGGAGCGCTTTTTTCTCGGTGAACAGCCGGCATGCGGCTCCGTGTGGCCCCCACATCAGCCCGTTCCGTAACTCGTCACGCACGCCTTTGGTCTTCACGACATTCCAGAACGACGACCAGAACGACGGCCATGTTGCATTCCATTTCGCATCGCTGGCCAGGGCGATGAGGGTGTCTCCCAGCATCTGGGCTAGTTTCTGAAGCACTTCTGTCGACTGTGGATTTTTCCAGGCAACCTGGCTTCGCCCGATGTCGATGGGGAGTTCACGGGCATTCACCAAATATCCGAGCCTGTGTTCCTCGGTTGTGGGAGCGGTCACCCATACGCTCGGCAGATCGTCCGGCATCCGCACGAAACAACTCTTGTTCCATCCGAACAGCACATCGCCCAGTTCCCCGCATCGGATGACCAACGCTTCCTGTGGGCCGGTGTCGGTGTCCCATGAGCCGATTTCCACCACTTGGCCGGGTGGGCCTGTGAATTGGGTTTCTCCTTTCCAATCGAATCGAACCGCGTTGATACGGACATTGCGAATCCGTCGGGCAAACACCGGCAGCAAGTGGGCCAAGTTGCGGAAGGGGGTGCATACTTCCTCTTCCTTCTCGGGGAGAAGGTCTAACGCAAACACCGTTGCGGAACTTTTGTTCTGGCCCAGTTGTTCGGCCTGACATCGGATCGGTTCAGCAGCCGTTGACTCAACCGATACGGGGAACGTGCCGCCGTGAACAGTGAAAGCCAGCAACCCACTCACGACACGCGGTTGATCGCAGACCAGGAATACACTTTTGAAGCCCAGACCGAAACGGCCAGTGACGGCCGATTCGCCTCCTTTGTCCGAATGGTGGAGGGCCAGCATTTTACTGAGATCGCGGTCCTGTCCAAGATTTTTGGTCACGGTGTGGTTGATGCGGCGACCCGAATGAACAACCGTGAGGGTGCCCCCTTCGCACCGCACCCCGAATTGCGCGGATGGTGCGGATTGTGCGGATGCCTCGCCGTCGAGTTCGGAATAGGCATCGTCAGCATTCTGGAAGAGTTCAAACAAAACGGATCGCGGTTGGTATCCTGCCTCATGGAGTCGCGCCCGCAGATTGTCCAGGATTTGGTGGCAGATCGGGTCCGATTTTTCAAACAACTCGCGGAGTTCGCGTTGGGCCTCACGGGCGAGCGTATCGGCGGACTCGCCGGGCAGTTCTCGCCCCTTGAGATTTTCTTCGTTCTCCTCTGCTCGCCGTCGTGAGGCATCCTGAAACCGGCGGAGAATCTCTTTCAACCCAACGATGGAGCCGAGAGTGCGCAGATAGTGCCCCGCCGCTTCCAGAATCTCGGCCTGAGCGATGCGGATATCTGCCAAACTTCCCCGAGCCAATTCCGTAAACACGGGTTCGGGCGAGGCATTCCGATCGCCATAGACTTCCCAGAGGATAGATTTTGCCGTCTCTTCCAGCAGTTCCCGAAGTTCCTTCAGCCGTTCGGAGTCCGTCGCATGGCGGGTATCGACGACCCGGAGATGGATGTGGTGAATATCCAAGCCATCGTACGGAGTGCTGAATAATTTGACCTTATATCCTAACAATAAATGTTTGAATTGAGATTGTGTTCGAGCCGGAAACTTTTGGCCGGTGAGACTAACTATCTGCATATTCTCCTTCACTTCAGTCACTTCTACCAGAAATCGTTGTCGTTTGAGTCGGGCGGCCCCGACACTCATTCCGGCTAGGGAGCGGATGAACTCCCGAGAGATTTTCTGGTCGCCCAGGCACTTCAAAACGAACTCATTGAAGAGATCATCACTGCCCAAAAGGGCGACGAACGCTCCGACCCACTGAGCAAGTTGCGCATCGGCAGTCCGCCACGGTTCAAAGTATGTCTGCAATTTCGCAGCGGAGCGTGTAACCGCATCAGCCATGGTACCTTCCACATCTTTGACTGTGGAAGATTCCTTCGGGTGAGTTGGGCATTCCTTGGGTTCTTGCTTTTTTGCGATCTCGTTGAGAATCTTAGCTTGACTGTGGTCGAGTGTGTCTGCCGGGTCGATACCCGCCGCGATGCACAATTTCGTTGCTTCGACCCAGTTACCGTTCTGGTTCAACAACCGTAATTGGGGAAGTTTCGCCCACGCCTCCCCAGGGTGGCTTGCGAACTGTTTGAGGTAGGAGTTGTGGACATGTTCGACATCCTGGCGATCCTGACCGCCGGACTGGGGGTGTTGCTCGCGGAGATAGGCGAGGATTTGTACCAGACGATCTGCCGCGGGGCGTGCGCCGAGGTTGGGGAGCAGGTGGCTTTGGCACTCCTCGGGTGCGTGGTCATAGACCTTGGCGATCAACGGAGCCGCCGCCATGATTTTGGCAGGAGCTTTGCGAAATACCTGACACCAACGCGGCCAGTCGTCGATTTTTCCAACATGAAATTGTGGGTTCTGTCCGAGCAGTCCACCGAGTTGGGACAGCATCGGTTTTCGATCGGGGAAGAGTCGCTTCAGGGCCGTGAGATCGTTGCGTTCTTGTATGGTGGTATCGAGAGCCGTAAACGGGATAAAGTGGCTGGCCGAGGATTGGCAGCCCTTCAGGGCTTTTTCGATTTCATCGTTAAATTTCTCATCATACAAAACATGCTTTGGTGATACAGGTTTCCCTCTCTGAGTGGGAAGCCACGGCTCCTCGGTAAGCTTGTTCTTGGAATCTGCATCTAGAAAACCAGCCGGGTTGAGAGCATCTAACACAGTTTTCCAGTGCTGGGCAGGCCCGTGCTGAATAGCCAGTTTGACCACCATGCGATAGTTGAGGGTCTGAGGCCGTGCCTTCTTTTGGATCACGGCTAATACCTCATCGGTATGGGGAATCACGATGGTCACCACAACCGCGAGGGTGCCGAGATCGACATTGTCTCGATCACGCCAGTAACAAGTGTCCGTCAGACAGTCTCGCCCGCCTCCTTCGCGGTCGTGCAACGGCAAACGGCGAATGAGCTCCCGAATGAGCTCCTGATGGTTTCCCAATGCTTTCAACACGCGATCGCGTTCTTCGTCGTTCGAGAAGTTCAGGCTGGCCAGCGATGAATCTGAGACACCGCCCAAAATGCTGGCGACACCGTCTGGGTTGAGCGGCAGCAGTCCCAATTCCTCCCGCTGTGACGGGTTGAGATGGCGAATCAGATCGTTTTCCGGTAGCAGATGGTCGGCTTCGCGCCGTTCGGTCAACCCGAACCGTGCCAAGCGTTCCCATACGGCCTCCCCATCGGTCAGCAGATAGAGGTGATTCCCCGCAGGTAAATTACGGTTGCCGTGGAGCAAGTAGCGAACGGCCCGCCGTCGGCGAGTGAGGGTGGACTCATCCTCGGTCACGGCCATCAACCGTTGGAGGAGCGGCAAGCGGGCAGCCGCCGGTTTCTGGAGGTCGGGGAATACGGTGGTGAGGTAATCGAGGATTCCCGCGCTGTCACCACATCGAAGTGGCTTTTGTGAGAAGAGAATTTTGGCGGTGTCGCTATCCAAGACCGCGATCGGCGGTTGGACGGCTGCCGCCAAGTCACGCAGGTCATCGTTCAGCGGGCCACAAAACAAGCCGGGATGGTTTCGCAAACCGGACAACGACCAGAGTTCATACTCCCCGGATTTTTTATCCGCGTTGGCCCATTGTCCTTTCCACAACTTCAGATCCGCAGTGGCATCGCACACAGCAGCGGGTTCCTGGGCTGCGGCAATGACCTCAATGGCCGGGTTGGTATTCCGACCGGGTGTCATCTTCTCCCGCAATAATCGCAAAATGGAGATGGCGTCATTGGTAGGAATGGTGCCGGTTCCTGTTGTATCGAGGTTAAATTCGTCCGGCACAATCAAGACCGTTTTGGTGGCTCCACACACTTTTTGTCGTGTCTCATCGGGCCAATTGCCCCCGAGCTTGATGGATCGTCGCGTGGAAGCCGGGATCATCGCGATCAGTCGATTCAGTCCATCGCTGATTTGTGCGAATTCTTTCTTGCCGGCCACGCTGAAAATACGTCGGATCGTTTTCGTGAGAGCATTTTGCGCTTGGCACCCCAATGTTTGCTGACGCACGAACTGCGTGAAGTACGCAAAACCCCCTTCGAGTAGCGGTTTCACATCGTGGACATCCAGGACGCGGGCCAGTAACTCGTCCGGCCACGGTTTCGGCTCCTGGGCGAGCAACCGCGGTGCATCTGCCGGGATCAGGGCGTAACTGTCGTCCCTGGCCAGATCAGCCAGAGCCGGTAGCACATGTTTTGGGGCACCGCTTTCAGAAGTGCTGGGGATTTCCAATATCTGCACGTTCGTCTGAATCACTTCCCAGCAAAAGCCCCGAGGCCGCCAGCGATACGCCCAACCACCATCACGACAAATGGCCCTGCGGTCGTGCCCGTTCTTCTCCATCCATCTTTGCACAGCGTTGGTCAATCGGCGAATGGCGGCCGGATCGCAGGTCCGGGCGAGTTGCCGCACCGCTGGTACCACCAGGGGAAGCACGCCATCCTGCATCAGGTTCCTGTTCCATTCTCCCCGAACCCCATCGCCTGTGTACGCCTTCCCGCGACCAGAATCGACGAAGAAGCAACCATGATACAAAAGCAAAAATTCCACCTCTTGCGGTGGTGGATGGGATGCCCCTGCGGAGAGTGGCAAGAACACGGCCTGGGTGTCGTGGAATTGGCCTCCCTCACGCCCATGCCAGCGTGTCAGGATGATCGCGGCATGAGGCCGGGCCTTGTCGGGCTGTTCGATCCCTTGCAAATCGTACTGATTCGGCCATTCTGGCTGCGTGCGTGCGGCCCTGGCCCATTCTGCGTTCCACCAGGTTTCCGCTAGCGCATAATCTGCGATTTGGCCTGCGACATCGCACTGTCCAGTCATCGTTGACTGTGTGGATGCCGGCGGAGGATCGGCTTCTACCCAGATGGGGTAGTGAGAACGGCCTGATCCTCGCTCGGGGGTGCGCAATTCCCAATGATGGGACGGTGCCTCTCCCGTCGCGGGCATGTGATCCCACAGTTCCACGCGGTTCAGTTGCTTGAGTAAAGCCGCGGCGGGGCCGAAATGAACGATATCTGGCGGGTTCAGTAGATTCTCTGGCGGGCGGTCGTATGGTTCATTTTGGATGCGTCCACTGTCAAGATAGTCCGATCTACGGAGGGGCAGCCAGAGTGCGAACCATCTCTCCCCCAGTCGGCGGCACGCGGGTTCCAAGTGCTTTTTCAACCGATCTAAATCGGCCGACTCCACATCATTCCAACTCGGATGGCATTTGGTGCCAGACCAGGGATTGACCAAGTTGCTGAACTCTCCATCCGCATCGTTGGTCGTCGGTGTCGGCGAGAGGAAGAAGAACGCCTCGCACAGATGGAACACGCTTTTCAGGCCCAATCCAAATTTGCCGATGGCAGCCCCATCACCGGATTTGTTGTTCAACCCGAACTGACGAATGGCCTGAGAATCGCCCGCATCGAATTTGCCATCATTCAGTACCACGATGGCGGGGGAACCCGGTTTCAACAACTCGTGCTGGCAACCCGGTGGCGTTTGGACCGTGGCCACCAAGACGGCGGTTGCCCCAGCATCGTCGGCATTTTGCAGCCATTCCTTCAAGATGGCGGTACGGGAGTAGCGATCCTGCAGGAGAGATCGCAGTGCATTGATCTGCGCCTGGGGGGGAGACTCTAGGGACGCGGCTTTGGGCATGGCACGCTCCAATCACATTCGTTTCCCATCCTGGTGCCGATGGGCGACCCCAATGTGACCGATAAAATGCAGTGAGTATTTCTGTAACTGTAATGATGTTCGACAGTTTGGCCACGCCGATGATGGACCCTCACGCCTCGTGTTCGGCAGTTGCGAAACGGTTACAGATAGAAGGTAAAGGCTGGTCCCAGATCGCGGATGTGTTCAACAGGCGAGGGCGTTCGATCCGATAGTCTTCGCCCGGCTATCGGATCGATACGCTGTCATGCTCGTCTTTCCCTGTATCGCCCCTATACGAACCGCGGCGACCTTATGCCACTTCTCGGCGATTGGTCATACTGGAAGCGAAAGCCAAATCTCCAATCAGGCAAGGATGTTTGTACTGCTCAGGAGAGCCACCCGTTTTCGACAACCGCGCGTGATCCCATTCCGACCAGGCTCCACTGGGTAAAATCTCCGCCTTCACGGGGCCGAGACGCTGACCATCCCGCTTGGCGGCATATTCGATGTTCAATTCACCCAGCAGACGATCAAATGCTGGCAAGAATCGTGCAAGCCCATCGCGATCGCGTGCGTCCGAATCTTCGATGAACAATCCATAATATGGTTGGGCATCATCCCACACCGGCGCGACACTGTAGGTGCCGATACCGAAACCGGATTGCTGCATCGCGGCAATCATTGCCTGCGTCACCTGATGCTCGGAAAGTTTCTCTCCCGTCATGTTCGAGAAACGACTACCCTTGCCGAGGAACTCAACCACGGGCGTATTCCCGAGGAAACCATTGACCCGGATCAAGTCCGAAATCTGATAGCGATACAATCCCGATTGGGTGGTGGGGACGATATAGTATGTCTCCCCTTCTTGGATCTCATGGACACCCAGGACCACGGGGTTTTCGGAATGCGCTTCCCGTTCAGGAATGAACTCGAAATAATGGCTCCAGATGTCGAGGACACCCGTGGGGGTGTCATTTTCAAACGGAATGGTCATGCGGCCTTCGCTGGCGAGCAAACCCAGATCCCGGATCGGGGGATTCCCAAAAAACTGCGGGAGTTGCCGAAGGTATGGCCCCATGCTGCCGCCCGTCCAGGTGCCGATGAGCGTGCCAGTATCGGGCCAGACATCCTTGGGATACAAGCGTCCCAACTTCTCCGCAATCGCGGCTAACTCGCGTGCCCGCTCTGGTTTCGCGCGGAGTTTGCGGGCCGCGGCGAGCTGGATTTCCTGGGGAATATCCAGGTCACTACGGAGCGTGCCATCGTGGATGTCCCGCAACAAAGAATCCTTGTGCTGATCCATCATCCGAGCCATCATCAACAACGTGGACGGATTCGCGGCTAGCAACATGGAGGCGGGGCGTCCCATGCTGCAACGCAGTGCCAGATAATACCGAGCGGTCGAATCCTTGATTTTGCCAATGGTCGGCGGTACAGTGTAGAGCCATCGAATGATCTTTTTCTGCACGAGTGCCGTATACCCGGAGAGATTTCCACAAGGGATGCCCGCAGGCGTGCGGTACTCTTCGGGGTCACCCACCATTTGCAGAATCGGTCGGAATGCCAAGCGGCGGCCACGGTGATCGCGGTAGGCTTTCACGCCCCAAAAGTTCCAACCGCGTTTGTAGTCTGCCAAATAGCGGGTGGTAATCGGGATGAGTTTTCGCGCAGCCGTGGTGCCACTGGTCAACGCAAACAGCAGCACCCGATCATTGGCGATGAGGGCATCGGTTTCCCCCTTCTGCACCCGCTCCACATACGGGGCCACATATTCATACGGAGCCACGGGAACCGAGCGCCGATAATCGGCAATCGTCCGTGCCGCTGCGAAATGGTGGTCCCGCCCGAATGCCGTGGGGGCTTGCCGTCGCAGGATGTTGAAGAGTAATTCGGTTTGCACACGCTCCGGTTGGAGGCAATCCTGCAGAAAACAATCGGTTTTATAGCGGATGGGCAATGCGACTAATCGCCCGACTCGCCGCAAAGCAAAACGGTAAAGATCACGAGAGAGAGACATAGCATAGGCTCTGATGGTGAAAGACTATCGGTGTAAAGGGGCATCAGTGCCCGAAAAATCAGGATCGCGGATAGCTCATGCTGGGGTGGGGGTCGAGTTTGTGGATCATCCCCCGCGTGTCACCCATTGAACAATACCCACCGTCAGCCAAGTGATACCGATCAACATGGCCAACACACCGACTCCACAACCGAAGACGGTGGCTTGACGATCCGCATCGGATGGGATGACTCGCCGTTCTTGGCCGGGCACATGGGGTTCGGTAATCGGGCCGACCATCGCGCGGGGCCACAGCAACCCGAGCAGGCCGTACAGAATGCCAAACGGTGCCACCAAACGCGCCAATGGGCGGAGATAAGTGTCAAATACCGTCAACCACAGCAAGAAACCGCCGACGGCCAGCAGGATCAGTGCATAGAGACGTTTGCGCCGTGCAGCCTTGCGGGCATGGCGTGTCATGGTCGGTGGTCGCAAGGGCTTACCCCATACTCGTGATGGCGGCTAGTTTCCCCGCGGCCCCGGCCGCAGGCGCGACCGGGGCCAGAATCCCCCCGGAATCCGCTTCCCCCGCCGTGGCCGACAAAGCCGTTGCCGGTGCCAAATGTGAGTCAAAGAACCCAATGAGTCGCCGGATATATTCTTCACCGGCTACATGTAACGCGTGGTTGTGCTTTGCTTTCGGTACAATCCACAAGTCTTTGACCCGCGAGCGTGCCTTGCGGAACAGCGTCTCGGCCATTTCCGGTTTGATATAGGCATCGGCCCCACCGTGGATCATCAACAAGGGTTGCCGCAATTGCCGGAGGTGTCGTTCGATGTGGATGTACCGTACGCCCCGCCGTTGGGCGGAACGAGCGATCGCCACCACGCCGATCGAGCCATAGAAAAAACCGGGTAGCATATTCTGCAAGGTCTTATACGGGCTGTAGATTTGCACCCATCGCCGCATGTACGGGACCATCGTGGTGTAGGCCGCGAAAGCGCCGTCGGTAACGACGCAGCGGATCCAGGGATCTTCTGCTGCGAGTGCTAATCCGGTGCTACCGCCTTTGCTGATTCCGAATAACCCGATTCCTTGCGATGGGGCATCGGAGCGTTTCTTCAGATAGGCAATCGCCGCCCGCAGGTCATCACGATCCTTGTTACACACCCATTGGAGTGGAATATAATTCGGGTCGGCATCACTTTCCCCCTGGTTTCGGGGTTCAAAAGTGAAGACATCGTAACCCGCTTCAATGAGTTCACTGCAATACTGTGTGACCGACCAGCGATTGGAGCCGAACTCCAACCCGAAAAGGATCAAGCCTTTCCGTGGTCCCGGAGTCCGCAGGAAGCACCCCCGCAGCCGCACACCATCTGTCGAGGTGAAGCTCACGTCTTCCGCTTCCGGGATGGGCTTCCCCTTCGGCACGATGAATAGGGGCTTTTCCTCAAAAATGCGGACAATCTGATCGAGGAATTTGGTCCGATAGTAGTAGTGCCCCGCTGCGAATAGCGCGGTGCCGAGCAACGTCAAGCCAGCGACGGCAATGAGGAGATTCGTTGCGAGCCACCATATCCATTCGACCACGGGCGTTCCTCCGGTCATGAACTCCGGCTGATATTCATTATGTATGCAACCTGTCAGGGAATGGTACTAATTTCCCAGTTTACGAGCTTACCGCGTTGAGCGGAAGCCTCCCAATCTTCCTAAATCACCATAATCGCTAAATTCGACTCGCTATGAGGGTGATATTTTGGCCACCAAAGCCAAAGCTATTACTCAAAACGTGTTGAATACCGGCCTTCTCGCGGGCTTGATTGGGAACGTAATCGAGGTCGCAATCAGGGTCAGGAGTTTCGTAGTTGATCGTGGGGGGTAATACGCCATTTCGCATGGCCAGGATGGAGGTAATCAGTTCGACCGCTCCACCCGCGGCGATGAGATGGCCCAACATGCTTTTACTGCTACTGACGGGCGTTTTATAGGCGAATTCGCCGAGGGAGCCCTTGATCGCGGCCGTTTCGGCGGAATCGTTGGCGTGGGTACTGGTGCCGTGCGCGTTGATGTAACCCACGTCTGACGGTGAGATTCCTGCTTCCGCGAGAGCCATCTTCATGCAGAGGACAGCGCCGCGGCCCGCGGGGTGCGGGTCGGTCATCCGGTAGGCATCCCCGGTGGTGCCGAAGCCGGTGAGTTCCGCATAAATCGTCGCACCGCGTTTTTTAGCATGTTCGAGTTCCTCGAACACCAGCATTCCGGCTCCTTCCCCCAGCACGAATCCGTCACGATTCAGATCGAACGGTCGACTCGCCTTCTGGGGGTTGTCGTTCCGTTGAGACAACGCAGTGAGGAGGTTAAAGCCAGTCACACCGAACGGGTGAATCATCGAGTGCGAACCGCCGGAGAGCATCATATCGGCATCGCCATGCCGAATGAGGGAGACAGCTTCCCCAATGGCTTGCGCACTGGCGGCACAGGCGGTCAGGCAGGTGAGGTTGGGGCCGCACAGGTCGAACTCGTTGGCCAAGTGGCCCGCGGTCGTGTGCATTTCCAGTTCCGCTTCGCGCACGCCATCGAGCAATCCCATCGCGGCTCGCACGAATTGGGCCTGATCGACACGGGCTCCGCTGGCATCCGAGGCGATGCTGCACCCCGAAATGACAGTGGGGAAGTCTTCGCTACCTTCCCCGGAACCCATGTAGCAGCCAATCCGAGTGCGATCGACACCGGAGCCGAGCAGGTTGGCATCTTCCAGAGCCTGCCTGGCGGCGGCCAGGGCAAACCGGGTGTTCGGGCCACATTTGGCATAGCGGGCCGCATCGGGGACATAGCGTCCCAGATCGAAATTCTTCACCTCCGCCGCGAAGGTGGTCGGGAAGGCGCTCGCCTCGAAGTGCGAAATCCGCCCGACACCGCTTTTCCCTTCGAGCAGGTTGGCAAACATTTCGGGTACGGTCTGCCCCAGCGGGGTAATCACGCCTATCCCGGTAATCACGACGCGACGACGACTCATGAACCCTGCTCCCTCATCAGCGTGCGTATCGATCAATGCGACACGATACCGCTCTCTTCGTAGATCAGTCGTTGCGCATCCGGTGATCGGCGTGCTGTTCTTGCCGCGTCACACATCCGGTGTACTTGCGCGGGTTGCCACACATCCAACAGGAACACGCAGCCGGGCTCGTGGCTTGACGGCCGATCACACGAAGATCGACCGGGTGCAACGCAAAACCGACACGGTGCCGGGCTCGGGTCTTGGCCAGTTGGTTCCACCATCGGCGTTGGTCACGACTCCGCATCGTCTTTACCCTGCCCGGCGAATCACGGCCACGGCAATTTGGCCCATGTCGGTGTAGCTGACCTTGACCGCGTAGGGCTTCGTCACCGGCCGTGGGGCACCAACGTGAACGGAAACCGGACAGGCGGGGTCCGCTTGCGAGAAATTCACGGTGCCGGGAAGTTGGCCATGTTGCAAGGCCAACACGCTCGCCGCGAGTTCGACCAACCCCGAGGCCGCCCCACTGGCACCGATCTGCCCGCGGAGAGCGTAAACCGGGGTGGTTGCGTCGAACACTTCCCGAATCCCACGGGCTTCAAAGGCATCCAGTTCCGGGGAACCGCCCGCCCCGGCGTTGATGTGGTCCACATCGGCTGGGGTAATCCCCGCTTCGCGCAGGGCATTGCGAATGACACCCGCGAGAACGTGGCCTTTCCGGCCTCGGTCGAAACCCGCCGCGAAGCCGCAGAGTTCCGCCAGCACGGTGGCCCCCCGTTGCTGAGCCAATTCGGGTGTTTCCAACGTGAACACGGCCGCACCTTCGCCAATCACCGTGCCATCACGCTGTGCGTCGAACGGTTTGAGGGCACGAGTCGGATCATCGTTCTGTTTGCTCAACTGCTGGAACGAATTGTACCGACTCATCGACAGTGGATTGACTTTACTGTCACAGCCACCCACGATGAAGGCATCGGCCATACCACGGCCCATGATGCGGTAGGCTTCGCCCAAGGCCAAAAGGCTCGCGGCATCGCTGGACGTGATCGTGTTGTTCGGCCCCCGCGCATCGTGGAAGATCGAAACATGGCAAGCGGGCATGTTGGGCAGATATTTTAACATCCACAAGGGCGGAACCTGACGGAGTCCGTTGCCCCCCCACTCCAACATGTTGACCACGCCGGGAACGCAGTTCGTACTGACTTTGGCTCCGCGGGAGAGGTCTTCGAGTTCTGTCGCCACCATGACGCAGCCGAACTCGACACCGAAGCGATTCGGGTCAACCGTACCCGGTTTCGGACCTGTGGCCATGGCCTTGTGCGCGGCACAGACACCCAGTTGAACAGTGCGGGCCATCACCCGGACGGCCTTTTTCTGTTCTTTTTCCACCAAAATCTTTTTGGCATCGAAATCGGGAATTTCCCCGGCGACGCGGCAAGGGAGATTCGTGGCATCGAACAGGCTGATCGCTCGCAGACCGGGGGTTCCGGCTACGAGTGCCTGCCAAAAGGTATCCGGTTCGGACCCGACCGGCGTGATCAGGCCGAGCCCGGTGAACACGGCGCGGCGGGAAGAATTCGACATGGAAAACACACCCGGTTCAGGATGCCGCCTCCTTGGTATTACGCGGAGGCGGGTGGAAGCTGCGGCGGTTCGTGCGCCGCGGCGGCTTGTTGGGCCGCGCCGAGCAAATACTTCAACTCACCGCTGAAAACAAAATTCTGGTCGCCAAACACTTGTCGGCTCATACTCTGATCGAGGTGGGCGAAAAAGATTTCGGCCTCCGCGATCAACTCGGTACCGCTATGAACTTTTCCCGCGATGACGGCTCCTTGTGGTCGGAGATCGACAATCGCGGCGTGATACGTGAGCATTTCTCCGGCGAGGGCATCCCGGTGGAACTTGGCTTTGGGGATTTTGGCCAGCACCACCTTTTCGCGGAACTGGTTCGCTTCCCCGACCAGGATTCCCCCGGTTTGGGCGAGCCCTTCCAGGATCAAAGTCGCGGGCATCACGGGGAAACCGGGAAAATGCTGGGCGAAGTGGTCCTCAGCCTGACTGAGAACCTTCACCGCGGTCGCGGATTTCCCGGATTCAAATTCCGTGAATCGATCGATCCAGATCCAACGCATGAGAACTCCTCAAGCTCACCCCACGGCATGATGGGGCTGCTTGCACCTAGCCGTTCACCTTGCTGCCGACGTAACGGGTAATCAGGTCCACGGTGAACAGATCGCCGATTTTGTCGAACTTCGGGTCTTTCTCGAAGCTGCTCAGGTCGGCAAACGGCATCTTTTCTTTGAGTTCCGCAAGCCCCTTCGCGGTGACTTTGCCATCTTGCACGAAATCGGGGTCGCCTTGGAAGATCGACTCGGGGAACAGCTCATTCCGGTCGATTTTGATACCAAATTCGCGTTCCAGACGGAATACGATGTCGAGGAAGTCAATGGACTCCGCATCCAGGTCCGCTTGCAGGCGTGCCGTTGGGCTGACTTGATCGTCATCGACGCTCAGGGCATCCACGAGCAGGGCTTTCACTTTTTCGTAAATTTCATCGTGGCTCATCGTACCTCTACCTCCGGTTGACGACCGGCCCGATCCGACGACAGACCGGCCCCGGGCGGGCGTTACGCAATGACGGCTCCCAGGCTCAAACCGCCGTCGACAGTGATAATCTGGCCGGTGACGTACCCTGCTGCCGGGCCGCACAGGAACAACACCACCGCGGCGATGTCCTCCGGTTTCCCGAGTCGCTTTAGCGGCACGGCCTTCTTGATGAGATCACCCGCCTTGTTGCGGACGGCTTCACTCATATCGGTTTCGATGAACCCTGGGGCCACGGCATTGACGGTGACACCCCGGCCACCCAGTTCGACGGCCAACGCCCGAGTCATCGAGTTGATCGCACCTTTGCTCGCTGAGTAATTCGCCTGACCGGGGTTATGATGCTCCGCGGCGACACTCGAAATATTGACGATCCGCCCGGAACGCTGCTTGAAGACCATCTGATTCGAGACGGCCTTGCAGAAGGAAAAGACCCCGTTCAGGTTCGTGTCGATCACGGTTTGCCAAGCATCCGGTTCCATGCGGACGAACAAGCCATCGCGGATCACCCCGGCGTTGTTCACCAGGATGTCGAGTCGCCCCCAGTCCGCGACGATGGCATCCACGATCCGCGGCGCGGCGGTGGGGTCGGCAACATCACCCTGGTAGGCTTTGGCCACGCCCCCCGCGGCGGCGACTTCCGCTTCGAGCGATTGCGCCGCATCCGCACTGCCGCGATAGACGAACGCCACCTTAGCCCCTTCCCGAGCCAACGCACAGACGATGGCTCGACCAATACCCCGACTGCCGCCGGTGACGAGCGCGACTTGATCCTGCAACTGCATGGTGACGTTCCTGTTATCCACAATGGCATCGACCAAATTGGTCGAGAACTATACTGGTTTCGACATTTCACCTGTTAGTAATGCCCAGCGTGCTTTCCAGTGTTCACGCAACTTGTCGTCAGCCGCCACCCCGGAAGGACCGCGTGCGGCGAGGGAATAACCGTGCAACACAAACAATGCCGAGACGGTTTGTTGCCCGGCATCATCGGTGCCTTTTCCTTTGAATGTGGCGGTATCGTCGGTTTGGGATACCAAATCCACGGCGACATCCATCCGGCGACCCGGTTGCATGAAGGAGCCGTATTTCACATTCTTGACATCCCGCAGCACCACGATCGTGTGGCGATAGCCGGTCGATCCGCGCCACAACCAAGTGGCTGCCTCGACCAACGTTTGCAACATCAGCACGCCCGGCATCACCGGGAAACGCGGGAAATGGTCCGCCAGGTACTCTTCCCCCAGGGCGAGATATTTGCACCCGCGGAGGAATTGTCCGGGTTGATGGGCATCAATCCGATCCATTAGCTGGAACTGCATCCTCGCTCCACACCATCAGGGCATCCAGCCACGAAAATCCTTGAACCGTGGAAGGACTGGAAATATATCGACCGATCCTGTTTGCGGCAATCCCTCTCCGCTCGCTCACCCGAAACGCCAACCCAAATTGACCAATTGGCCAAAATTCGATCATTGGCCAGATTCCTCCCAGGCTTCCTGTATTGATAAATTATCGACCAGACACAAAAGATGTGAGTCTTTCGCGATCCGTTTTCGGGAGAACTTGGGATTCGAGCGCGACAGGTTCGATCCATGACTTGTCACCGTTCCAACAGGTGCTTAGAATACACGTTTCCTTATCGCTGAAATGTGTTCAAACGGAACTCCGTCCCTGAACCATCCCTGAAGAAGGTGACAAGTATGGGTGCTCGACGTGGGAGCGGTCGACGGAAAGTGGGGCGGAAGAAGCGACGGATGCGAGCGAAGATTCGGCACCGCAAGTAAGCCCATCTCGCATTGGCGATCCGATTCCCACCTACGAATGCCAGATTCGTGGGTGGTTTTTTTTGTTTTGTGTCGCCTGTATCCTGTGGCCGCTATCCTGTGGCCGCGGAAAACCGCGGTAATTTCGCTTGCACCCCAAACCGCCCATCGGTATGCCCTCCTCGCCTGATTGAGGGGGTTTGCCAATGTCCGGTCGGAGTCTTTTCGTGTGGGGGCATACGGCCCGGATCCTGTTCCCACTGGCTTTTTTGCCGCTAATTTTGGCGGGTTGCCGATTCTACAATCATTCCCAAGCCCCTATCCCACCGACCGATCTGGCTTCCGTCGATTCCCCGTGCGACTCCCTAAGCCCACTCACTGCGGATGAACTCAATCTGGTTGCGGATCAAATCCGAGAGAGTCGCCGGCCCCCGGCAACCCCGGCACGGAAGTACAACATTCTGGCGCTTTCCGGCGGTGGAGCGTATGGCGCGTACACTGCTGGGGTTTTGTGCGGATGGACGGAAACGGGAACACGCCCGGAATTTGATGTCATCACGGGGATTAGCACGGGTTCACTCATCGCCTGCCTCGCTTTTCTTGGCCCATGTACGGATGAAGAAATCCATCGCTTTTACACCCAGACCAAATCACGGGATCTCTACCGCATCCATAAGCCGATTCGTTCCCTGTTTTCCGCGTATCTGGCGGACAACACACCGCTGGCCGATCGAATATCGGCCACGATTACCCCTCAATTTTTAGCCGCCGTTGCTGGGGAACACGCCAAGGGTCGCCGTTTGTATGTCGGAACCACGAACTTGAACACTCGCCGCCTGGTCGTCTGGGACATGGGGGCCATCGCCGCGCGGGGCACCCCCGAATCGCGGGAACTGTTCATCAACGTGCTGCTGGCTTCGACTGCGATTCCGGGGTTTTTCCCGCCGGTGCGTTTTTCCGTGGATGTGGATGGCAAACCGTGTGAAGAAATCCATGTCGATGGTGGTGTGAGTCGGGCTGTCTTTTTCCGGGCACCCTTTGCGCCCCCGGAATCCCGAGCCGCTTTTGGGGCGACTTCGCTTCATGATTCCAATTTGTACCTCATTGTCGCGGGGAAACTGTACCCGGATCCCGCCCCCGTGCGGATGAAGGCTCTGAACATCGCGGGGAACTCCATTTCGAGTTTGATTCACTCCTCCGCACGCGCGGAAGTCTATCGACTCTTCACCTATTCCATCCTCACGGGCATGAACTACCACTTGGCCGCCGTGCCACAGGAATTTGCTACGATCACTTCCAGCGTGAAGTTTGACCCCATAGAAATGACCAAACTCTTTGAAGAAGGCCGCCGACAGATTCACAACGGCACCGCATGGCGGAAACATCCACAAGGGCTGGAAAAATCCGAAGATATTCGCGCACGAACGGGACTGCATTTGACCGTTCCCCCGCCCGATGGCTGCAAACCAGGAACGGTTCCCGTTGTACCATTGGAGATGCCCCGCGAGATGCCCCGCGAACTTCCCGCTGTCGAACCGACATTCCCTGGGTTGAACCTCATGCCGCCCTTGTTCCCCTCCTTGTGGTACATTCCCGATCAATTCGGGATGCCGCTCCCCCTGTCCCCGTCGTATCCGCTCCGGGGGAACAGCCCCATCCCACCCGGTCGCGCCCCCATTGCGAAGTAAACCGATTCTCAAGCTGACCCGGATTGCGAAAGTGCAAACATCACGGTATAACCCTCCCGCCACGGAGGGTGTGCAATGAACGGGCGGTGGGTTCTCATTGGTGGATTGATAGCCGCGTTGACCGGGTGTGTGCCGAGTCTGACCTCACTCAACTCCTCACACTCGCAATCGCCCATCGAAGCCGGGTTGAACCCGGTGGAATTACTCGATCTGGACGCACAGAGCGAAGCCTCACATGCTCTGAACCTCAATGATCTCTACAGTTTAGGCGAGATGATCCGCGAAGAACGCAAGCCCGCGGTTCTGCCGCAAAAGCGATCGATCCTCGCACTTTCAGGCGGTGGCTCGTTCGGCGCGTACTCCGCGGGGGTGCTGTGCGGTTGGACGGAAGCCGGGACACGCCCCCGTTTTGACGTGGTCACGGGGGTCAGTACGGGTGCGCTCATCGCGCCCCTGGCATTCCTCGGCCCCCAATACAACCCACAATTGCAAGAACTGTATACCACAGCGCACAACCACGATATTTTTCGGCTGAAGGATCCGATTTCTTCGCTGCTTTCCGATGCCGTGGCGGATTCGACACCGATGGCGAAGGGCATTGCCCGGATGGTCACACCCGAATTCCTGGCGGCGATCGCCACTGAGCATCGCGCCGGTCGGCGATTGTATGTGGGGACGACTTCTTTGGATACCGGCCGTCAAGTGGTCTGGGATCTCGGCGCGATCGCTTGCCGAGGCACGGACGCGGATGGAGAACTCTTCCGCAAAGTCTTACTCGCCTCCGCCGCTGTGCCGGGGTTCTTCCCTCCAGTGCATCTCCCTGTGGAAGTGGGAGAGCAAAAATACGAAGAACGGCACGTCGATGGGGGCGTGACCGCCGCTCTGTTCTTCCGCCCACCCTACGTTCCGCCCGAGCATCAAAACGATCCGCGATTGACTTCCCTTTATGATTCTGACTTGTACCTGATCGTTGCGGGCAAACTCTACCCCGACCCGAACCGCGTGCGAGACAAAGCGATTGCGATTGCCAGCAACAGTGTCGCCACTCTGATTTCGTCTCAAACCCGTGGCGATCTGGTCAAACTCTACACCGCTTGCGTGCTGACGGGGATGAACTTCCACCTCACCGCGATTCCGCCCACATTCCAAGCCCCGGCATCCAGTGTCACGTTTGACCCCACGGCGATGAGTCGGATGTTCGAGGAAGGACGCTCCTTAGCCAAAACGGGCCGAGCCTGGCGAGCGACCCCTCCTGGTGTGGAACCCGGTGAAGGAGTCTTCCAGCGGTCGGGTGGCTCTCTGACCCGTGTACCACTCACCGAGCAATAAACCCGTGCCGGTTGCATCGGACGCGGATGGAAGCCCCGTTGCCCTGAGATGCTCGGGGGCTGAATCGCCCTGGGCAGATACAGAGGAGTGATTAGGGCAATGGGATTTCCCGAAAGCTGATGTCCAACTCCATCAACTCCGTGACCCATTCCGAGAGAACGAACTTTGTCGGCTTGCCCACTTTCCGATTACCGCCGCCGTTCGGCAGAAACTGAAACTTGATCGTGCAGGAATTCTGATTCTGGTTCTGATAGTCGATACTATTCATGTTAAAAGTGTTGCCGTTCGCGTCCGTGACGAGAATCCGCTGCGTGATGGTGTTGTTCCAGGAATAATCGTTCGGGTCACCGTGTGTCCGCGCGAATGTCGCCGTGAGTTCGACCCCGCCGTTGATCTCGGTCACATTGGTCATGGTCACGGTGATCTGCGGGGCGGATGCTTTGTGTTCTTTCGCCGCGAGCAGGTTGAGAATGGTGATTTCCGGTTTCGTCTCGGTGAGAATCAGAACCGGCATTTTGCCATGAAATTCTTGAATCATCGTCGAATCACGACCAAGCCGTGACAGCGTGACGGATGTCGATTGATTAAAAGAACGATAGTTCGGGCGAGCCGGGCTGTAGTGGCTACGATGCTGGTTCTGATCCAACCGCGGCATCAACGAGTGGCTATTTTCATCCTGCACCTTGATGGGCACCACCTGCCCGACCCCGACCAAGGGGACTTTCGGTTCCGCGAAAATCTGAAAATTCACGGAGAGATAATCATTGGCCCGTGTGGACGGTGCCTGTCGTGGTAAACCCGCCAGCTGCAAATTCTGATTGGCGTTGATGTTCGTGGCCACAATCCGAAACGGCCCCGCGTATGCTGTATAGGGGTTGTAGGTGTTGCTGAAGTACACCCCCAATGTGCCATGATTGTCTTGCGGGTTCACGGACAAACCCGCCGCGTTCGCCACGGTATCGACTGCTTGCCAGAACGGCATCCGCTCCATGTGAAACTCAAACACCCGTGATTCATCGCCCACGCCGTTCAGCTGAATTTTATAGCCGGATTGTCGGGCAATCTCGACTAAAGCCGATTTCGCCGAAATGGACTTGGCATGCAAGGTGACGCGGGTCGGGCTGACGAGGTGATTCCGATCGAGTTGGGCGGCAATCTGTTCCAGTCGGCGGCGGACTTCGGGGTCTTCCGCGGATTGCAACAGGGACCGAATGGCCTGACGGGCATCGGGTCCGAGTTTTAGCAAGTCGCGGCTGGCGGCTTCCCGTTCGTGGAACAGCGGTGAGCCGAGCTGGGCTACCTGCGCGAGTACGGGGCGATGATCCAAAGGCAAAGGCAAATCCGCTGCCCAGCCAGAACTGAAACTCCAGAATATGCCACCGATGGCGAGCCCCGTTCGTCGCATCGCTCACTCCATCAATCGGGTTCGACCGCCCGCCGTGTGGTCGGGGTCGAAAAGACTCTCATTAAAGCGTACCAGCCGGTTGTACCAGTCACAAGGCACCAGAAGAAACGCATTTCCACTTCTTGTCGATTTTTGTTCAAGTTCACCGACGATACCGTTCGTATCGACAACGCCGTTGGACAAACTCCGTGCGTCGGATACCCTCGCAGTACGTTGCCTCCGATTCCCAAACCCGTGCCGGCTGGGCTGCCGCGATGAGTGAAACGGTTTCCGGCGTGATCGAACGGATCACGTTTCACAATCTCGACAACGGTTACTGTGTCCTCCGGGTCACGGCACGCGGACATCGGGAGGCCATCACGGTGGTCGGCCACATGCCCACCGCGACGGCTGGGGAGTTTATCGAAGCCACGGGCGATTGGGTGAACGATCGCAACTTCGGTCAGCAGTTCCGCGCGAGCCGTTTGCAGGCTACGCCACCGCACACCACCGCGGGCATCGCTCGGTATCTCGGTTCCGGGCTCGTGAAGGGAATCGGCCCCCGCTACGCTCAGAAGATCGTCGATGTATTCGGCGACAAGACCCTCGAAGTCATCGACCAATCGCCTACCTTCCTGTCCCAGGTGAAAGGGATCGGCCCGAAACGGATCGAACGCATTCGCGCCAGTTGGGCGGAGCAGAAGTATGTTCGGGCCATCATGGTCTTCCTGCAAAGCTACGGGATCGGCACCGCGCGGGCTGTCCGCATCTACAAAACTTACGGGGAGAACGCGATTGAACTGGTGCGGGCGAACCCGTATCGCCTCAGTACGGACATCTGGGGCATCGGTTTCCGCACCGCGGACGAACTCGCCCAGCAGCTCGGTATTCCCAGTGATTCCCCACTCCGGGCACGAGCCGCCGTGCGACACGTTTTGCGAGAAGCCTCCGGTCATGGTCATGTCGCCTTCCCGGAACTACTGACCGTCGAACAAACCTCAGAACTCACCGGCATCGCCCCCGAAGCCGTCAACGCCGCGATCGAAGCCCTTCGCATCGACGAGGAGATCATCCGCGAGCGGATGACGGAACCCGCCCCTGGCCAGGACGACCCCTTTGCCGATGCTTTCCTCTATTTGAAACCCTTGTTTCTGGCCGAACTCGGTGTGGCCCGTGCCGTTGTGGCATTGCGGACAGGGGCACACCCGCTCCCCCAGGTGGATGTGGAACGCGCACTGGCCTGGGTGGAATCAAAAATGGGCATCGCCTTCGCCGATGCGCAGCGTGAGGCCGTGCGGGCCGCCGTGACGGAAAAGTTCCTGATTCTCACCGGCGGCCCCGGCACCGGGAAAACGACCATCGTGCGGGCCATCATCGAGATTTTCGCCGCGAAGAACCTGCGACTGGCGCTGTGCGCACCGACCGGCCGGGCTGCCAAACGACTGACCGAATCCACGGGCCGCGAAGCGAAGACGATTCACCGTCTGTTGGAATTTGATGCGGCCAGCGGCAACTTCCGCCGTGGGAAGGAGAACCCGCTCGACATCGACTTACTGGTTGTGGATGAATCGTCGATGATGGATGTGGTGCTGGCGAATCAGCTCCTGCGTGCCGTTCCGCCGTGGGCGAGCCTGCTGCTGGTTGGCGACATTGACCAACTTCCTTCGGTTGGCGCGGGTTGTGTGCTGAACGATCTGATCGCCTCCGGCGCGGTGGGGGTCGCCCGGCTCACGGAGGTGCATCGCCAAGCCGGGGCATCGTGGATCATCCGGGCCGCGCACGCGGTCAACCAGGGCCAGGAACCCGAATCCGCACCCGCTGGCGGTGGTGATTTTTACTTCGTCGAAGCGCCGGACCCGCCCGCCGTCATCGAAAAACTGTTGACGATGGTGAAAGAACGGATCCCGGCTCGGTTCGGACTCGATCCGCTCCGCGATGTGCAAATCCTTTCCCCGCAAGTCCGCACCGAATTGGGTGTCCTCAACCTCAACAAGGTGCTGCAAGAAGCCGTGAACCCCGTGGTGCCCGGCACCAAGGAAGTGCAACGCTACTCCACAATCTACCGTACCGGCGACAAAGTCATCCAGACGCAGAACAACTATCAGCGGGAAGTTTACAACGGCGACATTGGCCGCGTGCTGGACATCGACGCGGTCGAACAGTTTTTGACGGTCGATTTTGATGGCCGACCCGTGGAGTACGATTTTGGCGATTTGGATGAACTCCAACTCGCCTATGCGATCACCATTCATAAATCCCAGGGGGGCGAATACCCAGCCGTGGTGATTCCGATTCATACGCAGCACTACATGATGCTGCAACGGAACCTGCTCTACACGGGCATCACGCGCGGCAAAAAGCTCGTCGTCCTGGTCGGGAGCCGTAAGGCGCTCTGGCGGGCCGTCACCAACGCGGACACGGCTCGGCGATTCTCCCTGCTGGCGCAACGGATTCGGACCCTCTTGCCAGAACCCACCGACTGACCTCCTTCCCACCCAGTTCACCCAGCCGGTTCGTCCCGATCGGGAAGCCAGGAATTGCAAAAACGACAGCGAAAAGACCGGCAAAAACCGCGCGGATTGTACGCTTTCTCTCAAGTTGTAGGAGTTGCAATCGCTACAATCGGACGGGTAGTAATTCCCTGGGCACGGTTTCGATTGCAAACCGTTATTTTGAAGCACTTTGCGATGGTTTCTCCGCCGATAACCCCATCAGAGCCGGGATTTGGCACGGAGGCTGCTTTACTTCCCTGCATCGAAACAAGTTCAAACGCCAAGGAGGCTGACAATGATCCCGATTTCTACCCAAGCTCGCAAAGACGCCCCGGCTACCAAGACCACCGACACCCGCGAAGCCGAAGCCCTGCTCCGTGATTTGGCCTTCGTCCTCAAAATGACTCGCAGCATCAGTGCGGAAATCCGCGGAACGGGCAAGCCGGTCAACCGAATCGCTCACCTGAACACCGCGGAGTGTGAACTGGCCGCGTCGAACTGAGGACGGATCGCTTCCCCCAGCCATCCCTCCCCTCGATTCCCCCACTCGCCGCGTCGATCCCTCCTTGCGAATGCATTTCCCCCCCATGCATTCTTCCCCCTGAACGGGCCGGTAGATTCCGGCCCGTTCCTGCTTTACCCCCGGTTCTCAAACCACGATAATACTGCAAGATTCTTTCCCACCGTGAGATTGCCCCCATGACGGTACGTTCCTTCGTTCTCATTGCGGCCGCTCTGATGATGTTCCTCCCCCTCGCCGGTTCGGCCCAGGAACCCAAACTCAAAGAGCCCAAGCCACCGTTACCCAAACTGCCAACCGGCAAGGAACTGATGGCGTTGAAGGCCAAGCACGCCCAGGACATGCTCGCGGCCTTGGCCATTGAGGACTACGACCGCATCGCGGCGGCCGCGGAGGAAATTGGTCGTATCGCCCAGGCAGCCGAGTTCCTGACCGCCTACAAGACGGCGGAGTACGAGATTCAGATGAAACTCTTCGTCCGCACGGTGGGCAGTATCAGCAAGCACGCCCGCAACAAGAACCTCGATGCGACCATGCTATCCTACATTGACATGAGCATGTCTTGTATCAAATGCCACAAATACACCCGCGACCGCAAAGATGTTCGGCACGATGACCCGGCACGATCATCCGTGATTGTGAAGTAAGGCCCATCACCGCTCGACATGCTCTCCTCATGGCCGTGGTGCCCTGTTCGGTTGTCTGCTCACGCCGCCCGATCGAGAAATCTTCTGCAAAATGATGCGGTGGTTGTTAGGAATCTGCCGCGTCACGCGGTCAGGATCGTGAGAACCACCCCGCGCGGATCGCCTCCAGGTACGATGACACCATGAACGACACGGAGTTGCTCGACAAGCGGGAAGTCCGCATTCGCGGTATGTTCGCTCGGATTGCCCCGTGGTACGACTTCCTCAATCATCTCTTGAGCTTGAATGTCGACCGACACTGGCGACGGCGGGCCACCCGGTTGGCTCCTCCGGCTCCCCCGGAAGCGGGTCCGATCCTCGACCTGTGTACTGGCACGGGCGATCTGGCGTTCGCCTACGATCAGGCGGCACGCGGTCGTGTCCCGATTGTGGCCGCCGATTTCTGCTGGGAAATGCTCGAACGCGCGGCACAAAAAGCTCAGGCCCGCCAGACCGGCACACGGATTCAATTCGTGGAAGCGGATGCTCAGCAGTTACCGTTCCCGGATGATTTCTTCCAACTGGTGAGCGTCGCATTCGGTATTCGGAATGTGACCGACCTGGACCGGGGACTGGCCGAACTGGCGCGGGTGATCCGCCCCGGCGGCCGGGCGGTGATTCTGGAGTTCTCCCGCCCGCGGGGGACGATTTTCGGCCCGATCTATCGTTGGTATTTTCGCGCGGTGTTGCCGCGACTCGGTCAGTTGTTCTCCCGCAGCCCGGATAGTGCCTATCGCTACTTACCCGCAAGTGTGCTGGAGTTCCCCGATGGAGAGGATTTTGCCGCCCGTCTGCGATCACACGGCTTGACGGAGATTGCGATTCACCCGCTGACCCTGGGAATCGCCACGCTGTACATCGGTCACAAACTGTCCGCGTGAAGGTCGCACGCCCTTCACAGGATCTTCACATGGTCCGGTGGACAGTTAGACGTGTGTGGGAATTCAGAGTTTACGTCGATCGCAGAATGAGCGATCCGCCGCAGTTGCGATTTTCGGAATCCATTTCCCAGGTTTCCCCCTCCCGCCGCGTACAGTGCGTTGCCGGGAATTCTCTCCCGGCAAGTGGTTTCTTCTCAGCACGTCCGTTTGGGAACTCTCCCCGCGAGAACGTGGACTGACACACCTCTGTTACTGCTTCATGGAGTCTGCCCATGCCTGGACCGAAGTCCTGGTTGCGCCGATGGTTCGCGCCGGTTGCCCGTGAGTCCCGCCGCGCTCGGCTCAGCGTCACATCTTTGGAAGATCGGGCCGTTCCCGCCACGGCGAGCTACACGCTCATCAACGCCTGGAATACCGGACAACAAGCCGAGGTTGCCATTGTGAACAGCGATGGCCCCGCCCTCAACACCTGGCAAGTGGCGTTCGACTATTCCGGCACGATCAACGACTACTGGAACGCGAAACTGGTCAGCCATACCGGCTCGCACTACGTCTTTGCCAATGCGGACTGGAACGGCAGCGTTCCGGTCGGCGGGAAGACTTCTTTCGGCTTCATCAGCAGTTCCTCCTCGGCTCCGGCGAACCTGACCATCAACGGTGTTCCGGTTGGTGGCGGTCAACCGGCGGTCACGGTCAGCGTCACGGGCGGTTCCGTGGTGGAAGGCGACCCCGCGACACCGGGCAATCCGGGGCTTTCCGCGGGTTTCCTCAGCACCAGCGGCAATCAGATCGTCGATGCGGCGGGGCACCCCGTCAAACTGGCGGGGGTCAACTGGTTCGGCCTGGAGTCCCGCGACTTCGCACCGCACGGCCTCTGGACACGCGGTTACCAGGACATGATGAACCAGATGAAGCAACTCGGCTTCAACGTCATTCGGCTACCGATTTCGAGTGAATTGCTGAAACCGACCAGTCTGCCCACGAACATCAACTACGCAGTCAACCCGGACCTGGTCGGGCTGAACGGATTGGGGGTTCTGGATAAAGTGATCGACTACGCCGGGCAGATCGGCTTACGGGTGTTCCTCGATCACCACCGGACACTGGCCGGGAACGGTGCGGACGGCGGACTCTGGTACGAACCGGGCACCGCGTACACCGATGCCAAGTTCGCCGCCGATTGGCAATTTTTGGCCGCCCGTTATGCGGGGAATCCGACCGTCATCGGCGCGGACCTGCACAACGAACCGCACGGGGCGGCCACCTGGGGCAGTGGCGATCTGGCGACCGATTGGCGGCTCGCGGCGGAACGGGCGGGGAATGCGATTCATGCGGTCAACCCGAACTGGCTCATCATCGTCGAAGGCACCGAACGCGGCCCGAGCGGCAACTACTGGTGGGGTGGGAACCTCTCGGCGGCGGGACAGTACCCAGTACGGCTCAACCAACCGGGCAAGCTCGTCTACTCCGCGCACGATTACCCGTCGACGGTCTACAATCAGCCGTGGTTCAGCAGCCCGAACTACCCGAACAACCTCCCCGCGGTCTGGGACGCGAACTGGGGCTACCTCTTTCAACAGAACATCGCGCCGGTTCTCCTCGGTGAATTCGGCACGAAGCTCGCCACATCATCGGATCGCGTTTGGCTCGACAAACTCACCGACTACCTCGGCGGCGACCGGGACGGTAACGGCACCAACGACCTGCCCGCGGGCGCGCTCGGCATGAGTTGGACCTACTGGAGCTGGAACCCCAACAGCGGCGATACCGGCGGCATCCTCGCCGATGACTGGCGGACGGTCAACACCGACAAACTGGCGTTGCTCCAATCCATCCAGTATCCGTTGCTCGATAGCGGCACCGGCGGAGGCACCACGCCGACCGGGAACGCGGTGACGTTCACCGTCCGCCTGTCCGCCGCCAGCACGGCCCCAGTGAGCGTGGCCTACACCACCCAAGGCGGCACCGCGACAGCGGGGGTGGATTTCACCTCGGTCAGTGGCACCATCACCTTTGCGCCGGGGGAAACGGTCAAAACCATCCTCGTTCCGGTCACGGGTGACGATCTGACGGAAGGAAATGAAACTTTTTCCCTGGTTCTGACGCAACCCAGCGGAGCCACAATCGCCACGGCCACCGCCATCGGAACGATTTTGGACGATGACACAAGTTTACCCCCGCCGCCTCCGCCGCCGCCCCCGCCTCCGCCGCCCCCGTCCACTTCGACCGGGGCGGGCACGGTGTCCTTGGCGATTGGGTCCAGCTGGGACAGCGGTTTCATCGGCAACGTGACGGTGTCCAACACCGGCAGCACGGCTTGGAAAGATTGGACGGTGACATTCGAGGCCAGTTACGCCATCACGAACATCTGGGGGGCCGACATTGTGAGCCATGTCGGAACGACGTACACGGTGAAAGCGGCCTCATGGAACCGCAGCGTGCCGCCAGGAGGGGCGATCACCTTCGGCTTCCAGGCCACCCGCCCGGTGGGTGCGACGATGACACTGGAGAACCCGGCCGTGGTGTCCGTGGTGTAAGGCCGGGAGTTCCGTATCTGGGCTTTCTGGACCTTCAGCTGGCCGTGCGTTCCCGTTCGGGTATTCCTGTTTGGGTCCGCACGGCGGGTTCTGTTGCGGAAGAGGGCCGATGTTCGCTACAATCCGCCGTGTCGTTATTTGAGGCTCCGTCTAAAGATTCATGGTAACCGTTCACAGGGGGTAGCCGGTTCGGTTCGTAGCTCATACTCCATCTGACGGCATGATGTCTCCACCGCCACTCCCCGACACCCTGTTCGCCGCCCTGCCGCCGGCCGTGCAGGCGTACATCCGCTCACTCGAAACCATTGCCGCCCAGGTCGCCATCCTCCAGACCCGCGTCGCCGAACTCGAAGCCCGGCTCGGTCAGAATTCGTCGAATTCGTCCAAACCGCCCTCATCCGATGGCCCACAGGTGAAGCCAGCCCCGCCCCAAACACCGTCTGGCAAGAAGCGGGGCGGCCAGCCCGGCCACACGAAACACACGCAGGTGATCCTTCCGCCCGATGAGATCATCGACCACAAGCCGACCCACTGCCGTCACTGTGCCACGCCTCTCGCCGGTGAGGACCCGGACCCAACTGTCGACCAGGTGCTCGACCTGCCGGTCCAGTTGCGACACGTGGTTCACCACCGCCGCCATACGCTGACCTGTCCCCAATGTCACACCCCGACGATCGCCGTCCCCGTGTCCCAAACGATCAGCGGGTATGGTCCCAAACTGACCGCGACGGTGGCCTACCTGAGCGGGGTCGGCCGGCTGAGCAAGCGGGCCATTCGCACGCTGCTCGACGACGTGTGCGACCTGCCGATGTCGCTTGGGACCGTGAGCAAACTGGAGCAGACTGTCAGCCGGGCATTGGCCCCGATCCACGCCGATGTCCTGACCCAAACCCGGGGTCAGGACGCAAACGTCGACGAAACGGGCTGGAAGCAAGGGAAGAAGAAGGCGTGGCTGTGGGTGGCGGTGACCGCTGTCCTGACGGTCTTCCTGATTCGTCCCGGCCGCAATCGGGCCGCCTTCGACTCCCTGGTCGGACCAACTCCGGGGGTGCTCACCACCGACCGGTACGGAGTGTACACCCACTTGGCTGGGACACGCCGGCAGGTCTGTTGGGCCCACCTGCGGCGGGACTTTCAGGCGATGATCGATCGGAAGAATGCGGGAAGCGAGATTGGGACCGCGTTGTTGTCCCAATCCGACATCCTGTTCACGCACTGGCAAAAAGTGCGGGACGGGACGCGAACTCGACAGTGGTTCTGGCAGACACACCAGTCGCGGCTGCGAGCGAGGGTGAAGACCCTGCTCGCGCGGGGTGTCGCGTGTTCGTGTCCGAAAACGGCCGGGGTGTGTCGGGAACTCCTGGGGGTAGAGGAGTCGTTCTGGACGTTCGCGTGTCGGGACGGGGTCGAACCGACGAACAACGCGGCCGAGCGGGCGGTGCGTCACGCGGTGTGCTGGCGGAAGACGAGTTTTGGGACAGACAGCGAACGGGGCAGCCGGTTTGTGGAACGGATGCTGACGGTGGTGGCATCCTGTCGACAGCAGGGGCTTGGTGTCCTCGATTTCCTGGTGCAGGCCGTCTCCGGCCAGAACCCGTCACTACTGCCCGAAAGGGCGTGAACGGTTACAAAAAAACAGCGTTTTACCCAAACCCTAAAAAAAATATCATCCACAGGAACTCCATGGCATTTCGGTGGTTTTAGCCCGTTGGAATCGCTTGCGATTGCTGGAAGTGTGAACTTGATGGAACTTGCATGTGTTGATGTAGCATCGGTCAACGTGTCGACCCGTTGACCGATTTTTTCACTGTTACATGTGACAGTGAAACAGGAAAGTTTGACCGTCCTTGACCGTCCTTGACCCCATTTGCCGGAGATTGCCGGAGCGGATAATACAACGTGAGATACGGCCCGGCAGAGTTCTATGACATGCTATAGTCGTGCCGATGGTTCCCCGCGTGTCCCATGGGACTAGCCTACGGCCCGGCGGAGTCGCTCTCGAACGGCGGATCGCTCGAACGGCGGAGGATCGCTCGGCCCGGCCCGGAGCTTGCCCACGAACGGCGGAGGTTCCCAACGGCGGAGAGCGTTCCTACGGCCCGGAATAGCCTACGGCGGCGGAACGGAGCCTACGGCCCGGAGATCGTTCCCAACGGCGGAGAGCATCCCACCGGAGAGCGTATTCCCGGCTAGCGGAAAGTAATGCCCATGTCCCCGGCCATGTCCCATTCCGGGCAATCGCCACCTCGTACGCTATGTCCTCATCCGTGCGTGTCGCGTCCGCCAGGAGTAGCCTTGCCGCGTCACGGGCATGGTCGACCTTTTCCCGCTTTCTACCTCGATGATTGCCGCCCTGATAACCGGACGAATCACACTCTTCGTGATCGCCTTCTCTCTCGCTATCGTCAGCTCGTTTTGGCGAGTCCGAAAAATCAATGGGGACCGTCCCCATTGATTCAACCGCTAATTCTGTTCTAACATTTGTCACAAACTTATGATCTACAACAACATGCGACGAAATTTTGCGATCGGACCAGTCTGGGCAGGCCTGCAAAGCGAGCCTCACAGCCAGCCTTTTTCCGCCCGAGAGAATCGCGGTCTACGGGTGTGTTTTCATTCTCGTTTTCGTTAGTCTCTTCTGTCGAATCCGCTGAGACAGTGTCATTAAATGACACTGTCCCCGCAAACATCGGCAATCTTCGGTAGTGGTGATCCACGGCCACGATGGCGGAATGCGCACCCTAGCACTACAGCGCAGGATCAGATGACGCATCTATGCGGCCGTTTCTTGTGGGATCGCGTGGCCTGCGCGTTCCGTCGCTGGTGGTAGCGGATCACCTCGCCGACATGCAACAGGTCCGGCACGCCCCGCTGTCGGCGGAATAGGCGGCGGCACACCGCGTTCAACGCCCGACACACCTGCTCCCGCGTCACCTGTGGATTTTTCCCCCCGCAACCGTTCCGTGTGAACCGCCACGAATCCCATCACAATCAGCGTCAACAGCAGGTGCCGCTCCAGTCCCACGTACTGTCGTCCCTCGAAGTGCGTCAGTCCCAACTCCGTCTTGACCACTCGAAAGGCGTGTTCCACCGTCGCCCGTCGGAACGCCACCCCCAGCACCGTCGCCAGCGACTCCCCCACCGCGTTGGTGACGAAACGCTTCACCTCCCCGGTCGCCTCGTTCACCGCCGTCACCAGCGTGTGCCAGCCGCGGGCCACCCACACCCGCACGCGACGAGCCCGCCACACCGCGTCCGCCTGCGTCGCCCGTCCGATGCGGAACCGCCGCCATCGCCCAACGCGGGTCGCCGGTTGGTGAGCGTCCGCCCGCCGGGATCGACCGCCCGGGGTCGATCGCACGGCAAAACTCTTTGGGACCTCGGCCACGAACTTCTGCTGCACCAACCCGAGCACCCACAGAAACGGTCCCTTGCTCCCGTACCCCTCGTCGAATGTCAGCCAGTCGAACCGTATCCCATTCGCGTTTAGCCGCAGTAGTTGGTCCAACGCGATTCGCCACTTGGACCGATACCGGACCGTGTCCGGGACACCCGCCGCCCGGCATCGTTCGCGGTCCGTGGCCCACGACTGCGGCAGGTACAATTCCGCATCCAACAGCGTCTGAAAATGTCCCATCGCCACCCCCATGTGGACGGTGACGATGCCGTTGTCGATCTTGCCCACGCATCCCAGATACTGCCGTTGGACTCCGGGTGTCTTGTCCCCTTTTTTCACCGCGCTTGTCTCATCGATGACCCCGATCACCCCGAGCGGGTCGGGTGGTAATTCGGCCAGTTGCTCGGCCATCCGTTGCTGGAGCCGATCGCGGGCGGTGACGTGGTCCCAGGTACATGTGACCAGAAATTCTTGCAAGGTGCGGACGGCGGTGCCAGCGGCCAGGGCGATCGGTTCGACGCTCTTGCGGGGCAGGTCGGAGAGCAGCCCGCGGCAATAGGTGTGGAAGTGGGCGGCCGTGCGATCCTGGGTGAAGCAGCCGCGATACCGTCGCAACTCCGCCGCGAACGCCGGTCCCAACGCTCGAATCTGTTCATTCGTCATGGGGTTCCCCTCCTGATGACTATTCTATCGCTCGGGAAGCAACCCGCGCTGTGGTGCTAGTTCCTGTCGAGGGTTCCCCGTGTGTCCCATTCGTGGTATTCCCTGAGAGTG
>JAIXLE010000154.1:0-4115 GCA_026931725.1 Bacteroidales bacterium
AGTCGATGGGCCAACCCCCACCCTGCGAAGCGAAGAATGATGGTTAAAGCACTGCGTCCTGGACCTGGACCAAGCCACTCGTTCGGGCCACCTCACCCCAGCCGTGGTCATCGTGAGTGGACGGGATTGACGGCAAACGGAATCGTACACATAGAAGTACGATCATTGTCCATATCTGTTCGAACAATTGTGCCAGTTATTCCCCATCTCATTGTGTTGCAGGATAGAGAGCAAGTGGGTGCAGTTGTGCGAGACCGCTGTTTGGGCATCCCAACTCACCTACTTTACGTTGGACGCAAGAATATGTTAGTCTGCAGCCCTACTCTGGCGATGACCAGTCCGATGCCGACGCAGTTGTTGCGTCGGCCAACCCCTGGAGTGACTACGCGTGGATGTCGTCTACCTATTCCGTCACAGTGCACATGGGGATGAGGAACTGCGATACTCTGTCCGCAGCCTCGCGCGACACACCCCGTGGGTCCATAAGGTCTGGGTATTTGGTGATCGCCCGGAGTGGCTGACGGCCGACACAGCTGCTGTTGAGCATGTCCCTCACGAGGCCGTCGCCTGGACTCTCGGGTGTCGCACACCGGTGGTCAACACGTTTCTCATGGTGTACCTGACCGCCCTGCTCCCCGATGTCGCCTCGGACTTCCTCCTGTGCGCGGACGATTACATTCTGCTTGCGGACCTCACCCCCGATCAGGCGACGCAACCACGGTATTTGGAGAATCTCGACGCGACCGCCCACCAGCGTGGTACGGGGTTGTACCGCGATGCCCTATGGCGGACATACGACTTGCTCAAACGGCTCGGCTACCCCCGTCTCAACTACGAGGTCCATGTCCCGGCCCATCTGACCAAACGACGAGTCCTGGCTGCCGCCCGAGACTTTGGGGACTTTGTGACCGAGGACCGCTATTACGGCCTACTTGCCCAACTCGCCATCCTCAATCATGCCCAACGACACGAGGGATTTCACCCAGTTCCACTGGCTGAGGAGGGGTATGCTGGCTTCCACTTTCGGCCATTCACGAATGACCAGATCCAAGTCGGATGCGTCGGGAAGCGGTTCCTGAATTTTGATGACGAGGCCTACAACGTGGATATGCAGCGATTCTTGGCCGAGCGGTTCCCCGATCCGTGTATCTACGAGGCCGGGGCCACCCCGAGAACCCGATCCGTGTCCGTGCCGCCGCTGCCGGAGGTCGCACCGGCTAAGGCGATATTGCGGGTCCGCGACACCACCCCATCACCGGAGGCAGATGTCCCCATCGGGTTACCGGCAGAACGCATGTCCCGTCCGCTTCCACCCACAGCTCGGTGCCTGGTCCTGGTCCCGGCCGCCGGTGGGATCGTGCCGGAATGCGAGACGGGATTACGGAAATTGGAGCGGCGGGGATACCCGATCCGCCGGGCAACCGAATACTACCCATCGGTCGAGCCTGATCGCAGTCGGCTGGCATCGGACGCATGGGTCGACGGGTACGAGGAGACTATGTGGATCGACCCAGATGTCGGGTTTCACCCCGATCAGGTGGATCGAGTGCGGGAGCATGGACTGCCGCTGTGCGCGGGGGTCGTTCCCCGAATCGGTCAGCGGGCCCTGGCGGTCCATGTCCTGCCGGGCACCGCAGAACTTGTTCTCGGTCAGGGTGGAGACTTGGTGGAAGTCCTTTATGTCGATTTGGCTTTCCTGCACATCCGCCGGTCCGTCTATGATGCCGTGTCCCACCAAGCTGGGCTGCCCACATGTGACACGCCTGGGGGTTGGCCGCTGATTCCGTACTTTCAACCACTGGTCCGGCCACGTGGGACCGGGGAATGGTATCTGGCGGATGGGGCGGCGTTCTGCCACCGGGCACGAGCCGCGGGGATTCCGATCGTGGTGGACACCACACTCCGCCTGAGCCGGATCGGTCGCACCACATGGTCGTGGGAAGAGGCCGGGTCCAACCCGCGGCGTTTCGCTACCTTCCGCTATCAACTCGCTTCTGGCTCGCCACCGCAGACTCCTGGCCACGGTGAATAACCCTGCGTCGGCTGCCAAAATGGGAAATCCAGTAGAATCGAAGAAAAATCGGCAACGAGCGTTGACAAGCAGAATTACGGCCGTCATTATCCTTATCTTCAGCATAGTCCAGGCAATATCCGTCAACAGTACACTTGGTTTTTTAACAAACGGCCGATCATCGACTTCACTCTCACAACAACGAGAGTGTTTTTGAGGACTTCTCCGTGCGCCCATTCGCCTTTGTCCGCCGATTCCCGTCCGCCTTTACCCGACTGGATCGGCTTTTCCGGTTCCGTGACCAGACTGGAGCCGAGCAACACGGGCCATCGACCCGGTTGGGGCTGACCCAATTGGAGGACCGGATCGTCCTTGATGCGGTGGGTCCAGGCGAATATTGGGACGATGGGCAGTGGATCAACGGGTACAAGACCGAGGTGACGGTCGCGTTGCGTAATTGGGGGCCGGGGTGGCTGGAAGTGACGGGCAGCGGCGGAGCGGTATCCGTCTCGCCAGGATCGGACCCCACGGCCAGCGGGCCGGGGATGGGATACGGATCGGGCAGCGGCATGGGATATGGGTCGGGATACGGATCGGGATCCGGCATGGGATATGGGTCGGGATACGGATCGGGATCCGGCATGGGATATGGGTCGGGATACGGATCGGGATCGGGATCCGGGTTGGGCAATGCCGTGTATGCGTTTGAGGTGTGGGGAGCGATCGGAGATGGCAGTGGCGATGTCACCTGGTCCGGGGAAGCCGACAACTTGTACATCCAGGCCACCGGGGACGTTGGCGCGATCGCCATCAGCGGCGACTTGAATATCAACGCTGGGTGGACAATCGGAAACCTGGCGGGACGTGACGTAGCGGCTCGGGCCGGCCGGTCGATTGGGTCGGTGACCGCTGGGGACGATGTCTGGACTCTGATTGCGGGGACCAGCATTGGAACGGTGAACGCAACGGACAGTATTGGGGAGGTTCGGGCCGGAACGAACATCGGCGTGGTCACTGCGGGTGGGAACGTGGGGACCATCGCCGCGGGGCAAAACACGGCATCCATCCAGGCCAGCGGGTACATTTTGACCGTCTCGGCAGGGTGGGATGTCGGCGGGTCGGTAGTAGCTGGGACGTTCATCGGTGGGTATGAGAACCCGACCAATGACTGGACCGTGTGGCAATACGCGACGTTTGGGTCTGGGGTGTGGGCTGGGCGGAATATCGTGGGATCGGTCCTGGCCGGTGGCGGGTTGGCGGCGGTCTGGGCTGGCGGAGAAATTCAGGGAGAGGTCCGGGCCGGTGGTGACATCTGGAGTGTAACGGCCGGCGGCGGGTATGACCCAACCGTCGGCTCGGGATATGGGTCTGGAATGGGGAGCGGCAGTGGATCTGGAATGGGGAGCGGCAGTGGGTCTGGAGCAGTTCAACTGACTGGACAGATTACCGGACCGGTGGTAGCGGGCCGGGACATTCTCTTCATCTACTCCACCGGGGACGTAGTCGGGACCATAACAGCTGGGCGATCGATCACGGCGGTCAACGCGGGCGGATCGGTGCTGGGATCGGTGACAGCGGCTCTCGATGTCGGGCGACGGGGTGCCGCCGATGCGGATCCCACTTGGCGACCGACCAACTATGACCCGTACTGGTATGGGTGGTACGGTTGGTACGGATACGCCCCGTTTGGGGCCGGAGTCCAGGCTCGTGACGGATCGGTGGCCGCGGTCACGGCGACGGCCGGGGACGTGACGCTTGGTATCGGCTGGCGGGTCGATCCTGGGAATGATTCAGGCCGGTGGCGACATCGGCAGTGTGATCGGTGGGACGGGAGTCATCGGGGCTGTGACGGCCGGGCGGGATATTGAATCGGTGCGAGCGGGGTCGGGAAGCGGGAACGGAAGTGGAACGGGGAGTAGTTCGACGGCGGCGGTTGTTGGGACCGTGACCGCCGGACGAGACATCGGCAGTGTGTCGGCGATGGGAGATGTGACTGGTGCGATCTACGCCACGCACGGGATTGGCAGCGTCGTAGCAGGTGGGGACATTTCCAGCACCATTACGGCCGGTGCGTCTATCGGACGTACCGATGATGCGGACCCGC
>JAIXLE010000154.1:4215-5481 GCA_026931725.1 Bacteroidales bacterium
TCCAGCACCATTACGGCCGGTGCGTCTATCGGACGTACCGATGATGCGGACCCGCACTTGCCACAATATCACCCATATTGGTCGACCTACGATAATCCCTACTGGAATCCCGGTGTTCAGGCTGGTGGGGACATCACCGGCACTGTCGATGCTGGACTGGATGTATCCCGTGTCGAAGCGGCCGGCATGGTGCAAGGAGCCATCACGGCTGGCCGGGACGTGGGCTTCGTCCAGGGTATCCTCGGTGTGTCGGCCTCGATCGAAGCCATGCGTGATATTGGCCACATCTACGCGGGTGGCTACGGGATGATCGATAACTACTACTATTCGTACTGGGGCGAACTCCCGAACGGAGCGGCAGGAACCATTTCGGGACAGATCGCGGCTCTGGGGGACATCTACGGCGTGTTCGCTATCGGCGACATCACTGGCACGGTCACGGCAGGTGGTGGTATCGCCGATGTCTCAGCACAAGGCTCGATTACCGGCGGCATCACCGCGGGCGACAACATCGGTTACCTCGAAGGATCGAGTGGTTCGGGCAGTGGATCCGGTAGCGGTTTCGGTGGTGGCGGCATCTGGGCGGGTGTGTATGTGGATGCCGAGATCGCTGCGGGTGGCGACATCATCGGCGTTCGGGCGGGACAGGACATTGCGGGGACAATCCAGGCGGGCCGCGATCTGGGCTTGGCGCGTGCCTCCCACAATCTGAGTGCCACCATCACCGCCGGACGAGACATCGGAGCCCTCAGCGCCGGTTGCCTGTCGGAGTATGTATACCCCACCGGGAACGTGCCTGGCATCACCGGCCATATCACAAGCGATGCCTCCGCGGGCCGCGACATCCGTAGCGTGACCGCAACCGGCGACATTGATGCGACGATCACAGCGGGCCATGCCATCGGCGGCGTGTACGCCCAGGGCCAGATCGGCGGCACCATCCAGGCGACTACGGGGACGATTGGCCGACTGACCGATGAGCCGGAATCCAACCCATACGATCCGTATGAATCGTATCGCTTCCCCTATTCCAGCGAAGCCAACGCTCCGGGTCGTGTCCACGCGGATGGCGACATCAACGCGACCATCACCGCCGGCCTCGACATCACGCAAGTCGAGGCCAAAGGCGTCATCGCGGGGTCCATCACTTCTGGCCGGGACATTACCGGCGTAGTAGCCGAACATTCGATCGATGCGAACATCTCCGCTGTCCGCAACATCGCGGTCATAAAGGCAGGTCTAACGGCCCCGCCCGGCTACTACGAC
>JAIXLE010000217.1 GCA_026931725.1 Bacteroidales bacterium
TTTGATATGGCAAATAATTCACAGCTCCCAGCGATGTTGCCGTGCCAATTCCAGGTACATTACTTTGGAAGCCATACAGGGCATCGAGGATATATTGAAGTCGGTGCGTGAGATTGCGTGTGTATACCAGATCGAAAACGCGGAGGTTATTAAACGATTGGGCTTGGTTGTAGCGGCCAGACCCGAAGATCGTCGAGAAGACGACACTGCTACTGCCACCGGGAGGAGCCCATTTGATATTGCCAATATATGTTGGGGAACTCGCCGGATCAATGAATACATCGCTGCCAGTGACAAGTCCATTTTGCATGGACCAATCCGCTGTCAATTGCAGTGTCGTCAGCACACCTGTATGCGTGAATGGGTTGTAAAAAAATGTGTAAGACCGTGATACTAGAGCATTTTGGGTGGCATCGGAGCTTTCTACTCCAATCTGGCTAAAGAATCGACCCAGTTTGACATCCAATCCACGGCCTATTTGTGGGAAGTATGCATCGGTATAAAACTGGATTGGATCAATACCATAGTTATTCGGTTCACCGTTATTCGCCGTCAATTGCCCATCGAATAATCCACGCGCCAATGTAAAGCGATAGTCAGAACCGGGGAGAATGGTATCGGAGCGGAAACCAAAGGTCGGGTACGCTGCGTTCGGATCGACCAACCGTTCGACACGCAGCCAGTTTTGCGGCATCAAGAACTCATTGGCGCGATAGTTGAACCCCATCGGCAACTGATCATATCGGTCTGTGCTGGCCGTAAAATTGAGTTCGGACCAACCCGAAATTGTAATTTGGCGTTCGTCGAGGAATTGCCCCAAATACGACCCATGCAACGATCGCATGAACGCCCATTGATCGTCGGAGCTTGCCGGAGTTGATGATTCCGATGCGGGTTCTGATGGGGGTGTTTCGGTTTGACCATGAACTAGCAATAAGCTCATGAGAATAGATGAAATCATTGTTGCCTCGGCAAATGGATACCAGAGTGCGTTCATCAACGCATCATAGGCGCAGGCCGAGACAGTGTAGGAGTTGGACCTACCAGCCTACTACACCTTAGGTGTTTGTATTCCTTCTATCGTCGTTTCTTATTCCAGGCTTGAGTGGCGTTGAGTTGCTCTGAACATGTGCCTTCCCGAATTCTCACGAATCGAATGCAGCTCGGATCGCGGTGCTGATTTGGGCGAGCGATGCCTCGGTGATCCCCAGTGGGGGCAGGGCATAGAGGACGTTCCCCAGCGGTCGCAGAAAGACCCCCTGGGCAAGAGCAACGGCCTTCCACCGTTCCGCTTCCGAGGCCAGATACCCCCCGTCCGCATTCCCTGCCACGGCTACGATGCTGCCGAGACTGCGAATCTCCCGCACACGCGGATGATCGGTGAGATCGTCGAGTGCGGTTCGCAAGAACACGCCAATCTCCGTGGCCCGTTCGAGTACACCCGGTTCCGCAATCAGGGCTTCGTTGGCAGCCGCCAACGCACAGGCCAGCGGATGCGCCGTGAAGGAATGACCGTGGAAGAATGACCGTGCCCGTTCCGGTGTGTCGAAGGCGGCGACGATACCCGGTGCCGCAAGTGTGACCGCCAGGGGCAGGATGCCACCCGCAAGTGTTTTGGCCGTTGCAATCAGATCGGGCGCGATTCCAGCGTGTTGGAATGCCCAGCGTTTCCCGGTGCGATTGCCGGTCATCACTTCATCGGCGATGAACAGAATGCCGTGCCGTTTCGCGGCAGCGTACAGGTTGCGTAACGTCTGGGGCGAGTGCATCCGCATTCCACCCGCGCCTTGAATCAGCGGTTCGACAATGACCCCAGCGACTTCCTGACCGCGTTGAGCCAAGAAGTCATCGAGTTGGTCAGGATCGAGTGGAAGCTGAATCGCATCGAAGAGTAAAGGCTCAAAATGACCGAAGAATAAACGGTCGCGGCCAATGGACATCGCACCAAAGGTATCGCCGTGGTAGGCATGGTCGAAACCGATAAACAGTTTGCGTTGGGGTTCTCCGTGATGGCACCAGAACTGATACGCCATCTTCAGGGCGACTTCGATGGCCGTGCTGCCATTATCGGAGAAGAAGACCCGACCACCTGTCCACGGGCAGGTCCGCAAGATGCGTTCCGCGAACTGAACCGCGTCCGGGTGCGTCACCCCGGCGAATAAAACGTGGTCGATTCGCTGTACCGCTTTTGCCAGTTCCTGCATCAACGGCGGGTGCCGATGACCGTGCAAGATGGTCCACCAGGACGAAACGGCATCGACAATTCGTCTTCCATCAGACAGTTCAAGAAACTCCGCCTCCGCACCCACGACCGGCAGCGGCGCTGTGGCGGGTTGCAATGAGGAATACGGATGCCAGATGAGTTGCGCATCCGTGGTGAGCCAGTGCGGCGTTGCGGTGCGGGACGGAGTCGGCGTGGCCACGATGGTTTGGATCTGTTCCAGTTTCTGTCGCTGGGCCTGGGCCGATTGCGTGAGTGCTTCCCGATCCCATGTTGGCGGCGGTTGCAGGGAAAAAACGGGGATCATCGGCTGATGCCGGGTGATTTCCGATTCCGCGTAGGAGTCGGATTTCCCCATCAGTACGATGGCCACGGGCCGGATGCCGAACGATTCCAGGGACACCACCGCTTGCAACAGACGGCCCACCGCTCCGATCGCGGATGCCCCCACCAGCACGCATCGACCGGACAATTGACGAATCAAAGTCACTTGCAACTCGGATGCGTTCAATGGGGATAACGGACTGCCGAATGTCTCGATCAGAAGCGTGCGAGAAGAAACTGTGACGGCAGGCTGAGCGGCGGCGAGGGTGGCTGCGGGCGGAATCGTCTGGCCGTTGTGCCGAGCCGCGAGAGCCGGCGCGACGGCTTCTGGAAAATGCATTGTTGGCGCATGAACGATCGCCTCGGGAACGAGGCGATGAATCGTGTCACTGTCCGATACTCCTGTTTCCAGCGGCTTCCAGTATTCGTACTGGTTCGAGAAGGCGGCGAGCCAGAGGAGAGAGAAGGTGGTTTTACCCGCGTCGGTATCAGTGCCGAGAACGATCAGAGGGTGTGTCATCATGATGGAACCGCACGGACGGCGGCAACGGTGGCGGTGGCGAGTTCCTGAATGAGCGTGGGGGAATGATTCGCATGAATGGAGATGCGCAAGCGAGACGTTCCCGGTGCGACGCTCGGTGGTCGGATCGCACGCACATCGAACCCGGCTTCCTGCAATTTTTGAGCGGCAGTCACGGCGGGGCCATCATCTCCCAGCACGACGGGGACAACATATTCACTCCCGAGAGTGGCCACCCCGGCTGCTGTCAGAGCGTTGCGGAACAGGGCCGTGTTCGCGTGTAACTGAGTTCGCCCAGCCGTGTCAGCCTGGACTTGCGGCAGCATTTCCAGCCACCAACGGCCACATTCCGGGGGCAGGGCGGTCGTGAAAATCAGATGCCGACAGCGATTGATGAGATAGTCTTTCAGCAATCGTGGCCCGGCCAGGTATGCTCCCGGTACGCCGAGAGCTTTTCCGCCGGTGTGCATCGTCGCCAGCACTTGACCGCGTAGGCCGCACGCATCCACATATCCAGAACCGTTTTCACCATAACAGCCGGTGCTGTGGGCTTCATCGACGATCAGATAGGCGCTGTATCGTTTGCACAAATCGGCCATCGCCGGGAGTGGAGCCAAGTCACCATCCATGCTGAACAGCGATTCCGTGACAACGAACCGCGCCCGTTGTGGGTCATTTTTCGCGGCTTCCGCCGCCAGACCTTCTTCGAGATGGGCCAAGTCGTTGTGGCGAAACGAGTAACGCCGACATTTTGCGGAGCGTAACCCCTCGGCGATACAGGCATGGCTGAGTTCATCGTAAGCCACCCAGTCACCCGGTTCGCAGATTGTGGCCAGTAATCCCTCGTTGGCGACGTAGCCACTGGTCATCATCTGCACGGACTCCGCGCCGTGCCATTGGGCGAGAGCGGCTTCGACTTGTTCCCAAACGGCGTGATGGCCACGCAACAACCGAGACGCGATCCCGGATCGGGAGAATGCCGATGTCCCAGCATCCTCTATCCGAGGATGGGAACCGTAGCCGAGGTAGTCGTTGGAGGTAAAATCGTGCCCGACCGGGAGGCGGAGTGTGCGGAAGCGATCCAGTTTCCGCAATCCGTCGAGTGCCGTGGTCCAGCGATCAAAAAGGCTCATACCGTCGCCAGGGTTCGGCGTGCAAGTGTGGGTTCAGGAACGGGAAGCCCCATGGCTCGGAATAGATCCGCGTCGGCATCGGCACTGGGATTGTTGGCCGTGAGGAGTTTTTCACCGAAGAAGATCGAATCGGCTCCGGCCAGGAACGCCAGTACCTGCAACTCCCGGCTCATCCGATCACGACCCGCGCTGAGTCGCACCCGCGCCGTGGGGAAGGCGATGCGAGCGGTGGCGATCAACCGCACCAGTTCAATCGAATCGACCGGCGCAGCGTTGGCCAACGGCGTTCCGGGAATGGGTGTCAGACAGTTGATCGGCACGCTTTCCGGTGGTGTGTTCAGATGGGCGAGTTCCACGAGCATCTTCAAGCGATCCTCTTCGGTTTCCCCCATCCCGACGATGCCGCCGCAACAGACCGAGATACCGGCATTCGACACGTTCCGCAGCGTCTCCAGACGATCATCATAACTCCGGGTGGAGATGATCTCGCTGTAGTATTCTCGTGAAGTGTCGAGGTTGTGGTTGTACGCGGTGAGCCCAGCTTCTTTGAGTCGCACGGCCTGAGATTCCGTCAACATGCCGAGGGTGACGCAGGCTTCCATATCCAGGCTGCGGACAACCCGGACCATGTCCAGAACACGGTCGAAATCGGGGCCATCTTTCGGCGAACGCCAAGCCGCCCCCATGCAGAAACGGGTCGCGCCCCGCTCCTTGGCCATGCTCGCTTTCTCGCGGACTTCCGCCACGGTCAGGAGCGGTTCGCGTTCCACAGCCGATTCGTGGTGGGCGCTCTGAGAGCAGTAGCCACAATCTTCCGGGCAGCCCCCAGTCTTGACGCTGAGGAGCGCACACCGCTGCACATCGCGGTAATCCCGGAATTGCCGATGGACCTCGGCGGCACGGAACATCAGTTCCGGCAACGGCAGCCGGTAGATGGCTTGAAATTCAGCAAGTGTCTTCATTCCAGAAGGAATACCGAACTGGGTGATTTTCGGCCAGGGCAACTGGGGGATACATTCCGCGGTTCATTCCCAAACGGAACCTGACGCGGTTCACGAATGTTACAGCGAATCTGTTAATTAGTTTAAGCTAATTTATTATATTTGTCTCAGCTACACATCCGATAAGTTTCCTGTTGAATGATGATTTCGCTCCGTCTATGAAACGGGAAAGGGAAGAGATCGATGGAGAGTTTCCATCTGAGAGTGGGAATTGTGCTGAGTGCCGTTTGGTTCCTCCATCACACCGTGGCGATGGGCAA
>JAIXLE010000034.1 GCA_026931725.1 Bacteroidales bacterium
AGACATTATGCCGATGCGCCAGCCCTTCACGGAGTGGACAGGTGAAATATTCGGGGTAGGACACACCGAACCGGGGACGATCGTCCCCGGTTGTCCGACAAGTGTAGATTTTGAGACACCCACATCGGGTTTGTGTATGAGGTCCGAACCGCTCTCGAAATCGTTCTGGCAAACAAGGTCGCGTGTGGAATTTCCCTCCAAATCCCGTCACGCCGCCGACGAATTCTTACACGTTCTGGATTGCCGATGGCGGTGCGTCCGGTCACAATGACCGCGACATTTCTCGGGCATTTTCTGGAGAGGGACACACTTATGGGGTTCTGGGATCGCATCACCGGCGCGTTCATCGACATTGACCCGTAACTCCGCGCATGGAGCTCGTGACATGACCGATGCCCAAACACCCCATGCGGATGCCATCAGCAACTGTGGCCAACCCAAGCGGGTGAGTGCGGTCTATTCGGGTTTGACTTCTTGGCCGCCCGGTATGATTTTCGCCAACTGGACGAGAATGGAAGCATCCACGTTTTGCAGATTCGGGACCGGGTGCGGGCACGGTGCCGGTTGGACCGGAACCCGGAGTTCAAAGTAGACACTCCCGCCCGACCCGGCCGATTGCGTGAACGCGAACGTTCGGCCCCGGTCGGCATCCCCGACGAAGGCGACAATCGGACGATCTGGATCGGCCCACAGAGTTTGAATCTGGTAAGTTTGATCGTTCCCCCGAGTTGCCGAGTAACACTTGCCGCTCGCGGTGACGAAGAACAACTCCCGGCGGTCGCCGAAAACCCGAATGGGTTCGTCGCCAACCGGGACTTCCATGTCGATCACGGGCTTGTCTGGAACATCCTGGACGGTCCACTGTTTCGCATCCGTTTGCCACTTGGCCGTCACCGGCCACGCCATAATGCGTTTGCCCAGCCCGGCGTAGGGAAGGCGGGCGAAGACAAGAACGGACGTGGCCGACTCGGGCAACACGTCGGAGATGAGGCTATAGGGATCCCTATACCATTTACGCGGATCGCCCAACCCGCCGGGCGAGAAAACGGGATCGCCGTGAAACAACCGAACGAGTGGCGGGACTTTCTCACTCCGCTGGCGAGCCATTTCCATACACCTGGCCATGATGGGCTTGTAGACATCCTGGAATTCGGACGAGGCCAGCGACCAGCTCAGGCGATTCTTATTCTCGTCCAAGATCCCTGTCTTAACTCGGGGATATTTTTGCCAGTATCGGTCCCAGATCTGCTTGTGGTTGCCGGTGCCGACTTCGCAGAGGTTCCAGTCATCGAGCGGGAGGCGATCAATGACGTTGTTATAAAGGAAGCGGCCGTGGACCCAGGCAACCCCGTGAGCGAGCCGCCATGTATTCATGCGAAGCCATGTTGCATGAAGGTGAAACGGGGGAATACACAGGGATGACGGCCTAGCAGCGACCTTCGCAATGAGATCGTACCTTGCAACGACTGGTTGATCGACACGCAGAAAGAGTGAGCCGATACAAACCGAATCACGCCCTGGGCTCAACACGGGTTCGATCGCGGCGGCACCTTTTGCTGCCTTGGCTGCCAAGACCTCCAAGACAGAAGGATCGGTCGGAGCATTCAGCGTATATGCGTGGTTCTGATAGACGTAGACGATGGGAGGTAGCACGTTCTCCGGTGGTTGCACTTTCGTTGGCGGTTCCCCGGCCCTGAGCGGGCTCAAGGGGAAGAGTGCGCAAAACGCCGCCACCAGCAGGCATCGAAATAAGGAGTGGGTCGTCACGAGCATGGGAAGTCCTCAAAGTCGATTCATCATGCCTGTCATGCCATCATACCCAAAGATGAACCGCTCCCAGTCCCGCGGTGAACTGAGAGGCCAGTATCGGTAACACCGTGAGTCGCGGTTAGGTTAGGTACTCGGTCACGTTGATGCCTTGTGGATTGATCAGGCCAATGTTGGCCCCCACATCGTAGAGATTCTGAGCCTGAACCTCCAGTTTTTGCCCTCCAGCCGGATCGGGTGGTGGTCCGTCTATCGAGCGGGTATCCGTGGGCGGGTCTGTTTGCGCACGCGGCGGCAATTTTGGGACGTCCCCGTCCCGTGGTGAATTCGGGATAAGGCGGGTTCGAGTCCGATCGTCGTCGCTTCCGGATTCCGGGGGTCAGGGGGCGTTTCGGCCGGCGGGTCGACAACCGGTGTATCACAGGCGATTTGTCTTCATTCTTTCAATTGGTTGATTGTTCCCGACTCCGTGGTGAAATATTCGGGCTAGGTGTTTGCGATGATGGTCTTGCGCGACGAATTTTGCGGTCATGAAAGGAGGTTGTCTGGCATCCGATTGTTTGAGCTCGGCACGATCGGGCATCAAACTTGCGGGCGATCGGGTGACGATGGCTATTGTTTGGCGTGGGTAGGGTGGGAAACGAAAAAGCCCACATTCTGCAGAAATCACTTTTTCCCAGCGTGAGAATCGCGTCCATTTTGTTGTTACATTCCCTTGCCTTGATTGAGTTTATGTCCACGGACTTCGCGCCTTGAGACAAATACTCTTGACCCTAAAGTATACTACGGACTGTATCATATCCCTCATGGGATCCCGAGGCGGCATTTTACGATGCTCGTAATACGATGAAAATAGGTGAAGTCGCCAAACGTGCCGGAATCGGGGTCGAGACGATTCGGTACTATGAACGAGAAGGTTTACTCCTCGAACCGGAACGGAGGCCATCAGGATATAGATTATACGATGAATCGACAGTGGAACGGCTCGAATATGTCCGCCGCGCCAAGGAACTTGGGTTCACTTTGGCTGAAATCAAAGAGTTGCTGGATTTATCGTTCACCAGTCGGTCATGCTGTGAACACATTCGGCACCGTGTCGAAACGAAAATTTCCGACATCGAACAAAAAATCCAGCTACTTCAACAAATGAAACATTCACTCGATAAAATTGTGGAACATTGCCGAGAGAAACATTTTACGGAAATATGCCCACTAATTCATACATCCAAGTGATGCGAAATACCGTCCTTCACCTAGCAAGATATTACAGCCTTTGCGAACTCTGCAATACGATAAATACTTAACGGATCAACGGGGTACGACTTTCGGCCAGTTGAGGGAGTGATATGAAACGACTCTGGATAGCCTTTACGTTGGTAATGGTGCTCTCGTTCCTTGTATTAGGATGGATCGGGACACGCATTTACCAGGAGAAACCGCCGATCCCCACGCGGGTCGTGACCACGGATGGCAGCGTGCTGATCGAAGATGGTGAAATTATAGCGGGCCAAAATGTTTGGCAAACAATGGGCGGTATGGAAGTCGGTTCCGTGTGGGGACACGGTAGTTACGTTGCCCCAGACTGGACCGCAGACTGGCTCCACCGAGAAGCCGTCTTCATCTTGAACCACTGGGCCACTCAAGATTTTGGAACAGAATATTCCAAGCTTGATGGCGAAAAGCAGGCTCAACTCCGCGGACGATTGGCTCAGGAAATACGAACGAATACCTATGATCCGGGAACAGGTGTCATCACCATTTCTTCGATCCGAGCCGCGGCATTCCAAGACAATCTCAAACATTATACGGATGTCTTTACCAATGGTCGACCAGAGTATGCTATCCCCAAGAATACGGTCACTGACCCAGAACGATTACGGAAACTCTGCAATTTCTTCTTTTGGTCTGCTTGGTCAGCCACGACGAATCGCCCCAACGATCACATTACCTACACACACAATTGGCCATACGAACCATTAGTCAGCAATCAACCTACAGGGGAAAGCGTAGTCTGGACCGGCGTGAGCATCATTGTGTTGCTGTCCGGGATTTCCGCCATGGTTTGGTGGTATGCCGCACGTCGCAACGAAGAGGATGAAGCACACATTCCCACGGAAGACCCTCTCGGCCGTTGGTCCGCGACCCCCTCGCAAAAAGCCACCATCAAGTATTTTTGGGTGGTTGCGCTGCTCATTCTGCTCCAGATGACATTGGGTGTGGTCACAGCCCACTATGGTGTTGAAGGCGATGGGTTTTATGGGTTCCCCCTCTCCGATTATTTGCCATACAGTGTTAGTCGGACTTGGCACGTTCAGATGGGCCTATTCTGGATTGCAACTGCGTGGTTAGCTGCGGGTTTGTTCATCGGGCCGTTGGTCAGTGAACACGAACCCAAAGGTCAGCGCCTCGGTGTGAATATCCTGTTTGGTGCCTTGTTAGTCGTGGTTGGTGGGTCATTGATTGGTCAATGGCTGAGCATCCAGAACAAGCTCTCGGACGATGTTTCGTTCCTTTTAGGCCACCAAGGTTATGAATATGTTGACTTAGGACGAATTTGGCAGCTTGCTCTGTTCGCGGGATTGCTCCTCTGGTTTGGTCTGATGGTTCGGGTTCTCTTGCCTGCACTACGTCAAACTGGCGAACAGAAACAACTCGTCACACTGTTGGCCGTTGCCAGCGCTGCGATCGCTCTTTTCTATGGAGCGGGCTTAACTTGGGGTCAACACACGCATATTTCGGTTGTCGAATACTGGCGATGGTGGGTCGTTCACTTGTGGGTGGAAGGTTTCTTTGAAGTCTTCGCGACGACCGTGATTGCCTTTTTCTTCATGCGACTTGGTCTGGTCCGCCCAGGTATTGCCGCCGCGTCAGCCTTACTCTCGGCAACCATTTTCATGGCGGGTGGAATTATCGGGACTTGCCACCATCTGTATTTCTCGGGCACCCCCACCGTGGCGCTGGCCTGGGGTTCCGTATTCAGTGCATTGGAAGTCGTGCCTTTAACCCTGGTCGGGTTCGACGCGATGGAAGACCTGCGGCGATCGTATAAGTCGGAATGGGTCCGACAATACAAGTGGCCAATATACTTCTTTGTATCAGTGGCTTTCTGGAATATGATCGGTGCCGGGTTGTTTGGGTTTATGATTAACCCACCGATCGCCCTGTACTACATGCAAGGACTCAATACGACACCGTTACATGGCCACTCCGCTCTATTCGGTGTCTATGGAATGCTCGGTATTGGTCTGATGTTGGTCTGCTTGCGGGCTCTCATTCCGGGTCGAGAATGGAAAGATGGTATGCTCCGATTCTCGTTCTGGTCGCTCAATATCGGCCTGATGCTGATGTGCGTACTCAGCTTGCTTCCCGTAGGATTGATGCAAACCTGGGCCTCAGTCGATCAGGGTTACTGGTACGCTCGTAGCCCTGAATTCATGCAAACGGAGATTATGGAATGGCTCCGCTGGTTGCGGGTTCCGGGTGACACCATCTTCTTCTTCGGTGCTGTCGCCTTGACAATCTTCGTGGCTGGGTTGAAAACGGGTCATTCCTTCCGTGATAAACCCCAGAACACGCAATCGTCATGATCTCGTGTGACCTCGATTCCTCCGTACCGGATTGGGTCATAGATTACCCCGCAACGCTGGCGGTTTTCCAGAAACTGGGTATTGATTACTCCTGTGGTGGAAAATCGCTGGCGTATGCGTGCCGGGAACGGGGACTGGATGCGAAACGGGTTCTGCAGGAATTGTGGCGGTGTATTCCCAATCCGCCTTCTTCCGAGTAAACCCATTCCCTACAAGGAGTACAACAATGGCCATCCCTCATGCCAATCCGGGTGATGTTATCAACGTGAGCCCGTTGGGTACGGCTCTGGCAGGGACGAAATCCAGCACTTTGCTGAAATCCGGGCAGATTGAAGTTGTGCGCCTGGTGATGGTCGCGGGTAAGGAAATCCCAGAACATCAGGCACCGGGTGAACTGACTGTACATTGCCTGGAAGGGAAAATTGAGTTTACCGCTTTAGGCCAACGCCACGAACTCACTGCAGGTCGAATGCTGTTCCTCCATGCAGGGGAACCTCATGCTGTCAAATGTATCGAAGATGCATCGGTTCTACTGACCATCTTGCTCAAGCCATGATAATCTCATGATTGACCCGGTATTGATTGCGATTCAAGTCGGAAAACCTCGACATCTTGGTCAAGAGGGTGCCGAGGATCCGATGGATCGCCCCTGGACCACGGGTGTCTATAAAGAACCCGTGGTCGGTCCTGTTATGGTGCGAAAGATCAATATTGACGGAGATGAACAGGCGGATCGCGTCCATCACGGCGGGCCGGATAAGGCTGTGATGGTTTACTCGGCTAATCATTACCCTGCTTGGCAACGGGAACTCGGTGACCTACCGCTATCCTATGGTGCCTTTGGCGAGAATTTTACGATCCAAGATTTGACAGAATCCGATGTCTGCATCGGTGATATTTGGCAAGTCGGCCACGATGTCCAGGTCCAAGTATCGCAGCCGCGCCAACCCTGTTGGAAACTGGCTCGTCGCTGGCGGATCAAGACCTTAGCGTTGCAACTCCAACAAACGGGACGAACGGGATGGTACTTCCGTGTTTTGCAGGAAGGTATGATCGCACCGGGAATGTCGATGACTCTGTGCGATCGCCCCTTTCCCCATTGGCCCGTCTCACAAGCTAATCATGTCATGCATGTTGACAAGAATAATCTGTCAGCAGCGTTGGAACTCGCGGCAGTTCCATTGTTGGCGGAGAACTGGCGGGCCACACTCACTCGTCGCGCGCAGCACCAGCATTCAGACCCAAATAAACGGCTCATTGGTGAGAACGAGTAATGGCATATTATTCATGCACTTTCTGATCCAAATATTCCTTTAATGCCACCGCACTATTGCGATCCGTGTCACTCGCCGCATAGATGAATGTAACGGTGGTATTTTGTGTATAATGCTTGAGTAGCTTGAGCAAATCTCCGCGTTGATCGAGTTCTGCCCAATATCGACTTTGGAACTCTGGCCATCTTTCTGGAATGTGATCATACCATTTTCGCAATTCTGTACTGGGGGCTAAATCCTTCAGCCAAAGATCAATCGCCGCTTTTTCTTTACTCAACCCTCGTGGCCAGAGTCGTTCCACCAAAAGGCGTACTCCATCCTGACTATCGTGTTCATCATAGGCCCGTTTCAGATGGATCATGTCCGTTTTCTCCCTACTTCCAGGATTCGTGGTAACACGTCCCGGTCCACATCGGTTTCGGTACGAATCTCGGGCATCTGATCGTGGAGTTCCCAGTTTTCCACCAATTCCGCGCTGTGCCCCGGTAGCAGAGTCACGAGTTCCCCACAGGTTTCCATTTCCAGCATATCTTCGTTGCTGAATGTCTGATAGCGTGTTCCCCAATCCGGGTAGTTTGCTCCTTCACGATAATCAAATCGCTTAACGAACATGGTTCCCGAATTGACATAGGCCACCCAACCCATGCGATGAGCGAGGCCAATTTTGGTTGGTCCTTTGTTGACATCCTGGCGTAACAGGATGTACTTTTTGCCAAAGGTCCAGCGTGTGTCCGCGAAATCAAAATATGGCCAGAGTATCAATTCTTGGTTGGGTCCGAAATCCGCTGGTGACTGTGCATTGCGGACATGGCCAGGGTGTGGCTTCTTAGCCGGTAATGGAATAATCTCCGTACCTCCTGGAGCCATGACGGTTGGCCCCCACGGTGCCAGATCCGTAGGTTGTGGACCGATATTCGTCACGCGCAACGTCACACGCACTGCGGAACCTGTCTCCGCCAGTTCCAGCGTCATTTCTTTTTGCACGCCATACTCGGACTCTGGCGGTGGAATGAGTCGAACAGTCGTTGGATTGAGTTGTTCGTACTGCACGGGCCGATTGTCGGGGAAGTAAGTGCGGGTCAGATCCTCGGGTGCGAGCCAGAATCGGTGACCACCGCGAATTTGCCATTCTGGCTCGCCAGTCCCGCCCATCAGGGATTCGTAGTTCTTCATCACATTCGGCCCGCCGACATGGCGGTAGCAAATAACACGCGGGCCAACATCTAATGTTACGATGATCTCGACGTTTCCGTTTGTGAGCAAAAGATTGTTCTTCCAACCTTTATATTCCACGATTGGCATGAGAATACCTCCAAGGAAGCCGGGTAGGGTCAATGTAGTTTGGCCGTAGAAAAACGTCAGGGGCTGACGTTGGACAACGTCAGCCCCTGAATGCGGAGAAAGGATTTCACGATTTCTCACATGATGTGGCCGTATCACCCAGTTTGTTAGAATACCACCGTTTTCCGAGCAACGCGGTTCCTGCCATCAACCCCAGTACCAACCCCGGTGGAGCCGGTACGGGGTTTGGCGGTGGCGGGTCAACGGGTGGCGGGTCAATCGGTGGCGGATCAACTGGCGGCGGGTCAATCGGCGGCGGATCAACTGGCGGCTTGTCAATCGGTGGCGGGTCAACGGGCGGCTTATCGGTCGGTGGGTTGACTCCTGTTTGTGGCCCAGGGTTGCCACCACCGTTTCCATTACCCGGATTGTTCCCCAGTCCGCCGCCGCCCAACGGCAGAGCCATGCCTGGCCCTGGCCGTCCTCCTCCGCCCGCCCCTGCACCGCCGCCGCCCATGCCACCACCGCCTAGCATGGGGGCACCGACCATTCCCAAACCCGAGCCCAAACCACCACCTCCACCACCCAGGCCGCCCAGTGAACCTAATCCCGCGATTCCCCCTAATCCGCCGGTTTCGGAGGTGGAAACTGGCATTGTGCGTGGCAGAATTTGGGCCTGGATTGGCATCCCATTGATCGATTCCACATCTTCCAGTCGAACCAATTCCATCCCCGTGAAGTTTTCATTGTCGATAAATGCGGCATCATCACCCGTCAAATCATCCAAGTATTCCTGGGCTCGCTGGACATGTGCTGGAGCCGTTTCACCCGCGTCCAAGGCCGCACGGAAGGTGCCCGTGGATAGGTTGAACGGTTTCGGTCCTTCGGGGAATTCCTGTTCACGGAGCAATTCCCACAGTGCCACCTGGAAAGCGGGAACTCCGATTTCCGCATCCGAACCGGATTCTGTATAATGCCGGCCATACAGTTCCCGCACGAACGCGGCACGGCGGGTTGCGGTGGCTCTGCCCTCTTCGGTATCCGGCAAATCAAAATCACTCGGTTTACCGAATGGTTCCACCGTGAAGGTGTAATCGCGCCCCGCATAGATCGGCACCAGCGGTTCCGCACAATAGGTTCGGAACGCGGAATCCAATCCTTCCGTGGGAAACTCATCTTGGGGAAACACAAAACTGAGCTGACCTGCGGGCTTCTTGTATGGACCGTTGTCGCCCAAAACAAACGGGAACATTTGGCGATTCAGCAATTCCCGATAATGTACGCGAATGGTCGGCCCCGTGTGCAAGCGACTTTCCGCAACCGGGATTTCATCGCCCTGAATCGGCCCGATTGCTGTGGCGATCACCAGGAGAATTCCCGCGAATATCTCCGGTAACCATCGTGATCCGGCCATGTTCCGTTGCCTCCGACCTGGGCTGTGTGGGGCGAAACCACCCATACCCGTTCCCGTGTGGTATGGGCCAATTCATAAGTTGGATGATCCGGTAAACCTTCCGGCTTCCGCCCAGCCCGGCAAAATTGATAAGCTACTGCCAATATTTTCGCAAGGGCACTTCTTCCGCCCAGATTCACCGAACACGGTATAATCTCATCGGACCCGGACTGTTTTTGGATCAGGTACATGACCGATCGACCCCGACTATCCCTGTCTCTCTGGAACGAACGCTACGCGGCACCGCTTGCCCCCACCTCAGCGGCGGAAATGCGGGCGCGTGGCTGGGATGCCGTCGACATCGTCTTCGTCACCGGCGATGCCTATGTCGACCATCCCAGTTTTGCGATGGCCATTCTCCATCGCGTCTTGGAAAAAGCGGGCTATCGGGTGGCAATTCTGAGCCAACCGAACTGGCGTTCGGTGGAACCGTGGCGAGAGTTCGGGCGACCGCGGCTATTTTTTGCCGTCTCAGCCGGGAATATGGACTCCCTCATCAATCATTACACAGCGAATAAGAAAGTCCGCAACGACGATGCCTATTCTCCCGGTGGGCGTATCGGACTCCGACCGGATCGCGCCACCCTGCCCTACTGTCAGCGTTGCCGAGAAGCGTACCCCGGTGTGCCCGTGATTGCGGGAGGTGTGGAAGCATCTCTCAGACGGTTAGCACATTACGACTATTGGTCCGATACCGTCAAACGGTCCATCGTCTGCGACAGCAAAGCCGACATCATTGCCTATGGGATGGGTGAACAGACGATTGTCACCATCGCCAATCGATTGGCCGCGGGGCAGACCGTTCACGATTTGCGGGATCTCCGTGGGATCGCCTACGCACTGGGGGCAAAAGCATCTGAGGAAGTGCGAGCCAGTGGGTATCACGCCCTGGGGTCGGTCGATCTACTGCCCAGCTACGAAGAGGTGAAGACCGATAAACGCGCATTCGCGGAAGCGACCCGACTCATCCACTCCAACACAAATCCTTTTCGCGCCCGCACGCTCGTTCAACCACACGATCGGCAACTGGTCGTACAGACACCGCCTGCATTTCCGCTCACCCGCGAAGAAATGGATGCGATCTACGATTTGCCCTTCAGTCGCCGACCGCACCCCGCTTACACGGAACCGATCCCCGCGTTCGAGATGATTAAGGATTCCGTTACGATCATGCGGGGCTGTTTCGGCGGGTGTACCTTTTGCTCGATCACGGCGCATCAAGGGCGGATTATCCAAAATCGTTCAGAAGCCTCCATTCTGAAAGAAGTCGAGAAACTCGCCGCCGATCCCGAATTCAAGGGGATCATCTCGGACATCGGCGGGGCTACGGCCAATATGTACCGGATGCGTTGCACACGCCCCGAAGTCGAGGCGAAGTGCAAACGACTCTCGTGCGTCCACCCCGGTATCTGCAAGTTACTCGGGACGGATCACAAGCCCCTTATCAACCTGATGCGTCAAGCCCGCACGACTCCGGGTATCCGCAAAGTGTTGGTGTCTTCTGGCGTGCGCATGGACCTCGCCCAACTGAGCCCGGAATATGTCGGAGAACTGGCGGCTCACCATGTTGGCGGTCGGTTGAAGGTGGCCCCCGAACACACCAGCCCGGCTGTATTGGAGCAGATGAAAAAACCGCCGATTGATAACTTTGACCGATTTGCGACGATGTACAATGCCGCCTCCGCCGCCGCCGGGCGGCCCAAGCAAGGACTCGTGCCCTACTTCATTGCCAGCCACCCCGGCAGCGGCTTGCATGAGATGATTGACCTGGCCCTATTTTTGAAACGGTCTGGGTATCGCCCGGATCAAGTCCAGGATTTTATTCCTGCCCCTTTCGACATTGCCACTTGTCTATATTGGACAGGGCTCGATCCGTTCACCAAAACAGAAGTGAAAATCGCCCGAGGAATGCGGGATCGCAAAATGCAGCGGGCACTGATGCAGTTTTTCAAACCAGAGAACTGGTTCACGGTGCGGGAAGCCTTGTTGGAAGCGGGTCGGCAAGATTTGATCGGCAACGGCTGCGATAGTCTGATTCCGGCACAACCACCGCAAGAAGCCCTGGATAAACGGCGGCGTGAAGCCCAGCAAGCGATCGTGGGCGACCATTACCATACCGTAGCGAACCCCGCGCGCGGTGAGAAACCCGGCGAACGTGGAGCGGAGAGTAAAGGGTATCGACCGGGGAGGAAAACGCAGAAACGACGACGGTAACAGAACCAGCCACAAGGAGAGAACCCGTGGGGAAATCTCGCAGAAATCCATCAACAGTACCATCGCTCAAACAAACTCTGGTGATGGCTGTTCAAAAAGCCACGCAGTCCGCTCAGTTCGTTGTGCATGGCACTTTGCCCATCACCGATCCGGGGTTATCCGTCACAGGTTTGGGCCGCATCACATTCCCATTAAAGCGTAAAGCGGAACGATCTTTGATTGCGGCCTGCCAAGTTGCCCCTTACGGGAAAGGCACCGAGACGCTCGTGGATGAACGCGTGCGGAAAACGTTTGAACTCGACCCTACGCAATTCACCCTCAGCCCAGAATGGAATACCGCCATTGCGGAGGTCACGCGGACCACAGCGCAATCACTCGGATTACCCGCCGAGCGGCTCAAAGCCCATTTGTACAAACTCCTGGTGTACGAGAAAGGTGGGTTCTTCTTACCGCACCGCGATAGTGAAAAACTCGATCGCATGATCGCCAGCATGATCGTGGTCTTGCCGAATCCTTTCGACGGCGGTCGTCTGATTGTGCGGCACAATGACAACGATGAGCGATTGTCATTTCAAGAAGCGGCGACTGGAAAAAATGCTTGTTTTGCAGTGTTTTTTGCCGATTGTAAACATGAGGTCGAAAAGGTTCAATCTGGCGTGCGTCTCGTCCTGGCTTACAACATGGTGCTGACACCGCAGGCGAACGAACTAACCAAGAATCCGACAACGTCAATCAATCCGCTGACCGAAGCCATCAAAACCTGGTTCGTCCGACAACCCGCGGAACCGCTTGTGTTCGCGCTCGAGCATCATTACACACAAGCTGGGCTCTCACTCGATTTGCTGAAGGGGGCCGATCGGAAGTTGGCAGAAGAAATTGTAGCGGCAACCGAAAACATGGGTGCCCATGTGCAACTGGTACAAGTTACTCGTCATCTGTCGGAGATCGCATTCGATCTGTACGATGAGTACGGCTATGGTAATCAACGCCATACCTTGAGTAATGGGCACAGAATTTGTTTTGCGGACGATGTCATTGAAGAAGAATTGTATGGCACGGAATGGACAAGCCTCGACGGTGAAAGAAATGCATGGGGAAACATCGGCTTCAGTAAGTCTGCTATCATTTCTACAATCCCGCTCAACAAATGGAAGCCAGACGCTGAGGAGTATGAAGGATACACGGGCAACGCGGGTAATACATTAGATCGATGGTATCACCGCTCAGCCATCGCCATTTGGCACAACGATCACCATTATGATATTATCACGTGCGGTCATGCTACCCAACACATTCCCGATTTCTTGACGATGTTAAATCGTCTCGCCAAGACACCCAAAGCACAACGAGAAGTCGCTACCGCAGAGTGCCTCCGATTTGCCCGCGCGATTGTGACCAATTGGCCTCATCACAGGGCGTATTATGGAGATCCTGAGGATGCGCAACCCACTCCGAACGACACATTCGCGGATTCGATTTATAAACTTCACGATCAGGATTTCACAAGACATTTTCTCAATATCGTGGCAGAGCGAGATGAATTAACGCCCCTGGAGCAGTGCGTCATCGCGGCTTGCCATGAATATGGCTGGGATGCATTCCATCAAGAACTCAAGCAGATCATTTCCCCGACTCCTAACCAATATGGCCATGTTCGTGGTATCACAATTCGTGACTTGAAAATGTTGGTGGCTGTGTGTGGCGATCCTTCAAAAGATCCCGAAAAACGGATACTTTGTGGGGAACTGTGCAAACTGGCGGTCAGCCGAGTTCTGGTTGTTAATATTCATGCTGACTTCGCTGAAGATCGAACGAAGCCATACGAGCGTGAAAGCCTATTCCCCATTCTGCTACAAGCCCTGATGTTGTGCCAGCGAGACGAAGAGATATCGCAGGTCATCAGTCATGTTCGAGAAAGGCGGTTGGAATTCTCCCTGGATTATGGTATCGCTCCCGCCTTGAAATTGTTGATACCCTGGTCACAGAAGCAACTCGGCCAAGTGTATCCGCTTTTACAATCGTGGTTCACTGATGTATTGCAGGAGCTAGAACAAGCCACTATTGCGGAACCGCAACCACCAATTGATTGGGCACGTCCGGCCGATGTGTCTTGCACATGCCTATTCTGTAAACAGCTCAGCACATATCTTGCCGATCCGAAATCTGAAATCGGTCGCATTTCTGCTGCTGAGCGTGACCGCGATCATGTCATTACGACAATGCGTCGACACAAGAGTGACGCAACACAGACACTCGATTGTACCAAACGACCCTATACACTTGTACTCAAGAAAACTCTCGGCTCATATGAACGGGCAGTGAAACGGTATAAGATGAACCTCAATCTCATACGCGAACTCAAAAAACTGATGAAAAAGAAAAGATCATGAGGTGGAACGCAATCATTGATATGGTGTCATCCTCGTTACCCAGCTGATTCCCAGAAAACGGCAATAAACAGGAGTCTGGGAATGCTCGGAACAACAGCATGAATGCTATTCCAACCGAAATAGCTTCTTCAATGCTTCTAATAATGTTCCACTCTGCCCTTCCCGGCTGGCTTCCTGTAAGGCCGCGATCGGGCCGTGGAGCAATTTGCTTTGGAATAGTCGGAAATGGTATTCGATCGCTTTGCGTTCGGTATCCGATAGTTTCCCGTTCAGCTTCGGCATGAGCTGACCCAGCACTTCGCCGCGCAGTTTGTCGACTTCCGCATTTAATTGGCCAATCACGGGGCCGCTGCGACGGCGGTTCCAATCATCGGCAAAGCGACGTACTTCCGCATCAATAATCGCTTCGGCAGAAATGATATGACGTTGACGCTTGACAATGGTTTGTTCACGAATGCGTGTCAGATCGTCGATATTGAACAGACACACGCGGTCGCCATCATGAATCATCGGGTCGAAATCTCGCGGAACGGCGATGTCGAGAATAACCATTGTGCCGGAGCGACGCGGCAAGACTTTGGCCTCGAAACGCGCACGCGGCATGATGGGCTCACCGGCCCCGGTCGTGCTGAGTACAATGTCCGATTCCGCCAGTGCATCATCGAGCATGTCCCACGGCACGGGCTTGCCGCCGCACCCCGCCGCTACTTCCACCGCTTTTTCCGGGCTCCGGTTTGTGACCAAAATCCGACCGGGGTGCAGTTCTTCCAGGTGTTTGAGCGTCAACCGGCCCATCTTCCCGGCACCAATCACGAGGACCGTTTTATCCGCGAAATGGTCAAACACTTGCCGTACATAATCGACCGCCACGCTGGAAACGGAGATATGGCCATGCGCAATCCCGGTTTCCGTGCGGACTCTCTTGGCGGCGGCCAAGGCATGTTGGAACGCCGCATTGAGCAGCGGTCCTGTGGTTCCGAGCTTCCGGGAAAACTCGAAGGCCTGCTTCACCTGCCCGGCAATCTGCCCTTCACCAACAATCAGACTATCTAGGCTAGCGGTGACACGAAAGAGGTGTCGAACGGCTGCCGAGTCGACATGTTCGCACAGATGCTCGCCGACAATGGCAGGGTTCAAGCCATGGCATTCCGCGAGGAACTCAGCACCAAGATCGAGGTCGAAACCCCGCGCATCGGATGCACGAGCAACGTACAGCTCTACGCGGTTACAAGTCGAGATTAACACGACTTCCGCGCCATACCGTGCGGCCACTTCGGATACAGCCCATTGTTGTTTCGCGGGATTAAATGCAAGTTTTTCCCGAACTTCCACGGGTGCGGTTCGGAAATTGCAGCCAATGGTACGGAGGTTCACTTCATACCCCCCGCGAACGGGTGGGCGGCGGCAAGGACCACCACAAGCAAACCAAAGGCCACGAGCGTCAACCGGGCCAACCGGCGCCCCGGCACATTCACCGCATATCGGGCGTACAGCAACACGAGGAACACCAACCACAAGCCTACGGTGCCGAGAATCTTGACCGAAAACCAATTCTCGGCCAATCCGTGATATTGTTTCAGCAAAACCGCCCCCAGCAACAACCCCAGCGTCAAGAGCGGAAATGCCAGATTCAAGGCTCGGCGGTTCATCGCTTCCAACCGTTCCAGACTCAGCATGTTCAATCGTCCGCGTGGGTTCGCTTTCTTTTTCAGGCGAGCCGCTTGAAACAGGTACATGATGCTGGCCAAAAATCCCACACTGACCCCAACTGCGGCCAGGAGTAACAGGATGCCATGAACGCCGCCCCAGAAACGGTTCCCAATCAACCAATCGGGAACACTGGGAGTATCACCCACGACGGTTTGCGAGGAAAGCATGAAACCGAGCCAGACTAACCCCAACACGACGGGAAGTACAAACACCGCCCAGGCACGCCGAACATGATGCCAACTGCCATAAAGGTAGAAGATAGCCAAAACCCAACTCACGGCAAACAGCGAACCCGAAGGACTGGCCAAATCCGGTTGGCGTGTGAGAAGATAAAACGTGTGTGTGAATAACCCAGCCGCGCCGAACAATAACCCACCGTAGCGCAGCCCAGAACGCGGCCAGCGGATACGCAGCACTTCCAGACTGAAGGCTATCAAATAGCTCAGACCGAAGCAGGCTTGGGTAATTTGGGGCAAATACTCCGCCATCGGTGAGAAGAACCTCAAACGGTGAGCCGATTCCACTATTATAGCGGAGTTTCCCGAGTTGTGTGTGAAGAGAGGACTGCCAACATCGCATTCCGCACCACATCGCGCGATTCTGAGGACAATCGTTCCATCCAGGACCAATCCGCCAAGCGGCGAAAGATCACACGCCGTTGCAGAGGGTCCGCAATGTGTGTCAGCACAAGCGGTCGCATTTCCGCCAGAAGATCTACCCATTCACTCAGGGTCGGTTCCAACGTCACAGCTACACGATCACGCAGTTGACGAGCCACCAACGGTGCGGCTCCGGCAGTATCCACGGCCACAGTCAGACTCGCCGAGCGATGAACCGCGGGAAGGGTAAAATCTCCTCGATCCGGGTTCGCGGCATCACATACCCAGATCCCCCGTTCTCGCGCATCCGCAACCACGAACGCATTGACCGAAGCGGGGCCAGCCGCTACCACCAGTGATGCGCCTTCCAGATCCGTAGAAGAATACGGCCCCGTGCGCCAAGCGATGCCCCTGGCAATCCACTCTGCAGGCGGGGATTCCCACGAAACCGCGCGAATGTTCGCTCCGGCTTCCCACAAGCTCCGCATCTTGCGCAGCCCGACTGGCCCACTGCCCACGACAACGGCTAATCGTCCCGCCATGCGCAACGAAATCGGTAAAGTCCCCACAATACTCACCTGCTTCGACCGTGTTCGGGATGAGGCGACTGATGTGCCGCACAATCGGAACCACCCTATCCACATCACGGCATAATATATCCCACAACGAATCCGAACCGCTTCTCCCACACGATCAACAGACTGGTCATTCTATTTATCTTGAGGTTTGCAAGATGGACTATGGCCCAATTCGGCGGCAAAACCTGCTCCAGTCTGCGAAACCGCACGGACTCGGTTCTCTGCTTTTGACCAATCCGGTCAGCGTGACCTACCTGACGGGGTTTACGGGTGATTCTAGCTATCTGTTTCTTTCCGAACCGCAGACCATACTTATCAGCGATGATCGCTTTGCCCAACAGATCGCGGAAGAATGTCCCGGCATGGATGTCCACATCCGCCCACATTCGCAGACGCTTCCCGAAGCCGTGGGGCAGGTTTTGCAAGCCGCTCAAACCGCCACGGTCGGCCTGGAAGCGGACCATGTCACCCTGGCTTTGCATGAAACCTTGCGTCATCAGGCTCCGCATTGCACGTTCGTTCCCACCACGGGTTTAGTGGAAGAACTGCGATCTGTGAAAGACCCCTCGGAAGTCGAACAGATCCGCCAAGCGATTTTGATCGCGGAACAGACGTTTCGTAAACTCCCGACCATCCTCCAAGAGTCCAGCACCGAAAAGGAACTGGTCGATTGGATCGAAAACACCATGCGACAATCCGGGGCCACGGGAAGTTCCTTTCCGCCGATTGTCGCATTCGGAGAACGCGGTGCCCTGCCCCATGCCCCGCCAACGCATCGCCCGCTCCAGGGCGCAAACCAACTCCTGATCGACTGGGGGGCGGACCTGCTTTACAAATCGGATTTGACCAGGACACTGGTTTCCCCATTTGCCAAGCCGCTGTATTCCTCACAGAACGCACAGTCACAACACTCATTTGAACGCATCTATGAAGCTGTCCATCAAGCCCAACTCGCGGCGGCGGCAGCCGTTCATCCCGGCGTGCCAGCGTGTGAGGTGGACAGCGCGGCCCGCCGCGTACTGGCAGAAGCAGGGTATGAACAGTTCTTCACTCATGGGCTTGGCCACGGAATCGGCCTGGATATTCATGAGCTGCCGCGCGTGCGTTCCAACTCGACCGAGCTTCTCCAAATTGGCATGGTCATCACGCTCGAACCCGGTGTCTACATCCCTGGATGGGGAGGAATCCGCATCGAAGACGATTTCCTCATTACAAAGGATGGAACGATTCGCCTGAGTACGCTGCCACATGACCCATCAGGCATAGGATAAAGGAATTATTCGCCGACCCTCCGAGCGCCGAAGAGTCGGTAACGAATTCATCCTGACACTTGAGGAATTTACGGTGGCAAGCGAATCGGAAACGGGCACACCCCGACCGTTTGATGTCAAGACAGTGGAATATCTGATCGGGTTGATGGCCCAACATGAGTTGGCCGAAATTTCGCTCAAGGAAGGCGAGCAAAAAATCCGCTTACGCAAAGCGGTCGCGGCTCCCCTCATTCCTGCCACTTTGGCCGCACCTGTGGCTCCCGCTCCTGCATTCGCCGCTCCTGCGGTTGCGCCGACGGCACCAGCCGTTGTCGTACCCAACCTGTTCGAGATCAAATCCGAAACCCCCGGCACGTTCTACTCTCGGCCCAAACCGGACAAGGACGACTTCGTCTCCGTGGGAGCCACGATACGCCCGGATACGACCGTTTGCCTGATCGAAGCCATGAAAATCTTCGATGAAATCAAGGCCAAATGCGCGGGTATCGTACGGGAAGTCTGCGTCAAGAATGGTGATGCCGTCGATTATGGCACCGTGCTATTCCGGGTCGAAACCAGTCAATAGTTCTTGGTCACTCGTCCACGGTCTTGAGTTTGCAATTCCGAGTCCTTCCCCGCCCACTTCGGGTTCGGGAGAACGACTGCGAATGAGCCCATGACCCTGGACCGATGACCCAAGACCAGGAACCAAGGACATTTTTCCATGTTTCAGCGTGTGCTTGTCGCCAACCGCGGCGAAATTGCCCTGCGGGTTATTCGGGCCTGCCGGGATCTGGGGATCGGTGTGGCGGTCGTGTACTCGGAAGCGGATCGCGATGCCCCGTATTTGAAACTCGCCGACAAGGCGGTCTGTATCGGGCCTGGCCCCGCCTCGGAAAGCTATCTCAAGGTCCAGCGGATCATCGCTGCCGCTGAGATCGTCAACGCGGATGCGATTCACCCTGGCTATGGTTTCTTGAGCGAGAATGCCGATTTCGCCGAGAAGTGCCGAGCTTGTAAGATCGAATTCATCGGCCCGCCCGAAGAAGCGATGCGGGAAGTTGGTAACAAAGACCGAGCAAAACAGCTCGCCAAACGGGCTAAAGTACCAACTGTTCCGGGAAGTGATGGGCTCATCACTTCCGACGAGGATGCTCTGCGGTTCGCCAAAGAAGTCGGCTATCCGGTCCTCATCAAGGCCGCGGCTGGCGGTGGTGGGCGGGGGATGCGGGTTGCCCGTAACGATGGCAGCCTCATCACTGGACTCGGTCAGGCACGCCAGGAAGCCGAGGCCGCTTTCAAAGATGGCTCCGTTTATCTCGAAAAGTACCTCGATCAACCTCGGCACATTGAGGTACAACTTCTCGCCGACAAATTCGGAAACGTCGTGCATTTGTACGAACGGGATTGCTCGCTCCAACGTCGGCACCAGAAACTGGTTGAAGAAGCCCCTGCCCCGAATTTGCCAGCCAAGGTCCGCGACCGCATCTGTGATGCGGCTGTGCGTTTAGCCAAAACGGCAGGCTACTACTCCGCGGGTACCTGTGAATTCCTGCTTGATAAGGATAACAACTTTTACTTCATTGAGGTGAATGCCCGCATTCAGGTCGAACACCCCGTTTCCGAACTGATCACGGGGATCGACCTGATCCAGGAACAGATCCGCATCGCCGCCGGGGAGAAACTGCGGTTCTCGCAAAAAGAAATCGCACCCCAAGGCCATGCGATCGAATGTCGGATCAATGCAGAAGATCCGGCACGGGATTTCAAGCCGTCGGCGGGCACAATCACGAAATGGCAACCGCCCGGCGGGCCGGGTGTGCGGCTGGATAGTCATGTTGTCACGGGGTATCGCGTGCCACCAAACTATGACAGCATGGTGGCCAAGTTGCTCGTCCATCGGCCGACTCGTGCAGAAGCCATCGCTACGATGTTACGGGCATTGCGTGAGTTTCAGGTAGAAGGCATCCGTACCACCATCCCCATTCAGCAAGAGATTCTGACCACGGGAGCCTTCGTGGATGGCAAGGTCGATACCACCTACATTGAACGGGTGCTTCTCGCCAAAACCGGCAGCGGTTCGTAATCGGCGCAAAATGCCACACTCGCTGTTGCAAGATGATTCATTCAGCGCGTGTGGCGGATACCCTTTCCGCCGATTGCAACCCAGATTGAGTTTTTCAACTTCTTGCAAATGCTTACCTGTAAAAGACTTGCAACAATTCAGCACAAAGACACACACTCAAGATCTCTGATTGGCACGCAGACTGCTTTAGTTAGATTTCAGAAACGGTATGCGAGTCCCGTTTCTGACGAATGCTGATTATCACCCTCCAACAAAGGGCACCTGACTAGCAGGGTTTGCGAGTCCCCTGCCGTATCAGGTGCCCCACTTCTTTTTATAATCTTTACACAAGAATCATTTTGGTGGTGCAGGGATACTGAGATTGCGACCGTAATCTCTTCTCTATAACTCTACAAGTGATCTGTTTAGCAATCCCACAAGCTCACGCTGAGCCGCGAAGACGCAGAGAAAACAAATTCTCGTTTTCTCTGCGTCTTCGCGGCTCAGCGTGTGGCAAGGAAACACAACTCCTCAAGGTTTCACACCAGAGATGGATATGCTCTACTTCCGAAAAGCCCGGAAGACATTGTAACCACTTGCGGGTTGGTAGCTCCAAACGTCTTCCCCATCGGGCGTGTACTCAACAACCTTGTTCGACTGGGCATCGACGATCAGTGTGTTGCCGTTTGGCAATCGCTGTACCGATCGCGGTTGATTGACGATCTTCTTCCAGACTTCTTTCCCGTCCTTGAGGTTGTATTCCACGACGCGGTTCATCTCGGTCAGCAGCAGAGTATCTTTCGTGGGTTGGTCGATATACGCTTGATAATATGGCATCTGCACCTTGAGGGTACGCTCTTTGACCTCTTTCCCTTTGGCATCCAGGAAGATACAGTGATTGGGGCCATTTTGTAGCAATACAACAGTCTGTCCGTCCGGGAGTCGATGAGCCGCCGCGATGTCGTAATTGTTGCGGACGAATCGCATGGCTTCTTCGTCTTTATCTTTCTTGAATTCCACGATGACGTTACGGCAAGTGACGAGCAGGTTCCCATTATCGAGCACCTGCACCTGCTGCGGGTTGCCATAGACACGGTTCGCACCGCCAATGGTCCGATTCGCAATCGTCTTATTCGTCTTCGGATCGCGGATCGTCACACGATTGCTGTTATGTTCCGCGACAACGACAGAACCATCTTTCAAGAAGTCCACATCCATCGGGCTATTGAGTCCGCCAATTTTCCAGTTACGGTTCATATCGGGGCCAAGTTCGACGATCTCACCCATGCTGCCGTAACGGAAGTCCATCATGACGAGGATCGTTTTTCCCGCGATACGCGGTGTGTAGGGCGTTTTTGCCAGATCGATTTGCGTGGAAGCGGTTTGCCACCACGCCTTCCAGGCATCTTGCGCTTTCTTCAAGGACTCTTTCGTCTTGCCGAGCACGGCTTTGGGGGCGTTGTCCCCAGCGAGTTGCAGCAAAAAGTCCTCCGCTTGCCACATGCGACCGCGTGGCAACGTGGGCAGCGCCTCAATGATTTCCCCCACAGCCGATTTTTCGCGGGCAACCGTCAACAGGCTGAACAGCATCTGGAAACGGGTTTCCACGTCGGTTTCGCGTTTGGCCGCTGCGAGAACCTCGGTATAGGCCTCGTGTTGATGAGATGGGCTTCCTTCAATCAGTGCCACGGCCGAAGCAGACCGGCGCACGGCAACAGTGTCTTTCAATGCCGCAATTAAGGCAGGATCGGCTTTCCCACCACGGAAGGCCAATGCCTTGAGTGCTAGGCGAATCTCGGCGGAAACTTCTTCACTATCCGACAACGGTAGGAATTTAATGAGAACCCCAGCGGCCTCCTCAGGTTGGAGCTTTGCCAAGGCTCGCGCCGCGGCCCGTGCCACGGCGGTGTGCGGGACTTTTTCCATACGTTTGAGGCACTCGCCTGCTCGATAGGCGATTTCCGGGTCTTTGTCCGCTTTTGCCGCTCGCAACGGCCCCACGGCGGCTGGGCCAAATCCTTCGACTTCTTGAGCCGCTTGCAAACGATCATCAAAATCCGCGGCACCGAGACGTTGGATCACCGCTTGAATGCGCGTTAAATCCTGATCATTGAGCGTGCGTTGACGAAAATAGTCGAGCAGTGGTGCGGGATTGCTAGCATCCAGTCGCGCCGCTTCGAGTGCCTGAGCATCGGTCAGTGTCGGTTTGGGAGCGGCCGTTGCGGTGGGGGCTGGACGGATCGAACGACCCACCAACACAGGCTGGCGCACCTGGATTTGCACTTGTGCCCAAACGGATGCCACAGTGAGGAATACCAAACCGACACCCGTGCCCAGAGTCACGATGCGCCATCGTCGATTCATGGTTCGCCCCAACCATTTTGGAAAATGCCAACATGCCCATCATACCGCGTCCTCCGATGACTGGCACGCGGATTGTGGCTAGAGAATGAGACGAACGATCGGCTGATCTCCAACCGCTCGTCTCACGCAGGGCAATCGCTTGTCTAGCTTTCGAGCGCTTTTTCGATCTCGCACCGGACTTCGCTGATGGGAACCCGCTTTTGCTTGAGCGTATCCCGATCACGGATGGTGACAGTGTCATCTTGAAGGGTATCGCCGTCAATGGTGACGCAGAACGGCGTACCCGCTTCATCTTGTCGGCGGTAGCGGCGACCAATCGCACCTTTGTCATCGTAGACGACGTTGAACCGTTTCTTGAGTTCCCGGTACAGGGTCATCGCTTTCTCGGGCATCCCGTCTTTGTTCACGAGTGGGAACACAGCGCACTTCACCGGCGCGAGTCGGGGGTGAAACCGCATCACGGTACGCGATTCCAGCTTCCCTTTCGCATCCGGGACTTCTTCGACCGTGTACGCCTCACAGAGAACCGCCAGTGTGAACCGATCGGCCCCGGCGCTGGGTTCGACGACGTGGGGTGTGAACAGATACTTTTCGATTTCCTCTTGTGGCGGGTTCGACTTGATCCATTCTTTGAAGGAATTCGTCGTTCGATTGGCAGAATCACCATTCCAACGATCTTCGTCAAAGTACATGAACTTTTCACCCACGCCGCTGTGCTTGGCGTGCGCTTTCAGGTCGAAGTCTCCCCGGTGGGCGACCCCTTCGAGTTCTTGCGGTTCATCGCTGAACGGAAACATGAACTCGATGTCCGTGGTCCCAACGGAGTAATGCGCCAGTTCATCCTCCCCCTGTTCGCGGGGCCGCAGGTTGTCGGACTGGATGCCGAGGGTGCTGTACCAGCGCTTCCGCAGATCGCGCCAGTATTCGTACCACTTCCGGGATTCTTTCGGATGACAGAAGAATTCAATTTCCATCTGCTCGAACTCACGGGACCGGAAGATGAAGTTCCGCGGGTTGATCTCGTTGCGGAACGCCTTCCCGATCTGTGCGATTCCGAAGGGCAGCTTGAGCCGCGAGGAATCGAGGACGTTCCGGTAGTTGACGAAGATCCCCTGCGCGGTTTCCGGGCGGAGGTAGGCTTTGTTCTCCTCGGATTTGATCGGCCCGGTGTGCGTTTCGTTCATGAGATTGAACGCGCGCGGTTCCGTGAAAACGCCATCGCAGCCAGCGCCTTTCGGGTCTGAACAGGGCAATTGCCACTTGCGATCGGCCACTTCCGCGGCTGAGAATGTCACAGCACGCTGAAGGTCCGCGGGGAGTTTCTTCCGCTTGACGGCCTTCGCGTACAGATCATTGAGTAACGCTTCCGCGTCCGCTTTATTGTCGGATTCCACCGCGAGCACAAAGGGCGGCATCTGTTGGTCCACGATTTGCGCGGGTTGGGGATAGTAACCCCCGAACCAGACTTTGTCGGCACGCAATCGGGCTCGGCATTTCAAACAATCCACCATCGGGTCCGCGAAGCCGCCGACATGACCGCTGGCGACCCAGACTTTGGGGTTCATGATGATGGAGCAATCAAGCCCGACCATGCGGATTTCCTGGCCATCGGGGCCGGGCGGGGGGTTGCGGACCATGTCCTGCCACCAGGCATCTTTGATGTTCTTCTTCAACTCGACACCGAGCGGGCCGTAGTCCCAGAAGCCGTTGATGCCACCGTAAATCTCGGACGATTGGTAGATGAACCCCATGTCCTTGCAGAACGCGGCAAACTTGCCCATGTCGATCTTCGCCACCGTACAACCCCCTTCACCGATGAGCTTGGTCTGCCCACCGTTCGCGGAAAATCGGTTCACCTCATCATCCGCACCGTAGATCAGTCCGGTCGAGGTGATGCGATCATGTTACCGAATTGGCGGCGTTCCACGACCGGGGAAACGACCCGTTCTCGACAATCTTTCGCGGATCGTGCGGATTGTGAAGAGGAACCGGGCCGTGCGGTCGATTTGTTCACGAATCTTCGTGGAACAGATGGTTGCAGATGCAGAATCAGTCGCTAGGATACCTTGCGTCTAGATCATGGGAACCCATGTGGCAAATTCTCCCCAAACTTTGGGTGTGGCTACATTGAGGAAGGAACCATGTCAGTACTCCCAGTTCGGAAAGGTTGGGCAATGGAAAAGGGGCTGTGTTACGGTGCGATGGGTGTCGCGGCCGTCATGGGCCTTGTATTCCTCTTGGACCTCATCGCGGGCTTCCCGTTCGGCGGAAGCCCATTTATGATTGGCGATATTCTCGGGTTTCTCGCCAGTGGGATCGTACTGTATCTCGGCTTTAACGCATCCAAGGATATTAAATAACTATTGTCTGGGTTGTTGGCTTTTCAACGCCACCATGGCGGCGAGGATGCCGTCGGTACTATATTCTGTGGCTTCTGCTGCAATCGAGAAACCCAGTTCACGCACGGCACGCGTCGTCTCTGGACTGATGGTGATGAGTTGAATTTCTCCGCGTTCCACCCTTCCTCGTAGAATCTCATCGAACTTGTCAAGCAGCGAACGCGCGACGTTGGAACTGGTCAACGCCACAAACTGAATTTCTCCGCGTCGCAGGGCTTCCATCACTTCCGGGTCCGGTTCCACGGTGTCGATCTGTTCGTAGACTGCCACTTGTTCGACCGTGGCAACTTTCCCCAGTTCCGTCCGCAGCAGATCGCGTCCCCGATTGGCACGCGCTAAGAGTACCCGTTTCCCGGTCACACGCGGTAGCAACGATTCCACAAGTCCTTCCGCGATAGCCTGATCGGGAACCACATCCGCGATGAGGTGGTATTCTCGCAGTGTTGCGGCTGTCTTCGGACCCACCGCGGCCAGTTTCACACCGCCCAGCACGCGCAGATCCCGACCGCTGGCCAGAATCCGTTTCAGCAATCCCTGCACACCGTTGGAACTGCTGAAAACAAGCCAATCCCACGCATTGCGTGCCAGTTGGTCGATCACGGCATCCACGAGGGCGAAATCGGCCGGTTCCCGGATTTCCAATGTTGGCATCAGGTACGGCACGGCTCCGAGAAGTTCGAGCTTGCGCAAAAACTCGCCCGCCTGATGCCGAGGCCGCGTCACCAGTACATGCACGCCAAACAGAGGCCGTTTCGCCACCCAGGCTGTTTCGGGGCGTTGATCGACAACATTGCCGATCAGGATGAGTCCCGGCGATTCAAGCCCAGCGTTCCGGCGAGCGGATTCCAGTTCCCGGAGTGGGGCAAACACGGAACGCATCGCGCCGGTACTCGCCCGTTCGACTATACCGCACGGGGTATCGGGGTCTTTCCCGTATTTGATGAGTTCGGAAATAATAATCGGAAGCCGGGCGATCCCCATGTAGACCGCGAGAGTGCCGGGAAAGGCCGCCAGTGCTTGCCAGTCGATTCGGTTGCCGGGCTTGTTCGGCAGTTCGTGCCCCGTCACCAGAGCAACCGCGCTACTGAATCGGCGGTGCGTGAGGGGGATTTCCAGATAGGAACCCGCCGCGATGGCCGCTGTGATACCGGGGACGATTTCGTAAGGCACCCCCGCTTCTCGCAGGGCTTCGGCTTCCTCACCGGCTCGGCCGAAGATCAGCGGGTCACCACCTTTGAGACGCACAACCTTTTTGCCCGCCTTTCCAGCGGCGATCAGCGTGGCATGAATATGTGGGTATTTATCGGGACGCGCCCCCGGCAAATCCCGGACACACAACCGTTCAGCGGCAGGATTAATCCATTCCAACACGCGCGGGGGAATCAACTGATCGTAGAGGACGAAATCCGCCTCTGCGAGTAATTCCACGGCACGGAGTGTCAGTAATGACGGATCTCCTGGGCCAGCGCCCACGAGAAAGACGCGGGGTTCTACAAATTCTTCAGGCATTCTCAATCAGGTCACGGGGCCGGAGAGGAAGTCGGTATCACCCAGCCAATGGAGGGAGTATTGGCCGGGCTTCCTCTTACTATACGGCAACCTGCTCCTTTTCGTCGTCCCAGAGATGATCGTGGGTCGCAGGGAAGAAGTAGCAGATGGCGATTCCGAGCATATAAAGGCCGAACATGGGCACAAAAAGATAGGACATCGTGACGACATCTGGTGTGGGCGTAATCACGGCGGCAAATAATGCCAGCACAAAAATGGCGTACCGCCAATACCGGAGGTAATCATCCGCGGAAAAGGTGCCGATCCGGTTCAGAAATAGCATCACGAGCGGGGTCTGGAACGATACGCCAAACACCACGGGAAGAACTAGGGCAAAGCCCAACCACTCGTTCAGTCGCAAGTCTGGGTCCAGTTCGATCCAGCGGTTGAACGCCAGTAATGCCTTCACGGCTCCGGGCAGCACGACAAACTGGCACAGCACCGCCCCACCCACGAACAGGCCCACACTAAACGGCAAATACATATGCACATACCGCCGTTCATGCGGGTACAACCCCGCCGCGACAAACGCCCAAATCTGGTAGAAGATCCACGGACTGCTCAGCACCACACCACACAACAAGGAAACTTTGAAATATACGACGAACGCTTCTTGAACGCTCAAAGTCGTGAGGTATTGCCGATTCTGGAGGATCGCTTCCCCCCGGTTGCTGAAGTAGTTCACATAAGCTGGGTAAATCTGCATCGGCAGTTCAATTTCTTTCGGCGCATTTTCGGGTGGTTGTACTCCCAGAGCCTGGGCCAGGGGTGCCAGTTCCAGATAGACGGGCATCTTCACCGGGGCCGCTTGTAGCTCAGCGATTTCATCGTGACTGAATGTGTCGAGGCCATCTTCTTGCAACCGTTTGTATAGCTCATCGACCCGTTCTGGTGGGGTACGCCGGAGAGTGAGTTCCTGAACTTTGCCAGCCACCTGTTCGTTACGGCGGGCATAAAAGGCGCGAACTTGGGACTCAACCGGACTGACGATCACCTGCATCATCGGTCGGCCCACGCCAAAACTATCCATCCCAAGAGATTCGCCAATCCCGTCGAGAACGAAACCGATCAACAAGCAGATGCCCAGAGCCGCCAGAGCGCGCAGCAGGCGTGTGCGGAGTTCTTCGATATGTTCACCGAATGACATTCTGGTATTATCAAAAATGTCATCCGGGTAATTATGCTCACGCGATGAAAACACCATGATCCCTCCCGCGTCGGCAAGGCGTCGGCCAACCACGCGGCGAAGGTGCTCGGTAGGTTGGAGGAATGGGAAGTCAGAACCGCGGTATCTTAGCTGGAAACCCCGATACTCTCAAGGTTTTGAACGGAAGGAACGCATAAAGTTCTGGTAACAAGGTTGCTTGATGGGAGAGCTATGCCGAACAGATTTCCACAGGAAAACGCCAGAATTCCTCCATCCCCCCCACAACTCTTGACGGCAGTGGCATAATGGTGCGGAGCGGGATGCGAAAACACGCAAGGAGTGAGCCGTGCGACGTTCTACAAGTTGGTCGATTCTGGCTCTACTCTCCGTGATACTGAGTTCGGGATGCCGTCTCGTGGACTCCCTGCGGGCTTCGCGGGAGATCGGTCGACCCGATTTACCCGGCTATTCCATCGAGGAACAAGAGCGAGTGGGCCGCCAATTATACGGCATTCCCGATGATGATCCCCGAGTCGGGCCCAAGACCGGGATTGGTCGTGCCGGCCCAATTGGTGTCGGCTATTGATCGGCCCTGTGTGTCCTAATCAGACATCTAATTGTTGTGCGGCTCGCAGGGTGTTGAGCAGCAGCATTGTAATCGTCATCGGGCCGACACCACCGGGCACCGGAGACAGAGCCCCGGCAACCTCCGCGACGCGCGGGTCTACGTCGCCGATCAGTTTTCCATCCACAACATTCGTCCCCACATCTACGACCACGGCCCCCGGTCGCACCATATCTGGGGTAATGATAGCCGGTTTCCCCACCGCCGCGATCAGAATATCGGCTCGTCGACAGACATCGGCTAGATTCTGAGTGCGGGTATGTGTGATAGTAACAGTCGCATCGCAGCCGGTCGGGTTCGCGGCCGTCTTTTTCTGAGCCATCATCATCGCCAGCGGTTTGCCGACGATGTTACTCCGGCCAACGATCACCACTTCCTTTCCAGCTGGGTCATGTCCATTGCGCCGGAGCAGTTCAATGACACCATAGGGCGTACACGGATAATAGCGCGGATGCCCGGTCGCCAAGCGGCCCACATTCTCAGGGTGGAAGCAATCCACGTCGATCAATGGATCAATGGCGTGCAACACGGCTTCTTCGTGAATATGCTTGGGTAACGGCAATTGCACGAGAATACCGTGAACGCCAGGGTTTGAGTCCAGTTCCGCAATGTCTTCGAGCAAATCATCCTGTGTGATGTCCGCCGGGAGATGGTGCAACCAACTATTCATGCCGACATCCGCACAGGCTTTGCGTTTGTTGCGAACGTAGGTTTGACTCGCCGGGTCATCACCGACGAGGATCACGGCCAACCCCGGTTTCGTTTCCCCTTCTTCGGTGCGTGCCGCGACTTCGGCCGCGATCTCGGCACGAATGAGGGCGGCGGTGGCTTTTCCGTCGAGTCGTTGTGCAGTCATGCGATTCCTCAAATTCCCAAGCGTTCAAAAAGGGGAGTATCACCCGATGGACCGAACAGGTGAATATCGGCTAGTGTACTGGCATCGGTTTCGGTCAGATTGCACTCCAGGACGATTCCCGGCGGGTGTTTTCTTCCTTCACCCACGGCAATCGCGATCAATCCCGCTGCGGGGTAAACCACGGCGGAGGTGCCGACGACCAGCATCACCGTACATTCACGGGCGGCCCGTTCCGCCGCTCGCCAGGTATCCGGGGGGAGCATCTCGCCAAACCAGACGATGTCCGGCCGCAGGATGCCTTGACAATCCGGGCAGTTCGGAATGCCGGTCATCGGTTTCAAGCCCTGGTCGACAATCTCTCCGCAGTCCAGGCAGCGTGTCCGGCGGAGCGAACCGTGCAGTTCCAGCACATGGCGGCTACCCGCGACTTGATGCAATCCATCGACGTTCTGGGTAACGAGCGTCCAACGGTCGCTTCCCCAGTGTTGTTCCATCCGAGCCAGAGCGTGATGACCGGGGTTCGGCTGCACTTGCGTGACATTCGCTCGGCGAAGGTGATAAAAATCCCAGACCAATTGCGGATTGCGATTCCAACCTTGTGGCGAGGCCACATCTTCGATGCGGTGCCCTTCCCAAAGGCCATCTGAAGCCCGGAATGTCGGTACGCCGCTTTCCGCGGAGACACCCGCTCCCGTGAGAACGCAGACCGATCGTGCATCGCGCAACTGTTCTGCCGCGCGGTCCAGTGCTTCCGTCAGATCGTCGCTCATCGGTTAGCCTCCCTTCACGATGGCCTCGGCTTCTCGACACAGGGCCGCAGCCTGTTCGGCTGTTCGTGCTTCGGCAATCACACGCACAACGGGTTCCGTATTCGATGGCCGCACATGGAGCCACCAATCCGGGCCATCCAGTCGCAAACCATCCCGTTGGTTGGCTTGCACATCGGGCCATCTGGTAGACAGGGAACCCAAAGCGCGGGCCAACTGTGACGGTTCGATACGGATTTTCTCCTTCTGCATGGCATATTGAGGCAGTTCCGCAACCAGCGTTGAAAGTGGTTTCTGTTCTTCGACCATCAAGCTCAAAATCAGAGCCATACCGACGAACGGATCACGAACCCAGCCCACACGCGGGTCCACGACCCCGCCCGAACCTTCTCCACCGAGGACCGCATCGGTTTCCCGCATCTTTGCCACAACATTCGCTTCACCAACCGCACTACGATGGCAGGCCACCCCCGCTTGCCGGGCGAGATCCTCACTCATGCGGCTGGTACTCATGTTAATCACGATCGGGCCAGGATCACGGCGCAACCGATACCGCACCGCGAGCGCCACGGTCGCCTCTTCACTGATGCATTCTCCGCGTTCATCAATCAGAGCCAGACGGTCAGAATCGGGATCGAGCACACAGCCCACGGCCACGCCCGCCTGACGCACGGCTTCCGCGACACCCCCGAGGTGAGCCGGGATGGGCTCGGCTTCATGGCTGAAATGGCCTGTGGGTTCCACATGGAGTGGGACGACCCCACAACCGAGCCGGTCGAGCAACTGTAAGCCGGTCGGCCCACCAGAGCCACCGTTCCCATCCAGCAACACCCGGAAGTTGGCTCGACGCACCGCCTCCCGATTTGCCAAGTCCGCGGCCAGATCGGCATGAACCGATTCCACGCCCGTGACCGACGTGGAGGGAGCGAGCTTGTCCCAACCGACCCGCTGAAACTCCCCGGCCAAGAATCGCTCTTTCACAGCGCGTCCCGGTTCTGGCGGTAGCACGGCTCCATCAGGTCCGAACAGTTTCAATCCATTCCACGGGGCCGGGTTATGACTGGCGGTAATTTGAACGGCCCCATCCGCCTGGAAAGCTCGCACGGCAACCCCCACTGTCGGAGTGGGGGCGATTCCCATATCGCGGACTCGACAGCCCGCAGCCAACAACCCCGCCGTCACCGCGTGACCCAGCATCCAGCCGCTCGGGCGGCCATCACGGGAAAGTAAGATGGTTTTGCCACTGCCGACGAAGTTGCCATAGGCTTGACCGAAACGTACCGCGTCATCCGGCGTGAGGCTGTGTCCGACGATTCCTCGCACACCGGAAACGCTCACAATCAGTTCAGGGTGAATGGCAATCATGGGTCATCCGTGAGATTCTGGGTTCCGCCAACACAAACGCATCCGCGACTCCAAAATAATCTATTTCCCGTTGGGGTCCGTGTCGTGCTGGATCGGATCAGGAGTATCCCCTTCTCCGAGCAGTTCCCGTAACACGGATGTGGTATCCGCGCCGAGCCGTGGTGGTGCGGTGGGGATTGGTGAACCGGCACCCGTGATATGAAAAGGAGAACCCACCAGATCGACCGGGTTCCCCGCCGGATCCCGGACAGTGAGAGACATGCCCCGTGCCTGAGCTTGCGGGTCCGCAAACGCGGTTGCATAATCTCGGACGACCGCATGAGGGATGTTTCCATTGGTTAGCCGCTTCTGCCAATCCGCGGTCGTCGTGGTACGGAGTCGGGAAGCCACCCAGGAATCCACAGCCTCGCGGTGTTGCACACGATCCGGGTTTGTCGGGTAACGGGCCGCGAATTCCGGTTCACCCACGGCAGCACAAAACGTCCGCCACTGACCATCATTGCCGACGTTCACGACCAGCCAGCCATCCGCCGTGGGAAAGAGGTTGTACGGAACAATCTGCAAATGTCCGTTTCCTTGACGCGGCGACATGGTCCCCGTGGTGCGGTACGCCTGAGCGACGTTCACCTGGGAGGCCAAGGCACAATCGGCCAAAGCCAGGTCGATTGCGTAACCGTGACCGCTCCGTTCCCGCGCCCGCAAGGCCGCCAGAATCGCGGTCGCGGCGTACAACCCAGTCAGGACATCGGCGATGGCAACCCCCACTTTGAAGGGCGACCCTTCCACCGGACCCGTAATGGCCATCAAACCCATTTGGGCCTGGATGGCGAAATCGTACCCGGCTCGCTCGCGCAGTGGCCCAGTGCGACCGTATCCGCTAATGGAACAGACGATCAATCGGGGATGTTGTGCGAGCAGTGCTTCTGGTGCCAGCCCGAGTTTCTCAGCACTATCGGAACGAAAATTCTCAATCAGAATATCGGATTTCGCCAGCAACCGATGCAGAATGGCTTGGCCGCTGGGGTCGGCAAAATCGAGTTCCACCGAACGCTTGTTCCGATTACACGACAAGAAATACGCGGAGAGTTCCCCCAAAAACGGTGGCCCCCAACTGCGGGTATCATCGCCCTTGCCAGGCCGTTCGAGTTTGATGACATCGGCCCCGAGGTCCGCGAGTGTCTGCCCGCAAAACGGCCCTGCCAGAATCCGGGCCGCTTCGATCACACGTACTCCGTGCAACAGCGGGTGCGAATCTGTCGGAAACGGCAGCATGGGAATGCCTCAACACCTGGAGATACAGGTATTCTATGCATTCTTCCGCCGCGTTCCTGTTCCAGGCTGTCAGTAGAACAATACAAACGCGGCATTCCGTGGTGGTTATGGCAGCGTGTGATTCTTCAATAGAGGAGTTTTTGGAGTCGATCTCGATAATCATCGGCAACCGGGCTGCGATTGCCGATGATGCGGAAGATTTCGACCATCAGTTCTCGTACCGCACGGCTAGCCAGTTGCTTATCCCGTTCCGCCGCCGCAAGTAACGCATCCAGGGCTTCGGTATATCGCCCTCGTGCCGCCAGCACGGTTCCCAGGTGATACCAATCGTTCGCATCTTCTGGGTTGGTGACAATACCGGCTTCCGCATTCGCCAAATCCCGATCACTGTGGGCGACTTCTCGAATCCGTAGGATGCGTTGAAGTCGATCCGCTTCGGCAGCCTGTGGCCCCACTTCGATTCCGCGTAATAAGTGGGCTACCTCTTCATCCCGCCCCGGATGCTGAAGCAACAAGCGGGCCAAACCGACGCGCGCGACTTCGTGTTTCGGGTCGGCACTCAACGCGGACTGGTACGCGGCCTCCGCGGCAACGGGGTCTGTCGCTTCCAGTTCGGCGGCACGTTTGGCCTGTTGGTCCGCTTCCGAAGGAACGAGGCCCGCCAACCATTGCCGCAATTGCGATTCGGGAAGCAAGCCGACGAATTGGTCGATCACCTCGCCATCCCGCACCGCGAACACGGCCGGTATGCCACTGACACCAAACTCACCGGCAAGAGATTGATTCTCGTCGACGTTGATTTTCGCCAGCACAAAGCCACCGGCGGACTCGTTTGCCAATCGTTCCAGCATCGGTCCAAGTTGCCGACACGGCCCGCACCACGGAGCCCAGAAGTCCACCACGACGGGAACCTGACGGGACCGATCCAACACGCGTTCCTGAAAATCGGGCTCGTTCGCGTCGAACACCCATTCTGTTTCGGCCATGGTGGATTCTCCTGAGTTCTGGGTGGAATGCCTTGCTTACTTCTGGAGTTGCTGTTTCGCGGCGGCGTAAACAGTATCCACGCTGAAGCCGAACTCTTTCAACAAATCCTTCAGCGGGGCGGAAGCTCCAAATGTATGCATCCCAATGATGGCACCCGTCGCTCCGGCGTAGCGTTCCCAACCGAAGGTGGAAGCCATCTCGACACAGACCCGTTTCGTGACCGCAGGCGGAATCACGCTATCCCGGTATTCCTGCGGTTGGCTCTCAAACCATTCCCACGAGGGCAAGCTGATGACTCGGGCTTGCACTCCTTCCGCGGTCAGCTTTTCGTAGGCTGCCACGCAGAGTTGCACTTCGCTCCCGGTGCCGATGAGCAGAATTTCGGGCTTCCCATCCGGGGCATCCGCCAGCACATAGCCACCACGAGCCACCCCAGCGGCGCTCGCGTAATGCGTGCGATCCAGTGTGGGCAATGCTTGCCGGGTTAGGGCAAAAGCCACCGGATGATGTTGCAACGGCATGACGGCTTTCCAGGCTTCCGCCACTTCATTCGCATCGGCGGGGCGAATGACGACCAGATTCGGAATCATCCGCAGGCTACCGACTTGCTCAATCGGTTGGTGTGTTGGCCCATCTTCACCAACCCCGATGCTATCGTGGGTGAAAATGTAGATAACGGGGATTTCCATGAGCGCGGCCAGACGAATGCTCGGTCGGCCATAATCACTGAAGATCAGGAAGCCGGAACCGTAGGGACGGACTTTCGTCAGGACCATGCCATTCATGATGGCACCCATCGCATGTTCCCGGATGCCGAAGTGCATGTTCCGCCCGGCTGGGGTCGCGGCCTGCATGGCTCCGGCACCATCAAACTTGAGTAGCGTCTTGGTCGAAGGGGCCAAATCTGCCGCCCCCCCGATGAGCCAGGGCACATTCTTGGCCACCGCATTCAACACGGTGCCGCCACTATCTCGGGTGGCAATTCCCTTAGCATCGGCCGGGAATGTCGGGATGTCCTGATCCCAACCCGGAGGCAGTTCCCCGGCCTGCATCCGTTCAAAAGTCGCGGCGAGTTCCGGGAATTGCTTCTTGTACTCCGCGAACTTCCGCGACCATGCCGCATGAGCCGTGGCCCCTCGCTGACCGATACCGGCCTGGAACCGTTCATACACACCATCAGGAACGTAAAACTTCTTATCTTCCGGCCAACCGTAAAACTTCTTCGCCAGGGCAATCTCGGCATCACCCAACGGTTCCCCGTGCGCGGCATGGGTGTTCTGTTTGTGCGGAGCCCCGTAACCAATTAAAGTTTTGACATCCACGAGTGTGGGCTTACCCCGCGTTTGGCACGCATCGGCCAGGGCCGCCGCAATCGCGGCCGTATCGACATTCCCCTTTTCGACATGGAGAACGTGCCAACCATAGGCGGCATAGCGTGCGGCGACGTTCTCAGAGAACGCCAAATCCGTGTGCCCTTCGATGGTGATGGTGTTGTCATCGTACAGCAGGGTCAGATTGTCGAGCTGGAGGTGCCCCGCCAAGGAGGAAGCCTCGGAGGCGATCCCTTCCATCATGCAGCCATCGCCACAGATGGCGTAGATGTGGAAGTCGAAGAGATCCTCAAACCCCGGCTTCGAGAATGTCGCGGCGATCCATTTCTGGGCAATCGCCATCCCGACGGCGTTCCCGATCCCTTGCCCAAGCGGCCCCGTCGTGGTTTCGACTCCAGCGGTGATGTGTGATTCCGGGTGGCCAGCCGTCCGACTGTGCAGTTGACGGAACCGCATGATCTCGGACATCGGCACACTATCAACCGTGCTACCGGGGCCGTTCTTCACCCCCGCCAGATGCAGCAAGGAATAGAGCAACATGGAAGCATGGCCGTTCGACAGCACGAACCGATCGCGTGCTGGCCAAGAGGGGTCAGCCGGGTCGTACTTCAGAAAGCGATTCCAGAGCGTATAGGCCAGCGGAGCTAGTCCCATCGGCGCGCCAGGGTGGCCAGAGTTGGCTTGCTGAACAGCGTCCATCGACAGCGTCCGAATCGCGTTGATCGCCAAGTTGTCCATGTCCGTGAATGGTGTCGTTGGCCCGAGCGTTGTGGTTTCACCCATGATGTCACCGTACTGCAATGGTTACATGTCTTCCGCAAGTGAAGATATGACCGGCTGACAGAGGGGGAAAGTCACAATCGGCATGCCAGGAACTTTGTGCGACGGAACCGGGGATTTTTGCGGAAATCGGAAAGAAATGCAGAAGAGGAATCCTGAACTTGATCCGATTTAGAGATATTTCCCAGTGAAATTAAGGTTTACATTGACATTTGCACGAAAAGCCCCTAGTTTTCGGGCAGTTTCACGGGTGGCACCTTTCCTTCCGCAGACAGGAGACGATCATGGCGAAGCAAAAACCAGCGGCCAAAGCGAAACCCGCTCCGCAAGAAGTTCCCAGCGTAAAAGAAGAACCCACGGTTGCGAAAAAGAAAACAGCGGTCGCTAAGGAGAAGGAAAAAGAGAAGCCCGCCGCCGCTAAGAACAAGATGACCAAAGCGGCATTCTTCCAGAAACTCGCGGAAGCAACGCAATTGAAGAAGTCCGAAGTGCAAACCGTCTACGATGCCATCCTGGCTATCGTGCAAAAAGAACTCGGTCCCAAGGGACCGGGGGAATTGACCTTGCCGAATCTCGTCAAACTCTCCGTCACGCATACTAAAGCGGACAAGGGCGGGAAGAAAGCGATCAATCGTTTCACGGGTGAGGAATACGTTACCAAACCACGCCCCGCGAAAACCAAGCTCAAAGCCCGTGGGTTGAAAAGTTTCCTGGAATCCATCAACACCAAAAAATGATGACCTCTCACGCACCCTCACGCAAAAATGCCCACCATCACGATGCTTGATGGGCATTTTTGATGGGGCGGCTTAGTGGCCCCGCTCGCCGGTGTTGAACTTCGTGCCGCTGGGTGCCTGTGGGTTTGTTTTCGTGGGATTGTCTGAGACTGGCCGGTCAAACGCGGGTCGATCCTGCTCGGTTTGGCCTTTGTGTTCTTCCGCTCGCTGAATCGCGGCTTCGGCCACGGCCAAATCTTCACGGTGGACCCATAATTCCACCGAACCGGGTAGCACGGAGCCAAAACTTCCGGACAAATCATCACCCACAATGCGGCTTGCAATTCCCGCATCGGTGATGGCATCGCGCCAAACTTCCACCTGAATCAAATTACCTGATGCCACCCGCACAATGTCATCTGGGTTCCGGTCCATATCCTGCCTCCGATCAGAAAATTCACTCACTCGATGCTACCACGCAATTGACGGCTGGCCCAGCCCACAGGACAATCGGGAGGCAAACAGACCCCCGATCCGTCCCTCCCAGAGGTACTTATGCGTCCTGTCTCCCTCTTGTTGGCTGCAATGGTGCTGGTGGCCATCGCCCCTCTGCCCTCTTCCGCGGCAGAAAAGATTCGCGTGGTGATCGTCGATGGTCAGAACAACCACAAGTGGCAAGAAACCACTCCGATCCTCCAGCAGATTCTCAAGGCCTCGGGCCGTTACACCGTCGATGTGGCCACCTCGCCGCCGAAGGGGCAGAAAGACGCGATGCAGAAGTTTCACCCGGACTTGGCCAAATATGATGTTGTGGTCAGCAATTACAACGGGGAGCCTTGGTCGGATGCTTTTAACACGGATCTCCATCAACGTCTGAAAGCGGGAACTATTGGGCTGGTGATCGTTCACGCCGCGAATAACGCTTTCAGTGGCTGGAAAGAATACAACCAGATGATCGGCATGGGTTGGCGTGGCACAGGTTTTGGCAAACGTCTCAAATATGTTGATGGAAAACCCGTCATCGTTCCGGCTGGTCAGGATCTTGGTTCGGGCCATCGTTACGTCGGCCCATTCGAGATCACACTGCGGGATGCCGAACACCCCGTGACCAAAGGAATGCCCGCGAGTTGGCTGCACGGTCGGGATGAACTCTACGACAACATGCGGGGGCCGGTGGAAAACGTCCACGTTCTCGCCACAGCTTTCTCGGATAGCGCCAAAAAGGGCACGGGCACCCATGAACCGATGATCTGGACGGTGCAGTATGGCCAAGGTCGTGTCTTCCATACCCCGATGGGCCACGATGTCTACGCGATGCAATGTGCGGGTTTCGCCGCGGTTCTCGAACGGGGTACGGAATGGGCCGCGACGGGCCAAGTGACGATCCCACTTCCCAAAGACTTTCCCACCGCTGACAAGGCCAGTATTCGGAGCAAAAAGTAAAACGCGGTGGCCGACCAACGCCCCGGAGCGATCCCCACATTCCACCAGCTCAGCGTGGGTGTCGCGTTGGGGTTGCTGATTCCTCTGGGAACCTCGTCGCGGCTGGGATAATCTGTACAGGAGATGACACAGAAACCGGATGGAGGAATTCCTTCCGGCCTGAACTGGGTATCGCACACATGGCTGATCTTGCTGCATTCCCGAAACCGCGTCAGGAAGTTACGCATCAAACGGATGCGGATTCTGAATCTGTGGCCGAGCGACTCCATCGCCTGGAACAATCTCTCTCACGATTGGAGAACACGGAGGTATTGGAAAAAGTCGTCACGCAGCGTGTGCTGGAACGGGTGCAGGAAACCGCACCGGATGGCTTTGCTCCGATTCTTCCTACGGATACCCTCCACACCAGCGCGGCGATGCTGGCCCTAACGGGAGCCACACCGTCGATTCGGGGGATCTGGTCGAAAATCCCGATCCTGGCGGAATTCCGCTTGATGTTTCAGATGTACTTCGATCATCGCTATCGGCTCAGCCGCTTGTGTCAACTCGGAATCCCGATTGTGGTTCTCCTGGGAATCATGAATTATTTCTTATTCAACTGGTTCTTCGCCATACCGTTACTCGGGTTAATTTGCGAGCGTGTCGGCCTAGTGATTCTGACCGTGTCGGCTTACAAAATTCTCGCACGGGAAACGATCCGCTACGCGACCGTGCTGCAATATCTGTCCCGCTACGGTCATTACTGAGAGAATTTGAGATTGATATGATTCGACTGGGTGTGAATATCGACCATGTGGCGACTGTTCGTCAAGCGCGTCGAGCGACAGAGCCGGACCCGGTGGCGGCGGCGGTTCTGGCGCTACTGGGTGGAGCAGACGGTATTACGGTCCACCTGCGGGAAGACCGTCGCCATATTCAAGAACGGGATGTCCGCGTGCTGCGCGAGGTCGTGACAAATCGGCTCAACCTCGAAATGGCTGCATCGGAAGAAATCATCGCCATTGCCCTGGCCGTGAAGCCGGACGAAGCCACGCTGGTTCCCGAAAAGCGACAGGAACTGACCACCGAAGGCGGTTTGGATGTGATCGCCCATGCCGACACCATCCGCTCGGCTGTCGATCGTCTGCAATCCGCGGGTATTCATGTGTCTCTGTTCATCGACCCGGATATTGAGCAAGTGGACATGGCCCACGCTCTCGGAACCAACGCCATTGAATTCCAGACCGCGAGCTACTCCGAAGCCGTTGGCGGAACCGCGCGGGAAGAAGAGTTGGCCAAACTCCTCACGGCCTCGGCACACGCCCGCAACCGGAAACTCCATGTCCACATGGGCCACGGTTTGAATTATAGTAACATTCAACCGATTGTGCGGATTCCAGGCCTGGAAGAGTTGAACATCGGTCACAGCATCGTGAGCCGAGCTGTGTTAGTGGGTATGGAACGAGCCGTGCGTGAAATGAAGAGCGCGATGCAGGAACATGATCCCAACCCGAAGAAGTCGGGCGCGTAACTTATCCATCAGATTCCGTCTTTTTCCCCTTGTGTGTCCGCAAGGGGGTTTCCTTTTCCCTTATTCCATCGCACAGGCGCACATATCGGTTGTGGGAATGTGCGAGTCCATTTCGTGAATCCATTCTTCCAGCGTCTCGGCAATGGATGCACCGATACCCGCTCGGCGAGCCAGTTCCGCTCGGCCAAATTGATGAAGGAGATCTTCCGCGGGTTGCGCCAGGCGTAGCACGGCGAACGCGGCTTGACGGAATGCGCGAATACGGTACAGGTTATCTCCCGCATGGGCCAGTTCAGCCGCGTGCGAACGGAGTTTGCGTGAAAGTTCCTCATTCGTCATGGCATCCTCCTCTCCCGCTTGTTCGGGTTACCGGGATTATATGCTGCACGAGTGTATTAGTGAACAAAATTCTGGATCGATACCGATGCCGGGTGGAAGGGAGTTCTCATGGCCGGGTTCCGAATGCATGTGACCGTATCCACAGCGCTAGGAATCGCGTATGGCGCGGCAACGGTACGCCCAATGGGATTCGGGCCGGAAACGGCGGTGTTGGCAACCGGACTCACGGCTGTAGGGGGGATGCTACCAGATTTGGATAGTGACAGTGGCCGTCCGGTGCGGGAGCTGACTTCTTTGGCCGCTGTGGTTGCGCCAATCATGTTGGTGCCACGACTCATTCATGCGGGCTTATCTCATGAAGGCGTATTGGCGGTATTGATGGCATTGTATCTCATCGTCCGTTACTGCTTACCGCAGGTGATTGGGCGGCTCTCGGTCCATCGTGGGATGTATCACAGCATTCCGGCCATGCTCATTGCGGGGCTCATCGTCTACCTCGAATATGGTAGCCCCGATCGGCATCTCCGTATCGTATTAGCCGTGGGTGTGATGTTAGGGTTCTTATCGCATCTCGTATTGGATGAAATCTACAGCGTCGACATTAACGGAATCCGCATCAAGTTGAAGTCATCCGCGGGGAGTGCGGTGAAATTATTCTCGGAGTCCTGGGGAGCGAATTTAGCCTGTTATGCGATGCTCGGAGTCTTATTGTTCCTGGTTTGGGTGGACCTCGAACAAAATCCGCCTGCGGGCTGGCTCACTGGGCATCCCGTGGCAACCGTGGAAAATGAACATCTCAAACATGTTCGCATCCCACGGACTCCATGATCCGTGAGATGCGCGGGCATCGCAAACAAGAACTTACACTTTCTCGTTCAACAAATCCCAGCCTTTGCGATACTCCATGTGAATGAATGGCTCGGCTTCGGGGCAGTTCTTCACCTTGCCCGTTTCGCCGTCCCATTCAAACGCCTTGCCCGCACGGATGGCGACGTTCCTCAGCAGGAAAGCCTCCGTGAGCAGGCTGGCATAGTCGAAGTTCGCCAGAGCTGCCGTGGGCTTGTTGGCTTGGATCGCCGCGACCCACTCTTTTTTCTGGCCAGGGTCGCCACCATTATTGATGGGGAGCTTCTCCGGGCTGCCGGTGAGTCGTTCATGGCCCGAGTCCGTGGCGATAATCCATTCCGCGCCATAATCGTTCGGCGAGTACATGATGGCCTTCTCACCCACGAGAATCGACCCGCTATCCGAAAGTTTGCCGGTTTTGGAAACCTTGCGGATGAGGTCTTCGGGAGGCAGAACCTTTTGACCGTTCTTCTTCCCTTCGTACCAGTGCAGCACTACGGGTTGCAAGTTTCCGCGTGCCGGGAACTCCATCGTGACGTGGGCGTAACTGGGGCAACTCAACAGGTTGACATCACCCGCTTCCGCGGAAACCCGGCTGGGGCTGGCAAGTTTCAGGGCCATGAACGCCGTGTTGGCGGTGTGGCAGGCCATGTCCCCGATGGCTCCGGTGCCAAAATCCCAGAAGCCACGCCAGGCGAACGGATGGATACCCGCCGCATACGGGCGATCCGCCGCTGGCCCAAGGAATTCATCCCAGTGGACATGTTTTGGGCATTCCCCCGTCTTCGGCGGTTTCGCGGCGCTGACTTGCGGGGCTTGCGGCCAAATCGGACGGTTGGTCCAGACGTGCGCTTCCTTGACGGCTCCGATTCCGCCACCTTGCACGAATTCAACCGCGCGACGGAGTCCGTTCGCAGCGGTACCCTGGTTGCCCATTTGCGTGCAAACCTTGTTCTGCTTCGCCACCTCCCGCATCAAACGGGCCTCAAAAACGGTGTGGGTCAGCGGTTTCTGGCAGTAAACGTGCTTGCCACGCCGCATGGCCATGACGCTCGGCAAGGCGTGGGTGTGGTCCGGGGTGGAAACCACGACCGCATCCAGGTTGCGGACAATATCGGCATCGGCGAACAGCTTGCGGAAATCGGTAAAGACTTTCGCTTTCTCGAACCGCTTCTTCGCTCCACCCAGGCCGCGTTCCGATTCATCAATGTCGCAGATGGCGATGACATCCATCAGGTTTCCAGCCTGTTCAATGTCACTCCGCCCCTTCCCGCCGACACCGATACCGGCCACCGCCAATCGGCCATTGGCCCCAGCCGCCCGCGACACCGACCATGCCGGGCCAGTAAACAGATACCCCAGGCTGGCGGCACTGGTTGCTTGTAGGAAGCCACGACGATTCAATCGCATTGTCATGAAAATGCACTCCGAATGGGCAGAACGGTTTTGCAAGCGGAATCGGTCCTGATTGCGCCCCCTAGTGTAAACCCCAGACCTTCCGCAAACAAGAAGCGACCACGAACCCGCGTCATTCCGTAGAATCTGAGGATGCACACGATTCGACTGCTTCCCCTCGAAACGGCATCCGGCCCCGCGAACATGGCCGCCGATGAAGCGATGCTGCACAGCGCCGCGGAATCCGGTGTCGCCACGCTCCGCTGGTATCAGTGGTCCGAACCCACACTCAGCCTCGGCTACTTTCAACCGGCCTCGGATCGGTTCGCGGATCCTCGGTTGGCCACGTTAGCCTGGGTCCGCCGTGCCACGGGTGGTTCCGCGTTGGTGCATCATCATGAAATCACTTATGCCCTGGCTTTACCGCCCAGCCTCGATTGGCAACCGCGTGGCGAATCCTGGGCGTGTCGGGTACATCATGCCATTTCTGCCGCGCTCGCCAGTCTGGGAGCCAAGACGCGTGCCGTGGTTTGCGGGGAGGAACGGAAACTCGGCCCGGTGCTGTGTTTCTTCCACCAGACCCCCGGAGACTTGCTGGCAGACAGCCGAAAAGTGGTTGGCAGTGCCCAACGGAAACAAAAAGGTGCCCTGCTCCAACATGGCGGAATCCTGCTCGCCCGCAGCGAATTTGCCCCAGACCTGCCCGGAATCCGAGAATTGACGGGTGTGACACTTTCTCCGACCACATTGTCGGAAACGATCACACAACGACTAGCCGAGACATTCCATTGGCAGATCACACCCGGCAACTGGACAGCGGCTGAGCAGATTTTGAAACAGAAGTTTCACACGGAACGATACACTCATCCTCATTGGAACGAAAAGCGCTAACGGTTCCGATCACCGCCCGGCACCCAGAGGGGATCGCCCCGGCCACCGTCGTTTGCGGAACGGGCCAGTACGAACAACAGATCACTTAACCGATTCAAATAGATTAACAACTCTGGGTTGATACGCTCTGCCGGGTCGCGGAACAGTGTCACCACGTCTCGTTCTGCCCGGCGACAGACCGTTCGTGCCAAGTGCAACCACGCCGCCGCCGGAGTTCCACCGGGAAGCACGAACGACCGGAGCGGTTCAAGGACGGCATTCAGTCGGTCGATGGCCTGTTCGAGCCGCTGAACCTGATCCACAGTGATACGCAGACACCGACCGGGTTCTTCACCCTCCGAGATTGGTACACACAGATCGGCACCGACATCGAACAAATCATTCTGCAAGACTCGCAACAACTCGGATTCTGGGAAATCGGGGCAATGCGTGCAGACAAGCCCCAACGTGGCGTTGAGTTCATCGACTGTGCCGATGGCCTCCATCCGCGGATGATCTTTGGGCACTCGGCTCCCATCGCCCAGGGAGGTTTCCCCGGCATCGCCGGATTTCGTGGTAATGCGGGAGAGATAGACCATTTATGCAATCTCTGTGATGCGGTTATTGTGTGGAGGAACCGCCGTGCGTGGGCGTACTCACACCCTATCAGGTGGCGAAAGATGGCGAATCCCGAAACTTCCGATCATTCCACTTAACTCAACCGGGCTGGGGAACCGATACAGTTGGCAGCCACAGATGGCACGGCCTGATTGATCGAATCCCTCCCTTCAGGGCATTCGATCCGCTCCGCCGCCGAGTTCCTTCACTCGCAGCGGTCATTGTCCAGGGGCGTTCGAGGCCGCCTTCACGCACGGAGGGTAGGATGTTCCGGTTACGAAATAAATTGTTACTTCTTGTCGTAGTGATGTCACCGCTCGGCAGTACGGGTTGCGGTCTCCCCCTGGTTCCGATTCCGATTCAACCGTGGGTCACGGATCGAATGCAGGAAAAATACCAGCACAAGGATGACCACCGCACACCGATCATGCCGCCGATCCGCGATGGGTTCCCACCGCCGTTGTGCGAAGACCCACCCAGTGACGGCGAAGTCCTCCGAGCATTGCCGAAACGGGTCCGTGGCGTGCCTTATGTTTATGAAGAGTTCCGCGACGACATCGTCATTGTGAAGAATCGGACGGTAGACAAGATTGACCCACCGCGATTCTTCCCGCTCGTCGGCATGGCGCAACTGCACCATTGCCATTGGGAATGTGCGGTCTACTTCAAGGAAACGGTACAATCGAGCTACCCGTTCCCGACCTATGTGACCAAACCGCGGACGTTGGTGGTGTACATCGACAAGGACCACCTGCACCTGTATGTCGGCCCGAACCCCGATGTCCAGCGGGAAACGACCATCGAAATGACGAAATACTAAGGCGTCCCCTCCGTCGTTGAAGGGCGACCACCGCACCCGACCCGCAAGGGCCGGGTGTGTGTGCTAGAATAGAAGCCCGAACGCAAGTCTGATAAAACCCTTTTCACTTTGTGATCCAGGTATTCAGATATTTTGACTAGATTCAGATTTTTGTTCCACTTCTCGTGCTCTCTCCTCGACGACATCCAACAGTTTGGGATGCCGACCGAGCGGCTCGGCCAGACGGAAAATCACCTGGGGAAACCGTTGCGCTAACGCACGCTGGGCTGCGGTCATATCATCGTGGACATGCCGACCCGGTGAGAGAAAGTACGGCAACATCGTGACCTCAGTGGCCCCCTGTTCCACACAGGCTGCCCCGCCCGTGGGAATGTCTGGTTCGGCCAACTCCAAAAATGAGGCCATGACGATGGCGTAGCGTCCGCGTTCCCGCATCTGGTCCGCAACGAATTCCAAATCCGCATTGGCTTCCGCACGCCGACTGCCGTGAGCCATCAACAGCAACGCTTTTCGAGCTTCTGGCATCCCATGACATCCTGCTGCGTGTCGAACCACATCCGCATACACTCACAGCATAGGAATCTCTTCACTCACAGGGCTTACCCATGACCGGCGGCCGGGTCGGAAACTGGATTCTCGGCGAGGAAATTGGCCGGGGATCGCTCGGAACTACCTATCGTGACCGGTCGACCGAAGATGGCCGGGCCGCCGCCGTGAAGATTCTGACACCCGATTCTACGCGACCGCCGGACTTCTGGCAGAGCTTTCCCGCCGCCATGCTATTCTTGCAACGGCTAAATCACCCCAACATCGCCCGATTCTACGAGAGCGGCGTTTCCGGCGGCATGGCCTTCTACGCATCAGAATTTGTTGATGGAACTAATCTGGCCACGACCTTGCGGAACCGGCCACGCAAACAAGACGAACCCGGACTCAGTTGGACGGATCATCTTCTGCGAATCGCCGTGCAACTGGCACGCGCGCTCCGGCATGGCCACCACCGCAGTATTCTGCATCGGAGTATCCAACCCGCCAACGTGCTGCTCGCTGTGGACGGCACGGTCAAACTGACCGATTTCGGTGTTGACAAGCTGCTCAGTCCGCCACCTCTGAGCCTCTCCGCCGATGCCTGGGGCACCATAGGGTTCCTTGCGCCAGAATACTTTACGGGGAAACCGTACACCAAACGCAGCGACCTGTATGCTCTGGGAGGAGTGCTCTACAC
>JAIXLE010000149.1:0-1344 GCA_026931725.1 Bacteroidales bacterium
CCGAACACACAAGCTCAGCAGCCCCGCCGGGACACCCCCAGCGAACAGGACCACCCAGACACGATACCCAACCCCATCACGAGGCGGGGTCTGCTGCAGCGCCTCGTTCGGCCTCTGGAACGCTGCCAACTCTGCCGCTCACGAACACAATAACGGCTCTCGCAGACACCACCAGCCACGCCCCCGACTCTCGCAGTCGCTGCCAACCACCAGAACATCAAGCAAGTGACAACACATTGTCACTCCCAACCACGATAAATGTCTGGACACCAATCCCGCAAGAGCGACCATTCCTCCAATGTCAAACGATCAACCACCTTTTCTGTGTCATCACCACCACAAATGCGATGATGAAAACTCCTGTCGCAACTGTCGATTACATATCGCAACCCAGGTATTGCAGGGCATGCAGTGAGTGCGGCCAAGAACTCCCTTGTTTGACTCCGCCCGCGTGGGGTGATCAACCTCAGGCATCGGAGACGACTGAGTTCTTGCAACTGTAGGACAGCTGGCAACGCAGACATCCCATCGTGGACCGTAACTGTCTGGATCGGGGTAACACGTATCAACTCGGGCAAGTCTCGGCTAAGTTCCGCCGCATCGCCACCCACCAACTCCAGCATTCCCCGGTGATAGTGACTTGGTTGGCGGAAATAGTTCGCCAACTGTGGCGGCATGCCAGCGGCAAATGATGCCACACCCGCAACAGTCAGCCGATCCATCTCAGCCAACTTGTGTCTCGTTGCCGCGAACGATAACCGCGAGATGCCAGCAGGTAACTGCCACAATTCCGGGTTATTGTTAAACCAAGCATCGCCATGGACTTGCCATCGGACGTATATCGCTCGGTCGACTTGCCAATGCTTCTCCAACCAACCTGCGTAAGCAAGCCGAGGGGTATCATCTTCTGGTGTTAATATGATTTCGCCCAGCAGTGTTGCCTCTCCGCTGATCACGCGACAACCTCCTGCAGCCGAACACACAAGCTCAGCAGCCCCGCCGGGACACCCACAGCGAATAAGGCCGCTGGGACACGATACCCAACCCAGTTACGAGGCGGGGTCTGCTGCAGCGACTCGTTCGGCTTATCTTAAGCCACCACTCCGCCACACGGACACCGACCTTACACCGGCATTTCCGCCAGCCACGATACCATCAGAGCCTGGGGTCGCCAACCACACAGAACCACGATTCCATCACCAACCACCTGAAACAAACACCAGTGACAACCCACTGTCACTCACTGACGCGGTGCCGTGTCTCGCAGTCAACACCAACCAGTTTCGCGCGTCTCGCAGCCACCGCCAACCAGTTCCGCGTGTCTCGCAGTCACAGCCGAACAAC
>JAIXLE010000149.1:4819-5425 GCA_026931725.1 Bacteroidales bacterium
TGGTCCCGCCACCCGGACGCTTCCGCCATTGATGTGCCTCCGCAGCCGAACGACCAAGCTCACCTGCTGCGGGGGCATCGGTGAGCTACGAAGTCCCGGAAACCAATCATGCCCCCGCAGTCAGGTGCAGCGTCTGGTTCGGCGCTACGGCTCGTCCCCGGCGGCGACCTTGACCTGCCAGGACACGGCGACCGGCAGCCGCTCGGCCGCCACCGCCTTCATGAGCCGGAACAAGTCCTCGTCCTTCTCGACAGTGCCGACCAGGCCGACCGCGCCGTCCTGCCCGGTATACACATACGCCCTCACGTCGTTAAACCGCGTGTCGGCGTCGAGGACGGCTCGAACCCGCGGCAACTCCTCCAGCGCGACGGCCATGTTGTACCGCTGCCGCCCGCCGCCGGTGTACGGATACCAAGCGGCGAACAGCAGCAAGATGGCCGCGACGGCGACGAGCAGCACGATCCAAAAGCCGCGGCTCATCGGACGCCTCTCCGCCGCCGAACACCCAAGCTCAGCAGCCCCGCCGGGAACACCCCCAGCGAACAGGGCCACCGAGACACGATACCCAACCCAACCACGAGGCGGGGTCTGCTGCAGCGCATAGTT
>JAIXLE010000020.1 GCA_026931725.1 Bacteroidales bacterium
TATACACTGTATGGCAAGGCCAGTGCGTACATCGATGGGGACAAGCTGTTCCAAAGGCACGCAGCACTGCTGGGCAGCACAGGATCGGGAAAATCCTTTACCGTAGCCTCTATTCTGGAGCAGTCTGCTCAGTTGCCCTACGCGAACATCGTTGTGCTCGATCTGCATGGCGAGTATTCGAGCATGAAGTTCGCCTCCCATTATCGCATCGCTGGCATCGGAGACATTAAGACCAAGAACGAAGACGCAATCTTCCTGCCCTTCTGGTTGCTTACCTACGATGAAATGCAATCAGTTTTTGTGGATCGTTCAGGGGAAAACGCACCCAATCAGGCGCTTGCGCTGATGGATTCGGTTATTGAAATGAAACGTGCCGCCATTGCGGCACTCAGCAAGCCGGAGCTGTTGGAAGGGTTCACGGTGGATACACCTGTGCCTTATCGGCTTGGGAGCCTTGTTAAATCGCTGGACGACAAGAACGATGAAGCCATCGACACCGGGGAAACTTATGCGAGCGGCCCTCGCAAGGGCCAACCCAAAACCGAGAAGGGTCCATTAAACGGCAAGCTCTCGCGCTTCCTCATCCGCTTGAAGACCAAGATGAACGATCGCCGGTATGCGTTCATGTATCAAGCCCCTGAGGAGTATGAGACTTACGAGGCATTGCATGAATTGGCAAGAAAACTGCTCGGCACGGGCAATGTCAAGAAAGGTGTCAACCCCGGCATCAAGATTATCGATTTCTCCGAGGTGCCTTCCGACATTCTACCGGTCGTAGTGGGACTGGTCGGGAGACTCATTTACCAGATTCAGTTTTGGAGCGACCCGGGGGAAGACGGCGATGCACGACATCCTATTGTAATCGTTTGCGATGAGGCTCACCTGTACTTACCCAGCAGCGCGGCCTCAACCGGCCCGCTGGAGAAGAGAGCCCTCGAGAACTACGAGCGCATCGCTAAAGAAGGACGCAAATACGGCGTCGGCCTGATGGTGGTCAGCCAGCGTCCTTCAGATGTCAGCACAACGATTCTCAGCCAGTGCAGCAACATCATCAGTTTACGTCTTGCCAACAAGACTGACCAATCGGTCGTGAGGCAGTTATTGCCGGAAAGCCTTGAAGGGCTGATGGAGGTGTTACCGACGCTGGACGTGGGCGAGGCTGTTGTGGTGGGAGATGCCACCCTGTTGCCGACCCGAATCAAGATGTCGAAACCTAAGCACGAACCGCGCAGCGCGACGATCCCATTCTGGGCGCGGTGGGCCAAACCCAAGGCAGAAGTCGATCTTACTGCCGCAGTGGAAAATATGCGCCGCCAGTCGCGTGATCAAAAGAAATAAGGAACCCAAGTGGCCACTAAGAAAGAAATACTCGCACAAAAGATTGCCGAAGCGGTCGGTGCTGGTCGGGAGGTGCATTTGCCCTCGGTCGATTTTTCCGATCCGAACCGGCCCAAGACCTGCCTGGAGGTCGATTTCCCGATTTTGCCGATCAACCATGTCGCTGCCATCGAGGGGAATGCGGGCAAGCCGATCTACCAGATGTCGAAGTGGTGGGCGCGGCGGCGTTCCAGCGTGTTTCGGGCCATGTTGATCGCGGCGGCAACGAAGGCACCGGACGATCCTGCCGAAGCCGCCAAGCTGGTCTGGGATTCGTACTATGGCAACCACCAGAAGAACGAAGCCTTCAAGAAGCTCAAGGTGGCCGACATCTTCATGGGCGGGGGCACGACCGTCGTCGAAGGTGCCCGGCTTGGGATGCAGATGTATGGCAATGACCTGAACCCGGTGGCGTGGTTCGTCGTGAAGAACGAACTGGCTCAGGTCGATCCTGCCGAAGTGCAAAAGCTGCTCGACCATATCGAAGCCGAGGTCAAGCCGCAGATCATGCCGTTCTACGCCTGCGATTGCCCACGCGGGCACAAGGGCAAATGGTTTAATAACAACGAGACGAAACCGCAGCCCGCGAGTTTCAATCCGTTGAAACTGACGCCCGACGAGCGGAAGCAGTACCGCTACGAAGGCCCGGAGGTCATCTACACCTTCTGGGCCAAGCATGGCCCCTGTCAGGCGACCGGCTGCGGGCACCGCACGCCGATCATGTCCTCGCCGGTCATCGCCATCAAGACACTGACGGTCAAAGCATGGCAGGACGTTGAATGCGGCTCGTGCAAGAAGGCGTTCGACATCGAAGAACAAGACGTTCGCATGGCTCCGGCAGCACTGTTCGTTGTTTCGCCTGACGAGGAGCCGTTCACCATCCGGCACGACGATGGCTCCTACACGTGTCCGCATTGCGGCCATAAGGCCGCCAAAGTGCTGGGCAAACCGAAGAACAAGAAGGTTGATCTGTCGCTGCTGATTCACCCTGATTGGCTCAAGGGGACGAAGGGCACATTATTGGGAGGCAGCGCAACGGACGACGCGGCATCCACAGCAGCCTGGAATTCGGAGCGGCAGAAACGTCTAAAGTTGATCGAGGTTCGCGGTTCACTGCCGGAGAGAATCACGACACCAGACACGAATGAGGAATTCGACACCAATCAAGGAACGGTTCCGAAGAGGTCAACCTTTACTTGTATGGAATCGACCTGCGGCAAGCAGTGGGATGTGCTGGATGCGATCAAGACCACGAAGAAGAGCGGGCCGCTCGCAGCGTATGCTGTGCAAGGCTATTGCCCTACCTGCGACAAGCAAGGGTTTCCGTACTCGGGACGGTTCTTTGATATTCCGCAGCCAAAAGCGGCAGACGCTGCCAGTTTGGAGTGGGAGCAACGACGGGAGTCTGATCTGTCGGCGTTCTGGCCTCGAAGTGAGGTGCCGTTTGGATTCATGACCTCGATGAACAACGGTGGGATTCCCAACCACGGGTTCACCCACTGGTGGACCATGTTCAATCCACGGCAGCTTCTCTTGCTCACGCAACTCCTTCGCTCGATGACAGCTTCTGGGGAGTTCCCTTGGGACGTTCGTGAGTTCGTCCTTGGCGCATTCCAACAGTACCTTCGCAATCAGAATTTATTCAGCATCTGGAATGTTACGGCTGACAAGATGGAGCCAATGTTCAGCAATAACAACTATCATCCAAAGGCTACGATGGTTGAAAATTGCGTGTTTCCGGATTTGGGGAGGGGAAACTGGGTCTCGTGTGCGGAAGGCATTCTTGAAGGCTTGGAATGGTGTGTGGAACCTTGGGAGACATTCCCTGTCGTAGAACTGGAACGCCTTTCAAAGACGCTCGCGGCCGATGTGACTGGCAAATCAGCCAAAGTGGAACCAGGCGACCCCGTTCGTGATGGTCAGGTCATTTCAGTTGGCTCGTCTTCCAATCTCCCACAGATTCCAGACGCCTCCCTTGATCTGGTAATTACCGATCCGCCATTCGGCGGCCTTTTGCATTACTCAGAGTTGGCCGATTTCTTCTATGTTTGGTTACGGCTTGTTCTGAAGGCCAAGTACCCCGAATATTTCACGGCTGAGTACACTCCCAAGGCTCTGGAAGCAGTTGCCAATCGTGCCCGCCAGCCGGATGACCCCGACGGCTTCTACCAAAAAATTCTGACCGAGTGCTGGCGCGAAGCCGCGAGAATTCTGAAACCTTCCGGCATCCTCGCCTTCACGTTTCACCACAGCGAAGATGAACCGTGGGTTGCTGTCCTGGAGAGCTTATTTCAGGCGGGATACTACCTTGAAGCGGCATACCCGATCCGCAGTGACGAAACCAAGGGTGAGGGGGCGAAGCCAGGTACGTTTGGGTCACAATTGATCGAATACGACATCGTTCACGTCTGCCGCAAGCGGATCGACGATCCGAAGGAGATTAGCTGGGCACGCCTTCGTCGGCAGATCCTTCAGGATGTGAAGCAGCTTCAAGACATCCTCGAACACCACGAGCAAGCCGGTCTGGCCGAGGCCGATCTGCAAGTGATCCGGCGCGGCAAGGCGCTCGAATATTACTCGAAGCACTACGGCAAGGTGTATGTCGAGAAGGGGCGAGAATTCACCGTCAAAGAAGCTCTGGCCGGGATCAACCAGCTTCTCGACGATCAGCGGGATTCAACCGCCGAGGTTCCGCCGGTCGATGCCGAGCCGTACACGCGGCAGTTCCTGCGGCTATTCGCCGACACCACGAGCCTTGCCCGCGATCAGATGCAGAAGTTCCTGCGCGGCACTGGCGTTTCCCCCGCCGAGTTCCAACAGCGGGAATGGTGCATCGAGAAAAGCAAGGTCTTTTACCTCGTTCCGCCGTTGGAGCAGGCGCGGAAATGGAAGGGTCTCCCTCGCAAGGGGCTGGGCCGCGATCTCGACCAGACGATGTTCCTGATCGGGGCCTGCTACCCGGACAGCGGCATCAACGTCAACGACACGCTCAATAACCCGAATTTCGTGCCGCACCCGGCGACGGGCCAACTGCTCGACTGGTTCACGCGGCACGGCGGCGACCCGGCCATGAAGGACGCCGCCCGCCTTGCCAAGCAGCTCTATGGAAAATGGGAAGCCAGCAACAAGCCGAAGGTCGAGGCGGTCCAACGAACGCTGTTCGATCTGGTTGAGGAGGAGGCGTGATGCGCGTTCCAACCTGGTTGAAGATCGTCCTCGTTTTAGTCGTCATTGGCGGAGGATTTGTTGTCTATGTCGCGAATTCAAAACCAGGACGCGGCAAGATCATCGACGAGGACGCACGTCCCGAGCCAGGGCCAGTACGTCCAGTCACATTGATTGAGCGACTGCGTGCTCCGTGGGATTCGGAATCATATTCCGATTGGCCCGTGGCGGAAGACTTGGCAACGATCAGCGAAACGGCCTATCTGTCACCGGTCGAGGCAGAAGTCGAGTACCGCAAATTGGGTTTTGTTCAAGTAAACACCTTCGTTGCCGCTTCAATGGTCGGGCATGTCGTTTCGGCGGATGATGTTGCTGTCGTCGTCTTTCGGGGAACGGATGACAACTCCGACTGGCTGGTCAACCTCGACCGGAATTCCGTGGAGACACCGCACGGCGCGATCCACCGTGGCTTTCACAGCGCCTATCAGCCATTGAAGCCGCAGATCTTGAAGCTTCTTGAACCGCTGTCTGCCAAGCATTTGTGGATCACCGGTCACAGTCTCGGCGGGGCATTGGCGGTCGTCTGTGCTTACGACCTGATCGAGAATGAGCAAAAATCGGTGGATGGAATCGTCACGTTCGGACAGCCGATGGTTGCTCGGGTGAAATTAGCGGATCACCTGGACTCCATTCTCCTGGGACGCTACGCACGGTTCGTCAACGATGCCGACATCGTTCCGCGCGTTCCTCCCAGCCATACTCATTGTGGATCGTTGGTCTGGTTCACTGGTAACGGAATTAAAAGATCAAAAGTCAAACGCATGGTTTTTGGTGCTACTCCAGGAGAAGCACCCCAGAAAGCGGATACTGAAGATGGCCCACCTCCGCTTTCTGATGCGGAGTTCGAGGCGATGAAAGCGGAGTTGCGGGCTGAAGATATGGCCCCGAATACGACGCCGGACGGAAAACCAGTTTACAAAGGTAATTCACCGTGGATTCGGGATCACTCAATGGGGTTGTATCTCAACAAGATTCTCAGCCTCTTTAAGATCAACGGTGAGTAAGGGCAAATAACGATGCAATCACCGCTTCATGATGACATCTGGACCCGGCGCGGCATCTCGCTGCTATGGGATGCCGAAGCTCTGTCCAAGATTTGCACGCCGCAGCAGGTTGTCAGCTTGAGGCGGTTTTTGGGGCTTCACGCCCTGGGCTGGCCCGACGACCAGTTGCCGCTGATCGACGATCAGGTGCTGGTTCTCGCCGGGCTGGAAAGTGCCATCGACTCTCTCTCGCCGGCGGATGCGGAACACTGGCTGGAGCAGGTCGTCTACAAGGCAATCATCTCCTATCAGCGAGAGGTCGCGGATGGTGGCAGCCAGGCCGCTCTGGTTCTGTGGATCACGGAGAATCGGCGGCTGACCTACCTGACCAGCGACGACACCTACAACTGGCACTGCGGCACCGAATACAAAGGGCAGACGATTCCCCTGAGTCGCTGCCTGTTCAACGGGGCGCAGCACGATCTCCGGCGCATTCATGTCTTCGACGACAAGAAGAACGAGCACTGGATCGGCCTCTATCACCCGAGAATTTCGTGAGGGCCGTTCCGTTATGACGATCGACAGCACAACTCTGATTCCAGGCCAGCGGGTTCGGCACGCCGAATACGGCGATGGCGTCGTCGTGACGGGGGCGAATGGCTTCGTTCGGGTGTTCTTCGGCAGCGGTGAACGGCAGGTGCCGGTCGCGTCGCTCTCACTTGCTCTGGGCCGTACCGAGCAGATCGTCCATAACGTCGCGGCAGGCGAGAAACGGGCCAAGCGGGCTTGGCTGACGTATCAGGCACACGCCTTGCCGCTCCTGGAAAGTGCCTCGGCCCTGACTTCGGCCAAGATCGACCTGTTGCCGCATCAGGTGGTGCTGACGCATCGCATCGCTACATCGTCCCCTCGGCGTTTCCTGATCGCCGACGAGGTGGGGCTAGGTAAGACCATCGAAACGGCCCTGATCCTGCGGGAACTCGCCAGCCGTGGCGAACTGAACCGGGCGCTGATGGTGGTGCCTGCGGGTCTCGTCAACAACTGGCACCGGGAACTCAACGAAGTCTTCAACCTCAATTTCGAAGTATTCGGCAGCGAGGGCGATGTTTTCGACCGTAAGTCGAACGCCTTTGCCAAGCATGACCGGCTGATTGCCAGTATTGACACGCTCAAGATTCGTACCCGGATGAAGCGGCTCGAAGAAGCGCCACCGTGGGATTTGGTGGTCTTCGACGAAGCCCATCACCTGACGGCCTACAAGAGCGGAACGAAGGTCACGCGAACGGATAACTTCAAACTGGCCGAGTTGCTGCGGTCGCATTGTCGGGATTTGCTGTTGCTGTCGGCCACGCCGCACCAGGGGGACCATTTCCGCTTCTCGATGCTGATCCATCTGCTCAATCCGACATTGTTCCGTGATTCCAACGACATGGTGGAGAACCGGCACCGTTTGAATTCGGTGGTCTTCCGCCGGACCAAGGCTGACGCTTGCAGGCCGGACGGCTCGACGCTTTTTGCCCGGCGATGGGTGCATACCGAATCCTTCGTGATGTCGGACCCGGAGCGGGAGTTTTACAACGAGCTGCAAGTCTACTTGATGGATGGTTTCGCTCTGGCCAAGCAGCGGGGCAACAAGGGGCGGGCGCTCGGCTTTGTGATGGCGATCTTCCAGAAGATCGCCGCGTCGAGCTTCGCGGCCGTTCATCGCACGCTACGGAGGCGCATGATCGCCCTAACAGTGCAGGAAGGGCTGCTGCACGACGCCCATCTCGACATCGACGCCCGCGACGCCGCTTTCAAGGAAGCCAAGGAACTGATCCGGCACGAGTACGATCTGCCGGACGACCGGATGGGAGCCATCGAGGTTGAGGGCATCCTCACCGATCTCAAGCGGCGACTTCTCAAGAAGATGGACGAAGAAGCGCTAGCCGAGGCTTCGGACGAATACGCATCGGAGACGGAGGCAGGCGGATCGGAAGACGGCGCAATCATGGTCGTGGAACTGGCCCTGCCGGAAGAACGCCAACGAATCCGGGCGCTGCTGGAGAAGTTCCCCAAGCAAGTGGAAACGAAGGTCGAGAAGCTGATTAGCGCTTTGGGGACGTTGTGGAGGCAGGACGCGACCGAAAAGGTTGTAATCTTCGCCACATATCTCGGCAGTGTTGAGATGTTGGGTGAAGAAATCGACCGGGCCTATCCCGGACAGGGTGTCGTCGTTCTCAAGGGCGGCGACCACGGCAGCAAAGCTGCGGCTGAAAAGCGATTCAAGCAGGTTGGCGGGCCGAAGGTGATGATCTGCACGGCCGCGGGCCGTGAAGGGATCAATCTCCAGCACGCTCGCATTCTGTTCAACTTCGATCTGCCGTGGAACCCGATGGACTTGGAACAGCGAATCGGACGCATCCACCGCTATGGCCAGCAACACACGGCCCAAGTTTACAATCTCGTTCTGTCGGACACCATCGAAGGCAAAATCTTCCTGTTGCTTGACGAGAAGCTCAAAGAGATCGCCAAGGCACTCGGCAAGGTCGATGACCACGGCGAGATCGCCGAAGATTTGCGGTCACAGATTCTGGGCCAGCTTTCCGAACGGCTCAATTACGAAAGCCTGTATTCGCAGGCGCTCGGCGACCCGGAACTCAAGCGGACCAAGGTCGAACTCGAAGCCGCCGTTTCCAACGCTAACGAAGCCCGGCAGGTCGTCTTCGAGTTGTTTCAAGACCTCGACCGCTTCACGCTCGACGAGTACCAACCGCTCTCGAACGTGACGGAGGGTATGGGCCGGATCATCGACTTCATGCAAGAAGCAGTCGAACAGGACGGCAAATGCTGGCAGAAAACCGGCGACCATGCCTTCAATATCGAAGGCCAGCCGGGTGCCATGCCGGAAGTGGTTTTCACGACCAGCCGGGACGAATCGCTCGGCAACGAACGCATCGGGCTACTCGGCCTCGATCACCCGTTGGTCGAATTGTATATCGGCCAATACCGCGCATTGCCGCCGGGCGAATTGGGCATCCGAGTCGAGTCCCCGGACGGGCGAACCGGCGTGCTGTCCGTTTGGCAGGTCACATCGCAAGGCGAACGCGGCGAGAGCCGCACGCATATTCTTCCTCTTGCCGTGGGGGTGGACGGCCAGCGTATTCCGGTTTGGGAACGCACCGCCGATCAAATCTTCCGAGCCGCACCGGCGGCAAAGAGGGGGGAATCACCCTCCGCCCTGCTGATTGCAGCCGTGGATGCCATGCTTCAACGCGAACTCCGGCATCGGCAGATCATCTCGGAACAACGCGGCTACGAAGCCCGGCTGGTTGGCTGGGTTGAGGCGGTCGGTCAGAACGGAGCGTGGGACAGCGAGATTTTACGAGCCGCTGCCGAGAGAACCGCGAAGGCGGTCACGGCTTCGGCAACACACACCAAACCCTCAACGAATCCAGATGATCTCGGATGTAACGAGGATGTTCGTTCGATGCGGGCCTTGAGTATCCGCCAGCCGTTCGCCGAGGCGATCCTGCGCGGTGCGAAAATGTCGGAGTTCCGTTCCGGGCCGACGTCGATTCGGGGACGCATCCTGATCTATGCCAGCCAGACACGCTATTCCGACGATGAGGAGCGGCAAATGGCGAGCGAGTATGGCATTGCTGATGTCGAGCCGGACGATCTGCTTCGGGGGGTGATCGTCGGCAGTGTGGAGTTGTACGACTGCAACGGTGATGAGTGGCTCCTGCGGAATCCGCAGCGTGCGGCCAAACCTGTTGAGCCAACGAACAGGCCGAATCCAGTCTGGTTCTTTCCGTTCTGAGATGGGAAGCAGATGCAGGTAGTGTGATGGGGAATGGTCCAGCAAAACCGTCGATTCACTCGTTGCAGCCGCTTGAACGCGGCGGCGTCGAGGCTCGTACCGGTTTTGCGGTTCAAGATCATGTCGCGGCGCGCTATCTGATCGCGCTTCTTGAAAACCCAGTGCTTCTCGAAGTCTGGTGCGAAACGCATGACGACATCACGCTCATCTGGCAAACGGACGAATCACAGGAAGTTGAATTCGTCCAGGTTAAGAGCAACTCGCTGAACCATCTCTGGTCAATCGCCACTCTCGCGGCTCAAGACAAGAAGGGCAAGAAGGCGGTTCCGGCAACCTCCATCTTCGAGCGCTCCCTTGCCAATGACCGTTGCTGCGAACCATGCCGCTTTCGCATGGTGACGTGCTTGCAACCGAATTCCGACCTCTCCGTATTATGCCTCCCCTTCGATGCGCCGGATCGGCAATCCAAATCCGACGCCCTGAAGGCCGTGGCCGAAGACCTTGATAAGCGTACAAGCAACTACTGCTCGCCAAATGGCAACGGCGGACATTTCTGGATTTCGCGGCTGATGTGGGAGGTTCAGCAGTCGGCTGACTCGTTGAGCAACGACAGCAAGATGAAGCTGGCCCGCCTGCTTGCCAAACGCGGCATTACCATTTTTCCCGACCAGTTGGACGAGCTCTATTCAAGCCTTCTTGGCTGGGCACAGGATGCGGCAAGGGCCGATTGGGGCGTGTCGCCAGCGTCGAAGAAAATCTGCAAGCAGTGCCTGTCGGACTGGTTGGATTCATATCTTCAGGCTCGCCAAACGCAACCTGCAACGGCGGGTACACGATTGAAGGAGAAACTGGAACAGGCCGGAATTGCCCCCGGTGATGTCATCGCGTCTTTCGAGAGTCGCCAGCAGTATTTGGCCGAGCGATACAACCCGCAATACCTCAAGGTCAACGATCTGACACTTCTCGGTGGGGAAGTTTCGGCGGTGCTGCAATCGCTTCGGGCAAAGCTGGATGCGGGCGATTTTACCGACAACGGCGTCGCGTTCCACGCCGAATGCTTGAAAGCCGTCGAGCAGTTGCAGAAGCAGCACGAGAACCTGAAACCGCCGCTCTCGGTTCTGCAAGGGTGCATGTACGACATCGCCGACCGCTGCGTTCACCGCTTTCGGAGGGCGACGGCATGAAGTCCTTCAATACACTTGGCACAAGCCCGGCTGGACTCCCGGTGGCAGCCGACGATCTGCTTGAATTCCACGCCGCGCGGTTACTGTTGCTGTTCAGCATTTGCGGCGTGAAAGGGCGTATCGACGGCCTGACGAAGATGGCAAAGCTCGACTTTTTCGTCCGCTATCCGCAGTTTTTCGACACGGCCTGCCAAACGCTCGGTCTGTCTACCGAATCGGCGACCAAGACCGTGGAATCCAGCATGATCCGGTTCCACTACGGACCGTGGGACGATCGCTACTATCACATTCTTGCCTATCTCGAAGGTAAGCATCTGCTCAACGTCGTCAAGGACAACCAGGCATTTACCTTGTCCTTGACCGACGAAGGCAAAACGATCGCGGACCAGCTTGCCAAGGACGAGTCATTCGCGCCGCTCGTCGCACAAATGAAGCAAGTGAAGAAGGCCCTGGGCGGCAAGGCCGGATCAACACTCAAGAAACTGATTTACCAGATTTTTGAGAAGGAAGTGGCGCAGCGTCCGCTCGGGGAGACCATCGAATGACCGCACGCACCTTCATCGTCAACGAACTGGTTCGCTCACCCGAGCAAGGCCCGGAGGATCGGCTGACGTTTACGACCGGAGTCAATGTCATCGTCGGAATGCCCAATACCGGGAAGTCCAAGTGGCTCCAGATGCTCAACTACCTGTTGGTGAGCGAGGATGCTCCCGCCGATGTCTTCGGGGAGGTCGTCGCCGCCAAGTATAGCTCGCTTAAAGGTACGCTTACCCTGGCGGGTGATTCGCTGGAGGTGGAGCGGCGATGGGATTCCAATACGCCTAAAAATCGAATCTTCGTGAACGGCGAGGTGACGAATATCAAGGAGTTCCTGCTCGACGTGCAGAACCGCTTGGGCATTCCGGTCCTTCACTATCCTCAAGGCAATCCGCTTGGGCAGCGTACCTGGCCGGAGCTTGGCTGGCGTAGCCTTTACCGGCACATGTACCGTCGGCAGCAATTCTGGAGTGACATCGCCGACAGGCAGCCCGAAAGCGAGCAACATGCCTGCATCCTTCAGTTCTGCGGGCTGGCCGAGAAACTCTTCTCCGAAGAGTACGGGAAACTCGTCGAAAAGCAGAAGCGGATCATCGAATTGCAGGCCCAAAAGGAACATTTCCTCGACACGCTCTCGCATGTGTCCAAGGATTTGCTGTCTGCGGAAGAGATCGGTGTAGGACTTACTCCGCAATCCCTGGACGCTGCACGCAAACGGGTCCAAACGGAAATCGAGCAGCTTCAGACGGAACGGCAGGCGATCCTTGCCGAATTGACCGCCAAGGTTCAAGCGTCTTCGACGGCAGGTGCCGTTGCACCTGACCGATTGGATAAACTCACCGAAGAACTTGCAAACTTTGAATCCCGTGACGAGCAACTTCGCGTCGCGCTGGAAAGGAATCAGGCCAGGCTCGCGGAAATGTTGGTTTACCGTGCATCCATCGAGCAGGAGGCAGGTCGGCTCGAACGGGCGATGAAGGCCGGAAGTCTGCTGGCGGACCTTAAGGTGACGCATTGCCCGGCCTGCGATCAGCCCGTTATGCCTCAGTCGTCATCGTCCGATTGTTACCTGTGTCACAGGCCGATGCCCACAAGCCTCGCTACTGCCAGCGCTGCGCGCCTTGAGATGGAAATGGAGCAAACCAAGGCCGTCCTTCAGGAGGCGACCGAAATGGTCAGCGTGCTGGTGAAGGACAAAGAGCGTCTGGAAGCAGAGTCAGTTCAGGTACGCAGCCGGATTGCCCAGATCCGTTCGATGCTTCGTCCCGTCAGGATGGCTGCTGCCACCCTGCTTCCACCCGAGATCGGTCTGCTGGACATGAAAATGGGCCAAAAGCAGGAACAGATCGCCCAGATCGACCGCGTGGCGAAAAGCCTTGCTTATCGTGAGGTATTGGCGAAAGAAATCAATTCAATTCAACAGGAAACCACGGCTCTGGAGCGGGAGGTCGCCACCCAGAGCGGTGCCCTCGACTTCGAGAAGGCAAGCGACCAATTGCGTGACGGGATGGTAACTTACCTCAATGCCATCAAGGCAGTGGTGCCGAACGCTTGGACGCAGAAGGAGCCCAAAGTCCTCTTGGATGAACGCAAAGCCCGATTTCTGGTCGGTGAACGCAAATGGGACACGCAACTTGGCGGCACGCTATCGCTGTACTATCTGCTCGCGTATCACTATGCCTTGATGGGGCTGGTCGAAGTCGACTCGTGCCATTTTCCGGGATTCCTCGCATTGGATTTTCCGGCTGAACTCGATGGAGCATCGACTCGGGATACCGAGAACTTCGCCGTTGAACCGTTTGTCGCGTTGCTCGCGGCTGATGGGTTTGAGTCCTGCCAGGTCATCGCGGCGGGGGCCGCGTTTGAAAATCTTAGCGGGGCGAACCGGATTGAGTTTACGAAGGTATGGGCATAATTCGGGCTGTGCTGCTTGGGTGTGGGTTGCTGTATCGTTACGGTAATCCTTTGTCGGTTCACCACTGTTGCTATTCACCGTCGCCGTCGGAGTGTTCGTCGCGGGGGTTCGCAAGAACTGGCCCCCGCGATGAATGCGACAGAGGCAGAGGTGATGCCTTCCACGCCATTCACCAGAGCCTGAGGTGGCTTCCGAGCGGGGTTCTTTGAAAAACTGGACCGAAGGTCTCGATTGGTCCCGTCCCTGACCGGGAAAGGCCAAGGACGGGTAGTTCACCTGCTGGCCTCAAGCCGGGCTGTGCCCGTCGTTTTGCTGGTTTCGTTCACGCAAAATGCGTTCGCTGAACGAACCGGGCGGCGTGTCAGGTGAACTCGGAGGATCGCTTGCCGCTTCTTCCTGCCTGCGGCGGATACGGGCCGTGATCGGTTCTTCGGCAGTGGACGCTTTGCGTTCGGACCGTTGCGGCATGGCATCGACGCTATTGGCGGCTCGCAATCCCTTGATCTGCTCGGCCAGTTCGGATGCGGTTGGCCCATCGTCGGATGCCTGCCCGGCAACCGACAGTTTCCCTTTGAGCCGGTCGCGCAGGCTCGTCAGTTCCGACAGGTAGGCTTCATTCTGGAACGGCTTGCCCAGTCGGTTCTGATAGTCGCGGAGCTGCGATTTGGCAATGGCCAGGTCTTGGCGAACCCGGACAGCTTCCGTGGCGTAGCCGGTCACGATACGTTCCAAAGCGTTGAGGACGGCACGCGGCCCCTGATGTTCTTTCGACAGGCTGGAATTCCGTGTCATAGCTCCTTCCAGATACACGTCCGGCGGGCAGTGCGGGTGAACGATGACGCCGAAGGCCAGCCCGCGATAGGTGCCGATGGGAACCCGCGTCGGTTCCCGGACAGAAAACGGCAGTGCATCCAACTTTTTGCCCAGTACGGCGGTGACATCATCGCGGGCCAGCGGGTGCTTGCCGATGGTGATGAGATCGCCTTCATGCTGTTTGACGGCCTGTTCGTCGGCGGACAGTTTCTCCAGCCTGGCATTTTGCGCGCTAATGAAATCCGGCAGATCGCGGACATTGCGCCGGGCGACGTACTGTTCGTCGAGATGGTTCTTCTTGAGCAACGCCAACCGCTGTAGTTCGGCATCCGCCTCGGCCAGCGTCAGCACGGCGGGGTTGCCGGAGGCGATCGCCTTGACCTCGGCGTAGCTCAGTTCCTGGCTGCCGATGTCTTCGGCCCGGCGGGAGGCGTTGTCGCCGGTCATCACCTGGCCGATGAACCGAGCCTTGGTTTCGAGCGCCTGCCACATATAGGCATCGAAGCTGCCTTCCGTGACGTAGCGGTAGATCGACACTTCCGGGTTCTCGTTTCCCTGCCGCAGGATGCGACCGTCACGTTGCTCGACTTCGGCGGGCTTCCAGGGGGCATCCAGGTGATGCAGGGCGATCAGGCGTTTCTGGACGTTGGTGCCGGTGCCCATCTTGGCCGTAGAGCCAATCAGCACGCGCACCGAGCCTTGCCGGACCTTCTCGAACAGGGCCTGTTTCTTGGCGTCGGACTCGGCCTCGCCGATGCTGGCGATCTGCTCGCGCGGGATGCCGTGGGCGATGAGCTTGTCGATGATCTCGCCATAGGGCGAATAGCCCCACTGCGTCGGGTTCACGCCCATGTCGGCGAAGATCATCTGCGTGCCTCGTGTCGGGGCCGATTCCTTCCAGATGTCCACGACGTTTTCGACCAACCGGTTGATCTTCGATTCCGGGAAGTCCGGGGCCGTGGCCGAGAGCATCCTTGCGTCGGTCGCCAGTTTGCGGCCATCGGTGGTGATGGCCAGGGCGTTATCGACACGCGGATCGACCTTTTGCGAGCGTATCTTCTCGTAGCGTTCGACCAGTTCCTGCTGGAGTTCCTGCTGTTCGTCGGACATTGGGCAGGCGACCACGACGGGCTTGCCACCTTTGAGCTTGGGGCGAGGGAGGTTCAGCATCTCGGCTGTCTGCACGTCCGAGAACGCCCGGAACATCTGCTGGAGTTCCGGCAGATTGGTGAACTTCGCAAAGCGCGAACGCGGCCTGAGTCCCCCGCCGTCCGGTGAAATCTCCATCGTGTCCACGACTTCGCCGAACGTGGCGGCCCAGGCGTCGAAATGCTCGATACCCCGGCTGCGAAGGCCGCGTGGGTCGAGAAACCGTTGCATCGTGTACATCTCGACCATCGTGTTGGAGATCGGCGTGCCGGTGGCGAAGGTGACGCCGTGGCCGGGATGCTGCTCGTCCAGGTAGCGGGCCTTCATGAACACGTCGAAGGCGCGTTCGGAACCGCCAGTCTGGATGCCCGCGACACGATCCATCTTGGTCGGCGTTTCCAGATTCTTGAAATAGTGGGCTTCGTCGATGAAGACGTGATCGACGCCGAGTTCGTCGAAGACCAGCCCGTCGTCCTTCTTGTCCTCGGCGAGCAGGTTCTTGAGCTTCTCGGAGCGGGCCGCCTTCTGTTTCTCGATGGTTTTGATGAAGTTACGATTCGTTCCCTTCTGGGCGGCGTGTTCGATCAGCAGTTGGTCGTACTCGGCGATCTGCTCCCGTAAGAACTGCTCCTGATAGTCCTTTGACATGCCGATCCGCTCGAAGGACGAATGCGTGACCACGATGCCATCCCATTCGCCGGAGGCGATCTTAGCGGTCAGCATTTTGCGGCGATCCTTGGACAGGTCGTCCTTGCTGGCGACCAGCAACTTGGCGTTGGGATAAAGCTGCATGAACTCGCGGGCGAACTGCTCCAACAGGTGATTCGGCACGACATACATCGGCTTGTGGACCAGTCCGGCCTGCTTCATCTTCATGCCGGTGGCCGCCATCGTGAACGTCTTGCCCGCCCCGACGACATGGGCCAGCAGCGTATTGCCGCTGCTCATACCGCGCCAGACGGCATCCTTCTGGTGCTGCCGGAGGGACAGGGCCTGGTTCAAACCGGGGAAATCGAGATGTGAGCCGTCGAACTGACGGGGGCGTAAGTTGTTGAAATTATCGTTGTAAATCCGCACCAACCGTTCCGTGCGGTCGGGATCGGCGAAGACCCACTGGCGGAACCGCTCTTTGATGAGTTTCTGCTTCTCGCGGGCGGCCATCGTGTCTTCCTGGTTGACGACGCGCTCTTCACGGTCGCCGTGGTCGATGGTGTCGTAGATGGTCGGCGACTTCATGTTGAGGGCGAGGTCCAAGAGCCAGGTGCCGTTGGCCCGCGCCGTGCCGAACTCGGAGGTGGCCGCGACCGACGCCTTGGCGGCGTAGCCCGCATCCAGGCTCCAGACGGCATCCTTCTTCAGATGGGCGACCGGCGCGGAAGACGGATCGACCTTGAACAGGTCGGCGGCGAACGCCTGAATGTCGCCCTCCGGTATCCAGGGGGCACCGAGATTGGCGTCGATGTCGCCGGGCAGCACGTCCTCGGGCTGCACTGCCTCCAGGCTCCTGACATTGCGTGCGAATTCCGGCCCGGCGCTGCGGGCGATAGCGAGTTTTTCCCGGACATTGCCGGAGAGGTAGGCGTCGGCGGTTTCCCATTTGCCGGTTTCCGGGTCTTGGAAGATCAGATCGCCCAGTTCCTGGGTGACCTGGCTTTCCGGCTTGCCGTAAAGCTGGGCGATGTAGTCGAGATAGACGCTGCCATGCTGGTTGAGCGACACCAGCAAGCCTTCCTCGGCGCTGCGGACCTGGGTGATGGGCGGCGTTTTGCCCACCACGTCGCGGGACATGATGGCGGCCTTGGTCGCCTTGCCGGTGACTTCGTCATAGTCCTCCAGGGACATGACGAGCATGGCGTCCGGGTCTTCCTTGAATTTCACAAGGTTCGGCATCCGGCGGATGACGGCGCCGTCCTTGGTTTCGCCGAAGGTGGTCTTGTTGATCGGGCCGTAGGCGGCGACGAACCGGTCATAGGTACGATTCAATTCGCGGCGTGCCTGCTCGCGGTGCTGGTCGGGCCAGCCTTCGTTCTGCGATTGCAGGACGCGGCGGGCCTTGTCGCGCAGTTCGACCAGGGCGGCAAGTCGCTTGCCGGTCATCGTGCCATCGCTTTTAAGCTGCGTGCCGCTATAGACGACGGGCACGCCCTGGCCGCCGTCGATCTGGCAGATGATGCGGTCATCGCCGATGAAGAAACTGCCTTCGCCGATATGCCGCTCCGGTGGCGGTGGGACGAAAACGGGTGCCGGCGGTTCCTCGGCCTTCGATGCCTGAATCGGGGCGAATTCGGGAAGCCTGCCAATGGCTTGCCCAAGTTGCAGGGCGAGGTCGCCGTTGCTGGTCAGGCTGTAGCCTTCGCCGCCATAGAGCGTGTCCTTCGTCGTCCAGTTGCCCAGCACCATTTCGGGATGGTGATGGAAGTAGCTGTTGATGCCGACTTCCCGGCCTTCGATGGTCAGTGGCGAAACGCCGAGCCAGTCAACATCCGCATGATTGGCTGCCGCCCCAGGCGGCCGCTTCCGCAGGAACACGATGTCGGTGACGACCGCCGTGCCTTCGCGTTTGAAGGCATCGGAGGGGAGGCGGATCGCTCCCACGAAGTCGGCTTTGTCCGCCAGATACTCGCGGATGGCCGCGTTCTGCTTGTCGAGCGTGTAGTGCGATGTGACCAGCGCCAGCACGCCGCCGGGCTTCAAGCTGTCTACCGATTTGGCGAAGAAGTAATCGTGCAGCGAGAGCTTCTGGCCGTGATAGTCGAGCTTCAGGTCGGAGAACGGCACGTTGCCGATCACGGCGTCGATACGCCCCTCGGGTAATTTCGTGTCGCGGAAACTCTCGATACGGATGTCGTGCTGCGGGTAGATCGCCCGTGCGATGCGCCCGGAAATGGAATCGAGTTCGACGCCGATGAAACGCTGGCCCGATCTGCCCCGGCCCATGAAGTTGCCGATACCGCAGCCGGGTTCCAGAACGGTCGTGCCTTCCGAGATACCCAGCCGGCGTAGGGCATCGTGCATCCCGGCGATGACGGTGGGCGAGGTATAGAAAGCGTTGAACGTGGTCCGGCGGGCGCTGTCATACTCCTCGGGGGTAAGCAGCGATTGCAGTTCTTCGCCGACGGCCTGCCAGCTTCCGTCCTTGTATTTCCCGGATACCGGGGATGGGAATATCGAGAGGGCGACCGGGCCGAAGCCGGAGAAGCGGGCAAGCGTCTGTTTTTCTTCGGAAGTGGCCGGACGCTGCTCCTGTTCGATGGTCTTCAGCGTGCGGATGGCGGCGATGATGTCGCGGGCCTTGGCCTTCTCGCCGCTTGCCATCCCGGTAGGGGTATCGGCTGGTGCGTCAGGATAGACCTGCGGGGTAGAAGGCGGGGAGGAACCGTTCGTGGATGGGGCAGGTTCCCGGTCGTGGCGTGTGCCGTTGCCGTCGGCCTTGCGATCAGGCGGGGTTGTCGTATTGTCCGCCGAGTAGTCGAAATCGAAAAGCGACCGCTGCGAGCGGGTCGCTTTTACCCGCGACGCGAATGACTGCGAATGAAGGCCATTGCCCCGCTGAGTGAGAGTTCCGCCGGTTCGTCCATTGCCGATACGGGCGGTAAACGATCCTCCAGTTCCTTGAGGGCCATCTCGAAGGCTTCCGAAGAGGTCTGTGCCGGATCGCTGTCGGGATTGGCCTGCCGGAGGTCCGCCATGATCGTTTCGTGACTGGCCTTCAGTTCCTTCGCGTAAGTTTCCATTGTCGTCAGCAGCTTGCGTTCCCGGCGAAGCTGTTCGTGCAGCTCCGTTCTCTGCTGGAGCATCTCCAGAACGATGGTCTTGTACTGCATGGCCTTCTCCTTGGGTTTCAACGGGTGATTTTGGTTGTTGGTCAGTCGGTTCGGCTGGCTCCGGGGGGAAGAGCGTGGGTTGATCCCATCCTGGGGGACGCCGCCGACGCATGGGTCAGCTACGCTCGGGGCGATTGGCCCCGCCTTGCGTCCGCCGATCATACCATGCCTTGGACGGTAAATAGCGCGAAAGGGTTCGCCCGGCAAGAGCCGGCTGGGAATAAACACTGCATTGCATACAGACCTGCCGTGATTTCCGCTCAGAACGGGACTTCCTGGCCGGATTCGACGCCCTTGGCCTGGCGGATCATGCCGCGAACTTCCTGATACAGGCGTTCGGCGTCGATACGGGTGGTCATGGCCGAATCGGCCTCAATGGGGTGAACCCACATGAAGTCATTGGCGTTCCAGCGGTAGCCCGCCGACTTCACCAGATCGAGAACCTCCTGACCGGGCTTTTCCTCGAACTTGATCGCCATGAGGCGGTTCCGGCGGCTCTCGAACAACCGGACGCCGGCCACATAGTCCCCGGCGATGCCGAACGGGTCGGAAGCTATCGCCCTGCCTCGCTGCTGCTGGATGCGATCAACGAACTTTGGCTGCTCCTGCGGGGGTTCCGGTGCCGGCGTCACCTGCTCGGCGGTGGCGACCGGCGCGGCGGATTCCTGCTCGGGTTCGGATTGTACTTGGGTGGGTGTTTCAGATGGTGTACTGTCCTTCGGGGTGCGTTTTCTTGCCATAATATCCTCCATGACATAGTCGGGTTGTTTTACAACCTCTGGTTTCACCATATCACAGTTTGAATCCTTCGCGCAATAGGCAAAGTGCGGGTTACAGCATGTTTCAATGCGTGAATGCCGCAGAAACACTATGAGTAGCAGGTATTGGCATTCTGAAAGCGGCTGTCAGCAACTGTTTTAGCGGTTGGAATTCGATGCGGTCTTGCTTGGATCGCATCAATCAATGCGTGTGTCTGCGCATGTATTGATTGACATGCTCAGGCGAATCATGGCAAGGTAGAAGAAAATGGCATAAACGCGGAGAAGTGGCATGAAAGACATAGTACGGGTCAAGATCGCCGATGCGGGAAGGTTGGTTATCCCTGCCGACATCCGGCGAGCGTATGGATTTTCCGAAGGCGAGGAAGTGTTGCTCTGCCCCGTCGCCGACGGCATCGAAATCATGACCCCGGCTGCGGCGCTGAAGCGGGCGCAGGACCGTGTGCGTTCCTACATCCCGGGCGACGACCTCGATCTGACGGATGAATTGCTGGCGGCCCGGACGGACGATGACTCGCTCCGGTAATGTGGTCCTCGACGCCTCGGCGGTCATTTGCCTGGTTCGGCGTGAACGCGGTTGGGAGCAGGTGGCGGCATACGGAAGCGATTGTCTGCTCTCCGCCGTGAACCTCGTGGAAGTGGCGTACCACCTCACTCGTCATGGCTTTCCCCTGGAAGATGTCAGCCCCATCATTTGCCCGCTGATCGGGCGAATTGTCCCCTTCGATACGGACCTCGCTTTGCTGGCATCTTCAGTCCATCTCAAGACACGCACACACGGCCTGTCGCTTGCCGATTGCGCCTGCCTTGCACTTGGCATCTCGCAGCAAACCGCAGTCGTAACCGCCGACAAGAAATGGTCGCAACTACGGCTTGGGGTCAAGACCGTACAGATACGCTGATGGCGCTGCGATGCCATCAGGAACGGCGTGTCGCACGCGGCCATTTTGCGGCTCACGCGCGCGTGAAACAGGCGTCTGACCCGCGATTTCCCTGGGAAATTGCACCTTAGCAGTGCTAAGGGAAGACGCCTGAACATTTTGGTGACTTGAAATGCCTTCGCAGACTTGTGTGCCCCATGTCGGGCATGGAGGCCGTCCTGTCAGGGCATTTGAGTGGGCGGCGTGGTAAGAACTACGCCGCCCGGCCTGTGTGAGGCAAAGGGAGAATGCCAGCTCAAAAGCTGTCAGTCAATAACAGAGTTGGAGTGCTGGCCGGTGGCCATCACCGGCGGCTCGCAAAGCTCGCCGTATGGGGAGAAGCGGCAGCCGAACCGCGACCAACGGACGGGTTCGGAACCTGTGAATCGAGCATCCTTCAAGGATGCGGGACGATATGCAGTAGAGAGCCGGAGCCAGGCTGTGACTCCGGCTTTTGTTAGAGGGGGAGTGTAACGCTGGTCGCTTCGGCAATGGCCTCACGAATCACAGCCTGTATTTCAGTACGAGGTTGGCCGGTCTGGGTGTCGATCCAATCGGCAGCCGCGATCAGAGCCACCAGCAGTTTTGGGGCAGCCGCCATCAGCCGCAGGGCGGCCAGCGTCGGCGGTATGGGGTCATTTCCCTCAGGCAGCCAAAAGGGGCGGCTGTAGACGAGTTCTTCGCCATCCGCCGCAAGGATGACGGCGATGTCTTCCGTGCCGTCGCGGTAGAAGCACAAACTCCACGGCGTCAGGTAGTTGGTTGCAGATGATGTCATGTCATGAATCCTTTCGTGATGGACAGACCGCCCCATGCGGCCTTCTTGGGGCCACCTGAGCCGCCCTTCAGACGGAGGCGCAGCGAACCTGCAAGCGAAAGGCCGAAGGCTTCCGCGAAGCGGAAAGCGGCCTTGGCAGCTTGCGGGCGACGGCGGGCGGCTTACGCCCCCTTGTCAGGAAGGCCGCTGGCGGGCTGCGATGAAAGAGAGAGAATGGTCATGACAATCCGCAAGGATCAACCGGCGGGCACGGCCAGGTAATCCGGCGGTAACTGCGTCGGTGGATGGGGGAATAGCTATGTCAGTAGGGTCGCCGGATCGCCACCAGTTTCCCGTACTTTCCAGGCACTGGCACACCTTTCTCTGGCCCGAGAAAGGCTGACGGCGGGGTATTGGCCGAAGGGCATGTCTTTCTCTTCTCGGTCAAAGAAATACCTGTACCACCAGCACTTCTGACCGGAGGGCAGCACTCGCAGGTACAAGCCGCCACCATCCGGCAACTCATACGGGCTGGACTGCGGTTGGGCGTCCTGGACTTGGGTATCGGAAAGGCAGTTTTGCATACGTGTGTCCCCACGATAAATCATTTGTACTTCTGATTTTCCACGCTCTTGCGATGTGTGCCGGTCGTCCGCTACCTGATTGTCAGCCGGCAGTATGGCGGACAATGGTTAACGGAGCGTTACGACGCACGGTTGGCCGCGTGATGCCGCGAAACCGCCGTCAGGTGACGTGAAACTCCTTTAGCGTCCCCTCGCGGTCGCACTCGGGGCAGCGGCAATAGCTGGCGTCGTCCCACTCGTATCCATTCCCGTATTGTGGCGATGCGATGTCGGCACCGTCGTCGGTCACTTCGACGATGACTTTGGCCGCGATCATGAAGCGGTCCTCGTTGCCGCATTGGGGGCAGCGAATGCCTTCCAGGCAGTTTGTGTTGGTCATAGGGCATCCCTTCTCAATCGGCGGTTATTCTGATTCGTCCTGTACCCCGGCATCGGAGTGGAAGGCGTAGGTCGTAGCGACCGGTTCATCGACGGCGTGGAGTGGGTACACATCCACCACGATGCCTTCGGCCTCTCGTTTGAGAATGACCGTGAAGCAATCCACGTCGATGGTCAAGTATTCCTCGTCGGATGCCTGGAGGTTGATATGGAATCCGTTCAGGTTTAGGGTCAAGGTCATGCTGGTTTCCTTTCATTGCTTTTGAGGGTTCAAGGGCGGACAGGGAAGCCTTGCGATTCCCTGTCCGGTAGCTATTGCGGGCCGCCTATCGGAAGCGGTCCATCAGATCGAGTTCTTCGAGGTCGAAGCGTTCCCTGGCGTCGCAGTCGGCAGGTTGACCGTCGTCATCGAAGCGTACCGGCGTGGTGCGAATGAGGTCGTGGACGTCGCTTTCGTCCCAGTCGAGTGATTCGTGCAGCGGGATGTCGAGAGGATGAACCATCGGATTACTCCTTGAGTTATGTTGCAGACCGCCCTATGCGGCCTTTCGGGGGTGACTCAAGCCGCCCATCAGGCGGAGTCGCAGCGAACCTGCAAGCGAAAGGCCGAAGGCTTCCGCGCAGCGGAAAGCGGCCTTGGCAGCTTGCAGGCTCCGGCGGGTGGCTTATGCCCCCGACAGGAAGGCCGCCAGCGGGGTCTGACGACCATCAAGGGGACCGACAGGGCATCAGTAATCTTCGGGGAGAAGCACCGTCGTTACCGAACGGTCCCACTCCGTGATGATCCAGAAACGATGCAGACCGTCGCCATAGACTGAGAGCAACCGATAGCCGTTCTTGAGAGCCTCGTCATTGGCCATCGCGTCTTCCGGGCAGAGGTTGCCCCAATCGCCGCTGGCGTGCCGCCGTAGACCTGCAAGCACCGCTTCGGTGGCAAGGCGTCTGCTGGCATTGCCGGTGATGACGATCTCACCGAGTGGAAACCGAACCACGGTGGTCATGGCCGTACTCCCGCCACAACCGCCGGAGGCGTTTCTTCGGCTGACTGAAGCCCGTGCAGGAAATCCACGGCCCGCTGCGCATGGGCCACCGCCCGGAAGATCGCCCGCTTATCCTCCTTCAGCACCTGGAGCCAGTGGCCGAGATAGGCAGCGTGGTCTTCGCGTGGTTCCGGTGTGATGCCGAGGTCGCAACACAGGAACGCAGCCCCGATCTCGGCGACCAACTCCTCGCGGGCATAGCCGGTGTCGCCGTACTTCTCGTGGCCGAAGCTCCGGTCGAGGCGGGACGGGTGCCTTGTCCAGTGCGTCATTTCGTGGGCGAGCGTGGCGTAGTAGCTCTCGGCATCGCTGAACGTGACGAAATGCGGCATCTGCACGAAGTCGCGGCTGGGGGAGTACATGGCTTCGCTCCCGCCATGCCGGATGTCGGCCCCGGTTTGGCCGAAGAACCGGTCGGCCGCTTCGATGCGTGCAACCGTGTCGAGAGGCTCCGTCGCCGGGGCGTAGAAATGCTGCGGCAAGCCCTCGATCTGCTCGACGTTGAAGACGGTGTAGCCCTTCAGGAAGAAGATGTCGCGTTCGGTTTCTTGACCATCGTTGCCGGTTTCGGTTTTGGTGAAGCGGTCGGCGTAGACGACGGGCGTGCCCTGCGAACCCTTCTTGATGACGGCTCCCAGCTCCTTCGCCTGCTTGAAGGTCATCCAGATCGGGGCCGCGAAGTGCTGCGACAGGGCCGATTCCCAGAGCATCAGGGTGTTGATGCCCTTGTAGGGCTGGCCGTTCGCGCGCAGCGGACGGGTGATCCGCCCGGCGGCGTGTTCGGTGTTCCAGGGCTTCAGCCACGGGCGGACGCCGCGTTCAAGGTCGGCGACGATGGCATCGGTGATGCGGGTGTAGTGGTCGGTGCGTGTTTTCATTCATGGAGTCCTTTCCAAAGAAGAGGGGCGGGCATTGCTGCCCGCCCCGAGTTGATCATGCGGCCTTCCTGGCTTTCTTGGTTTTCGCCGATTTCGGGGCTTTGACCGAGAAGCCCATGCAGGCTGGCAACCAGCATTTCAGCTTCTCGATCTGATCTGCCGTTCGTCCCGATTTCTCGGGATCGGCAAACGCCCGGTGAAGCTGGCCGACCAGCGATGCCTTCTTCTCTCCGGCCCGCGATTGCGACCATGCCTCGCCAAGCACTTCGCGTCCGATGGCAAGGAGTTGATCGCGGGTGATCCGGCTCAGAAAGTTGTCTGATGTCGGACGCCAATAGTCGGCGACATTGGCGGATGTCAGCGACAAGGCCAGGTCATAGGCCGTCACATCTTCTCCGGCCTTGGATGCCAGCCTCGGTGTCAGCGTCACTGCCACGCAATAGGCGAGCAGCTCCAACTTGGACTCATCCGTCAGCGAGCGGAATGCCTCGAAGCGAGCCGATTCCGTCTTCGGTTTGAGCCAATGCTGAGGTAATCCGCTCGCCAATCTTGCCAGATCATCTCCGGCAATCGTCGGTTCCCTGTCGTCGGAACGATGCAGACGAGTACGACGAAACTCCACATCCACCGCATCCACCGAGAATGCCGAATCGGCAAGCAGCGAGCTGGCGACCTGGAACACCAGCAGATCGAACGCGATAGCGGGATGACGTGCGATCTCGACCTGAGCAATCTGGAGCCGGTCCGTGGCAAGGTCACGGCGAAGACTCTCCGGCAGCGGGTTCTTCACCTTCACTTTTTCGGGAACCGAATTATCGCCTTGCCCCGTCAACCGGGCCAGTTGCTTGCGATTCTCCGGCTTTACCAACCCCATGTCGTAACTCGGCGTGCCGTCCTGGCCGATGGAAACGAAGCAACCTGCCAGTGCCTTCTGTTCGGGGTCGAACCCGACATAGGCGGCCAACTGCTGCTCCACCGCGTCGAGCTGGTCTTGGATCGACTGCTGCTCGTCGAGCAACGAGTCGGATTCCGTATCGGCCAGCATCTCCTCAATGTCTTCCAGTTCGGCATCGAGCCGTTCCTTCAGTTCGAGCAGTTCGGACGGGGCATCCTTAAGCTGCGGACGTATGCGGGTGCAGCGGTTGATAACGCTATAGTCCCGCTCCGAGTCGATCACGATCCAGCCCCAGCCTTGGGCTTCAAGCTCGCTACGGATGGCTTCGAGCTTCTCATCAGCCAGTTTGTGCAGCAACTGCGGGTCTTCGAGATAGGTTTCGTTACCGAAGAGGTCCGTACGAGTTACGCCACCAGCTGCGACGTAAGCCTCCAACCCGACGAAGCGGGCCAGCTTGCTGCTCGCCGCGACCATCTGGTCGGTCAGGGCATGGCGGATGGAAGCCGGATGGTTGTGCTGCCACTCCTTGAGTGAGTTGAAGACATGAAGCTGTCGCCTGTGGTCGTCGGTGACGGTGAATGCCATCAGGCTTTCCAGTGTCAAGCCGTCCTTGCGGTACTCCTCCAGAAGCTCGGGAGCGACGCGAGCCAGCTTCATTCGTTTGTGAACGAGGCTCTCCTCGACGCCGAAGCGTGCGGCGACCTCGGCGGCGGTGTGCCCTTCCTCGATCAGTTCCGCGAAGGCTTCAAACTGGTCTGCCGGATGCATCGCCAGACGGACGACATTTTCGGCCAGGCTCATCTCCTTCGCCGATTCCTCAGTGACGATTTGGCACGGCACCGCGAAATTCTCTGGCAACTTGCCTTCTTTCTGAAGCAAGTGAATCGCTTCCAGGCGACGACCACCCGCGATGACAAGAAACGCTCCGTCACCGGCATCCGTGACAACAAGGTTCTGCATCAGGCCGTGGGCGAGAATCGACGCCTTGAGTTCCTCGATGCCGCCTATACTGGCCGTCCTGCGGGCGTTGAGCGGGGATTTGGTCAACCGGTCTACGGGAATCAACCGGGGTTGGGCTGTGGTTTCGGTATTGGTCATAAACACTCCTTGAGTTGATGGTTGGAAAATGAAACCGGCGGACGACCGAAGCCGCCCGCCGGCATCCGGGGTCAGGCAGCGGCCTGAGCGGATTCCTTGCGGCCTTTCGCGTCGGCCTGTAGCTGGTGCATGATCCAGGTGTGAGCCAGGTCGAAAAGCTTGGCCATCGTCAGCAGATCGTCGAAACCGAGGCTGTCGGTTTCCTTCCAGGTATCGTCGCCGTTCTTGTAGCTGCGGCTCGGAATGACGCTGTACCAGTTGCCGCGTTCGCCCTTGTTGCGCCAGATGGTGACTTGCAGGACGCCGATGCGGATTTTGTGTGCGGGTTGTGACATGAGAGTTCTCCTTTTCTTTGTGATTCCGACCGCGACCATCGCGGCCTGATGGCACCCGAGCAAAGCCGCCTCAGTCCGGGGCGGAGCCTGCGGAGCGCATCGGGCAAGCGGAAAATTGGGGGCGACCTTCAGGGGGAGCCGATTTTCCGCTTGAGCGACACGGCGGCGGCTTTAGGCGTGCCAATCAGGAAGGCCGCTTTGGTAGCGCGACACACGATGAAAGGAAGCAGATCAGGCTGGCTGCACCGGGAACCGAGAGGCAGACAGTCACCATTGCATCAGCGTTGTCACAGGACCGGCAATTGTAAGCATCTGATGAAACACGCGAATACTTGTGGCAACTGGCGGAGAATGGCTCTGAGTGCGATTCTCCGGGACAAATGGCCGAGAATCGTGGTAAAATAAGCGAAAAGAACGGGTCTATTAGCAACCTTAGGTTGGCAGCGGCCCGCCAAAAGGATCAACGAGCAACAGGGACGTTAGATTGGTATGCACGAACTTCCAGAAACGGGCTTCCTGCGGTTGCCGCAGGTGCTGAGTGTGATCCCGCTAGGAAAAACATGCTGGTGGGAAGGGGTCAAATCAGGACGGTTTCCGAAACCGGTTAAGCTATCGACACGCTGCACGGCATGGCGAGCGGAGGACATCAGAGAATTGATAAAGTCCTTGTCTGATGACGGGTCGTTAGTGCAGAGTAAGTCCCCGGATAGATAACCAAACGCAAACTGGGGTACAAAATGGGGGTACATTTCAACGCACCATGTGGCAATATCTTTGAATATCAGGTTGTTAGAGTGTGTTTTTGACTCCAGCTCGCGGAGCCAACGGTTGATCCGGCAAGGTTCGTCAATGTCCGGGAAACCAAGGCTGAGAGCCAATGACAGAGCAAAAGACGCTTCGGGCGTGTCCGCTCAAAATCGTTGACAATCGATCCTAATTTGGGGTACAAAATGGGGGTACAAATCGGATGAACATATCTTGTACCCTGGATGGCCCGAAAGCTCTCAGAAACTGCCGTTAAGAACGCAAAACCCAAATCCAAACGCTACAAGATCGTCGATGGCGATGGCCTGTTTCTCATGGTCATGCCGAACGGCAGCAAATACTGGCGACTGAAATACTTCTTTGCGGGCAAGGAAAAGACGCTGGCTTTGGGCGTCTACCCGGAAGTGTCCCTCGCGGACGCCCGTAAGCGTCGCGCGGAAGCCAAGAGGCAGATTGCCGACGATTCCGACCCAGGCGAGGCAAAGAGGCAGGCCCGGCAGGAGATAATCCTCAAGGCCGCAAGCACCTTTGGGGCGATCTCTAGCGAGTGGTACGACCAGAGAAAGCACGAATGGGCTCCCAAGACTTCGGGAATGGTGCAGGACCGGTTGAAACGGCACATTCTTCCCAAACTCGGCCAACGGCCCATCGCGGAGATCAATGCTCCTGAAGTGCTGGCCGTCCTTCGCGTCGTGGAAGCGTCGGGCGCGTTGGAGATGACCCGGCGAGTGGCCCACATCATCGGGCAGGTCTTCATGTACGCTATTGCCACGGGCAGGGCCGAGCGAAACCCGGTCAATGACCTCCGAGGTGCCGTGAAGTCACCGGTCGTCAAGCATCGGGCATATCTGAAAGAGGCGGAACTGCCCACGTTCCTGATGCGGTTGCGGGCCTATGTCGGCACTCCGCTGACCAAACTGGCGCTGCAACTGCTCGTCCTCACCTTCGTCCGCACCACCGAACTCCGCGCGGCTGAATGGACGGAGATTTCCTGGGACAAGGCCGAATGGAGAATCCCCGCCAAACGCATGAAGATGAAGGAAGAGCACATCGTTCCGCTTTCCAGGCAGGCGATCGCCGTGCTTCGTGAGGTACAGAAGCAATCGGGCAACCGGCAGTACATCTTCCCTAGCGAACACGGGGCTTCGACCTGCATGAGCGAGAACACCATGCTCTATGCCCTGTACCGGATGGGCTACCGTCATCAGGCCACCGGCCACGGTTTTCGCAGTACCGCCAGCACGATCCTGAACGAACACGGCTTTCGCCCCGATGTCATCGAGCGGCAACTTGCCCACAACGAACGCAACAGCGTCCGGGCAGCCTACAACCACGCCCAGTACCTGCCAGAACGTCGGGAGATGATGCAGTGGTGGGCTGATCACATCGACCTACTGGCGACAAAAAGCCAGGCTGAGGACCAGTAGAAGATTGCGAGGGCTATTTCTTGCGGCTGTTGACCATCATGCCGCCGATGGCGCCAAGTACGCCGCCGGCCTGGCACGCCAGGTTCTGGTCGCGTTTGTTGCCGCCTGCCGCCTTGGCCACGCCCGTGCCCAGTTCGCCGCCTGCCGCGCCGCCGGTAAGGGCGCCGAAGCCGAGTTGTGCGTTGTTTTGCACATTGTTGATCATTTCAGTGGGTGTCTTATCCGACCACAGAGAGTCCATCTGGACAGCGCTACTCGCTATGGAACTAGCGATCATCGGTATTCTCGCCACCATGTTTTTCATGACGGCCGCAAACAATCCGAGCGCGATGAACCGCATGACCAGCGTCTGAACCCAGATCGGTTCGCTCGGGCCCAGGTTCAGGCCGGAGAAATTGGCCAGCCCTGCGTTGAAGCCATGACGCAGGAACGGGTTGACGTTCGTCTGCACGGGCGGCACGGCGGATTCCGGCGACGTACCGTCCATGAACTGGAATGCCTGGAGGCGGTCCATCAGCGATGTATCGCTGGGCATGATCCAGGAGAACACCGGGTTGTTGATGCTCCAGAGGGCGCGGAAATCGCGCCCCTTCGGCAGCACGCTGTCGAATATGTCCTGTATCAGGGAGTCGAAGATTCCCAGGAACAGGCGAGTAAAAGCGAAGAGCAGTATCGGTATGAGCATGACGGTGATGATCATGTAAAGCACTTTCTCGATGTAGCGATACATGGTCGGAAACACTGCGAACGGTAGTAAGATTGGCGATATAACGAGCAGGAAGCCAAACATTATCACGCACGAAAGGTAGGTGAACACCACATTGAATACGAAAACAAGCAATGTGCTTACGGCAGAGAACCCGGCAAGAAAGAGCATGAGGCCCATTGAGTGCGATGTCAGTGCCGAACCAATGATGCCCAATATCCCCTGAAACAATACCAGCGTTGGACCAAACCCGATCAGATTGCCGAGAAAGTTGTCGATCATCCCCCAGGGCGATCCGCCTGCGACCGCCATAATGAGTTCGGCCTCAACGGAGAGGAGAGAAGATGCCAGGGCAGGTAGCGAATGAATACACCAGGACACGACCGCCAGTCTTACGGCGTACATTGCTGAACGTCCCGGCTTTTCGCCGCCGACAATGCGAATCCCCGCAATCGCCACGGCGAGTGCAAACAAGGCTCCTGTCACCGGCAGCATGACGGCGGTCATCTGACCTATCATGCCGCCGGTAGCGGTTCGTACCGAATTCTCGATGCAGGCAACGATCTTCACCGTGAAGTCCCACGGCTGGTAGCCGGGGGCGCACTGGTCGATGCTGAGGGCCGGCACGGCATGGGCGTCAGATACCCCCACAAGCGATAGCAGAACGGCGAGTACGCAGGTCAGGACCACTACGGCCTTGTCAGAGCGTGGGGAAGGTGCTGGGCGAGCAGACAAAATGCTTGGCAGGGTCATTTTCATCGAGTATTCAAGGGCATTGCGCTCAATAGATGGTCAATAACCATAACCCGAAATGCGCCTTCGCGCAACTGCGGAACGGTATTGCCCGTCACGGAACGGCCCAGCCCAACTGTCCGGTACGGCAGTCAAGGCTTCCGTCAAAAAGCCTAGGAATTTCAATTGCAACGTGCTGTATTGCAGCCGCCATACAACCATGTTGCGGTGATGTATCAGATTCTCAAACTGCGGAAAATGGCTCTCAGAGCCAGAGAGCAGATAGAGGTTAAGAAAACGTTAACGAATCTGTGCCATGATAAAATGAGGCATGATTCGCGTCTCGCAACAGAACAGTGCCGCCGGTGCCAAGCGTTATTACGCAACGGCAGACTATTACATTGACGGTCAGGAGCTTGTCGGCCAATGGGGCGGCAAGGGAGCCGCCCGGCTTGGCCTTTCCGGCACGGTCGGTATGGAAGCGTTCGAGCAGCTTTGCGATAACCTCGATCCCCGCACCGGCCAACAACTCACCGCCCGTACTAACTCGGAGCGGACGGTCGGGTACGATTTCACCTTTTCGGTGCCGAAGTCGGTGTCGCTGCTCTATGCCCTGCACGATGACGGGCAGATTCTCGAAGCCTTTCGTTCTACCGTCGATGAAACGATGCGGGAGATGGAGGCGGAGATGAAAACCCGCGTTCGCACGGCGGGGCGGGACGAAAATCGCACAACGGGCAATATGGTCTGGGCCGAGTTCATACACACCACGTCGCGTCCGGTCGATGGCGTCCCCGATCCCCAGCTCCATGCCCATTGCTTCGTCTTCAACAGCACGTTCGATCAGGAAGAGGAACGCTGGAAAGCAGGCCAGTTCCGGGAACTGAAGCGGGATGCCCCGTATTTCCAGGCGGCGTTCCGCGTCCGGTTGGCCAATCGCCTGCAAGACCTTGGGTATGGCGTCGTTCGCAAGCGGGACGATTTCGAGATCGCCGGGCTTCCGAAGGACATCCTCAACCGGTTCTCGCGGCGGACGGAACTGATCGAACAGATTGCCCAGGAAAAGGGCATCACCGATCCCGACCGCAAGGCGGAACTCGGGGCCGAAACCCGCGAACACAAGGGCAAGAACCTCAGTATGCCCGAACTGCGCGAGGAATGGCGTTCGCGGCTGTCACAGGATGAGCAGGACTGGATCGCCGAAGTCCACCGCCGGGAAACCACACCCGTTCGCCCGGGGCCGGGGGAACGCTCGGCGGTCGATCATGCCATCAGGCATAGCTTTGTCCGCGATGCCGTGGTGCCGGAACGCAAACTGATGACCGAAGCCTTGAAACGCGGCCTCGGTGTCGTCATGGTCGAACGCACGGCAAAGGAATTGGAACAGCGGCCACTGATCCGCAGTGTTGCCGAAGGCCGCGATGTGGCGACGACGCAGGAGATGCTCGCCCTGGAAACAAGAATGGTGGACTTTGCCCGCGACGGGCGGGGTCGTTGTCGGCCGCTCGGCAATCCGAAACGCCCCGTAAAGCGAACTTGGCTCAATGAGGAACAGCAGGTCGCCGTGCGGCATGTGCTGGGTTCGCGGGATCGGGTGATGGTGATTCGCGGCGTCGCCGGCACCGGCAAGACGACGCTGGAACAAGAGATTGGCGAGGCCCTTGCCGAGGCGGGCAAGCCGGTCGTGGCTCTCGCCCAAACGGTGAAGGCGAGCCGCGAGGTGCTGCGGACGGAAGCGGGGTTTGACAATGCCGATACGGTCGCCCGGTTCCTGGCGGACACCAAGGTTCAGGCGTCGGCGAAGGCTGGCGTCATCCTCGTCGATGAGGCCAGCCAACTCGGCACGCAGGACATGCTCGCGGTTTTCTCCGTGGCCGAGAAAGTGAATGCTCGCGTCATTCTGGTCGGCGACCGGCGGCAGCATAAGAGCGTCACGGCGGGCGAACCGCTGAAACTGCTCGAAGACCGGGCGGGCCTGCCGGTGGCCGAGGTTACGGTGATCTTGCGGCAAAGCGGCGAATACAAGCAGATCGCCAAGGCCCTCAGCGAAGGACAAGTCGGCCCTGCCTTCGAGGGCCTTGACCAACTTGGTTGGATCAGGCAGGTGGGCGATGACGAACGGTATCAGCAACTCGCCTCGGCGTATCTGGACGCAGTCAAGGAACGCACGAAGGAGGGCAAAGCGAAAACCGCTCTGGTGGTGTCGCCCATGCACGCCGAAGCGGCCAAGGTGACGGATGCCATCCGCACCGCCATGAAAGAGGAAGGAACGCTCACGGAAGAGCGTGTCGTCACGGCCTATGCTCCGGCGCATCTGACGGGTGCCCAGAAAACCGACGTGACGGAATACGAACCGGGCGACCTGATCCAGTTCCACCAGAACGCCACGGGGTATGTCAAAGGCACGCGGTTGATCGTGGATGACACGGCCAAACCGCCCATCGAACAGGCGGAGCGGTTCGAGGTCTACCGCCCGAAGTCGCTGGCCCTTGCCGTCGGCGACCGCATCCGCATCACGGCAGGCGGGACGACCAAGGACGGCGAGCATCGCCTGAGTAACGGAGCGTTGTTTACCGTTGAGGGCTTCACTCCGCAGGGCGACATCATGGTCAATAACGGTTGGGTGATCGACCGCGAGTTCGGCCATCTGACGCATGGCTATGTCACCACCAGCCACGCCAGCCAGGGGGCGACGGTGAACAAGGTGTTCGTTGCCATCAACAGCGAGTCGCTGAAGGCCACCGACCAGCGGACGGCGTATGTGGCCGTCACTCGCGGCAAGGAGCAGGCGGTGATCTTCACCGACGATCACCTGGAACTGCTCAAGGCGGCGAAGCGGGCGGGCAAATCGCTCACGGCAACGGAACTGGTCGATTCCAAGATCGGGGATGGGAAGTCCTCCTCCAGAGTCCTTGCCAATCACAGGTTGGGACTGAACCGGTCGGTTGCGCCGGAATTTACCATGCCGACGGCTTCACGAGAGATGACGCGCGACCGGGAGAACGACCATGCTCGATAGTCATTCGCCGCATCAGAACCGGCTCAACGCCAACCCGCACCTGGCGGGCAAGCTTACCGGGAGCGGTCCCAGGCCGCCGGAAGGCGGAGAGGGGGCATGTGCCGCTTTCGGCTTTATGCGTGGCGTCCGCGACCGGGCCGATGCCCTGGAAGTGCGGTTCAGGAACGGCAATGGTGTTTGGCTGAACTACAACTGGCTCGGCACCATGACCTTCGACCCTTCAGCGGGCCTGCTGCTGAAATTCTCCGGGGACCAGATTTACCTGGTGCTGATCCGGGGCAGCAATCTCGACCGACCCGTTGAGGATTCCGGTATCGACCTGATCCGAGCGGGGTTGCAACGCCACCGCGTCCTTTGGGTGCGGGAGATGAGCGAGAAGGACATTCGGCAGATCGGCGATCAGGGGCCGACCATCGACAGCATCGAGATTGGGGAATTCGAGACACAGGATGCCCTGAAACATTGGCTTGCGCAACACGCGCCCGCGTTTCACAGTTCATAGCATGAGGGGCCGCGGTCCTGTCTGATGCGATGGATGACATGGGCGAGCCTCATGGAATATCAACGGGTTGTCCACGCACAGCAACGCGCGACGAACGCACCAATACGATTGTCACAATATGTTAACACTCCTGAAATGTCTGATGGATTAGAATGTAATGATTAATGTATAGCAGTGAGAAGTGATATGAGTATAAGCGTGGTCGCCGGTGGATTGCTAGGAGGCGATTTCAAGATTGGCGAGGAATCGACATCAGTTTCGAAACCGAATCTGCCACAGGCACGCAAACCGCAACCGGGGGTCGGGAAATGACACTGCTCCCAATTCGGTTGTGGACGATTTTCCAGCCAGGTGCCGGACCGCATGTTCGGTCCGGTCAACATGCTCAAGCCTGACCGGCAGATCGCAGCCAAGAGAATGAAATAGAAGATTAGGAGGAGACGATGGGAATCGGCAGTAACCAGCACAAGCATCAGGATATTCGCGAAGCCATTTTAGCTGGCCCCAAGGCCACCCGAGAGTTTCTCCAGCAGAATGATCAGTTTCTCGATGAATTACTTTTTGTCGCAGTCGATGAGTCGGGCAAATCAGCACTCGTGTACGCGGTCGAAATGGGCAACCCCGAAGTGGTGGAAGCGATTCTGGATGGTATGAACCGACTGCCACCCGATGACCGGCAGGAGATACTCAACAACTTTGGCTTCAATTCTAGTCGGAAAAACGTACTCCACTTGGCAGCGGAACGCGGCGATCCCACGATCGTCACGCAGCTGGCCAACACCGGCATGGAGGTGGATGACACCGATCTCAGCGGCAATCGAGCCCTGTTCTATGCCATTACGAATGGTCATGTCGAAGCAGTCAAAGCCCTGATCACCGCCGGGGCCGATGTCAACAAAAGTGTCAACGGCGACCATATGACCCCAGTTCAAGTGGCTGCAAGAACAGGCCATTTGGAAATGGTCCAGACGCTGATAGAGTCGGGAGCCGAGCCGCTGCGGGGAACTCCTCCAGCACTGGCCTATGCATCGTCGCGTGAGGTAGCCGACTTTCTGATCGACGACGCGAAGAAACATCATTTCCCCATCCCACCTTCGGTGCGACTGGCCGCTGAAGCACGGATCGGCAATGCCGCCAAAGTAAAGGAACTCTTGGAGAAACACCCTGATGTGGCAGCAGATGCATTTCCCATGCGTACCAGCGGCAAGCTGCTGCTGGAAGATCTCATCGATCGCGCCAATCCGGATGTGCTCAATCTGCTTGCAGTCCGTAAGAGCGATAATGTCCCGGACAAAACTCTCTTCGCCATATTACTGGACGAAAATGTTGCCAATGGCCATGTGGATAAGGTGAAGACGATCGTGCAGTTGGGCGGCAAGGAACTCTTGTACAAAAGATCCCCATTAGAAACACCGGCAACCAACGGGGATATTGCGATGGCCAACGCGATTATCGAGATGCGTGGCGCGGGTTTCGACAACAGTAATGAGCTGGCTCTCGCAGCGGCGGTCGAGGCTGGCCAGACCGAAATGGTGGAGTTCCTGACCCAGAAACTGGGCGGCAAGGAGTTTCTGATGGAGCACGGAGGTATCGCGTTGGTTACGGCGGCGAATAACGGCGATATCGCCATGCTGGAAACATTGGTCCGACATGGTGGTAAGGATTTTGTCGTGCAGCGGGGCGAATATGCGCTGCGGAATGCGGCTGAAAATGGTGATAGCAAGATGGTCAAGGCTCTCGTCGAGACGGGCGGGGCGGAATATGTCCAGAAGTTCGTCCCATCCGCCATTGAAGCGGCGACGAAAGGAGGCCATCACGGCGTATCGGATTACTTACGCCGACAGCAGGCCGGCATGGAGGAACAGGAGCGTGAACAGAGGGGCCCAGGCAAGACGGGTGCGGGGACGAATCCTTCCGATCTCAGTCCAAGCGTGAAAAAGATGGCGTCCGAGGCGGCGAGTGGCATCGCCGGCACGATTGCGCTGGCGGGGGCCGCACCTGTGGGAACGCTCCTGTCCGGTGGCGAACAGGTTCTCGGATCTCCCGCCAAACCAGCACCTCCTGCATTCGGACGCGGTGCTGAATCCGGACGATGAGTCCGAGAGGCTGTCGCCGTGCCGTTTATTATCGCAGTGAGCACGTCCTACTGACAACCGGTACTTTGGCCAATGCGGGTATGAGCGATGTGAGCATTGCCTCAACAGCGAGGCAGGAAAACCAACCTCTCCTTCAGCAACCAGTGAAAGCCATGCTGATACCGGCTTCTCGTTGTTGATGAATCCCCCTTCCGCGAAACACAAGTAGCATTTTTCGGTGGAGGGGGGGGCGAAAGCCCATTGATACAAAGGGGGAACGCCGTCAAGGGCGAACGGCATGGAGGGGCACACGGTCTGCTCGATCGAGGTTTTGCGCGGAAAATCGGGGAGGAGCCGTGCCGGTCGCCCGGCCTGATCCTTGACGGTGCGGGGCGGGGGATGCTTCCCCCTTCTTGTTTTCAGGGCCGGGTTCTCGCCCGTGGTGCGAGTTCCAGGGCTTTGTTGAGTGCCTGTATGATTTCGCTACCCGTAGCGACCATCCTCCCGGTATCGTTCGAGATGCCGAGTGTTTCCAGCATCAATTCATACCGCTCCAGTTTGGACGGCTGATTTGGCAGGACGGTGTATTCCAGCACGCTTCTTTCCATTACATCGAGTTTCCCGCCCAACGCGGGGTTCGGCACAGAAACAAGTCCGATGGTCAACAGGCATCGTGCTGTTTGGAAACAAAACGGACATTCTCTGCTTACAGTAAAACAATCGCCCTCTATGTCATGATGCAAATCGACGACACCAACCTACTATGGAACATAACGGTAGTGTGCGCGGCAGTAATTGGCGGGCGATATGCTGTCAAGAAGTTCCGATTCAAGAAATCCGTTGGCGTCCGTTACGACTCTACTTGTGAGGTTCCCTCGCAAGAAATGCAAATAGCGTGTTTTGGGCGGAAGGGGCGGTGGTTACTTGCGGGGCGGCGAGTCAGCCTGTTTCGTGGCCTCGCGGCGTTCATCTTCAGCCTTTGACCATGATTCTTGCGAAGGGGGCGATGCGGGCGGTGTGATGCGTTCAACTGCCGTCACGCCAAGATTGGCCAGTTTCCCTTCATGAAACATTGCGAGCAACTTCTTGGCGTCTTCCTCCGAGGAAAGTTCAAGTGTGATTTCTACCGGCATCCATTCTTCTCATGCTTTGTGTTCGTCACGACAGTCCGCAACTGACATCGCACCCGCATCGCCCCTCTCGTTGAAAGTAAATGCGGTTGCCTTGCCATTGCATCCCACCAATCAGAACTATCATGCCAGAGATTCATTTACAAATGGTAATTGCCACTATCCGGTCATCGCCAAGGGCGCAATGGGGCATCTATTCTGCTGGATAATCAGTCTGTTTCCTCTTTTCTTTGTTCAGTCTTCTGATGGGCTTGCGTGCCATATTTTGCCTTAATGATGAGCATCGGCGCATTCGGTGAAGCATAGTGGAATCCGTCGATAATGGCGGATGTGATGTCTTCTCCGGTTGCGTCGTCCTGCAACCGGGTGATTCCCAGCGAGGACAATTCGTCCAGGAGGAATGCCCGCACCAGTCTGTCGGCATCTTCCCTGCTGAGTTCCAGCGTGATGAGAACGCTGTTCGTTGGTGCGACACTCACCACGGTGACATCTCCCTTCAGATGACACTGTTCGAGAATCTGTTTGACGAACGCCTCGCGGGCCTGCGCGTCGAAACTCTCAAGCTCAAAGGTAGATACCGTGACACGCAGCCGAGGTGTATCAACCGTCTGATACGGGAGCACCCCATTGGCAGGGGCTAGCGTTGCAGGGGCAGGTGTATCTGGTAATGCGTCAGAAACGATGATTTTGTCCGGAGTTGTTTTCAGCACTTCGGCCAACCTGGCCACGTTGAACATGTAAGCGGGCTGGCCATTCATCCACCTCCGCATATTTCTGGCGCTCACATCAACCTGAGCCGCTAATGCCTTAAGTGACAGCCCGCGCTGCACGCGCAGGCGGCTGATTTCGTCTGCCCGAAGCACATAGCTACGTTCGCTTTCCTCGCCCACAGATGTCCTCCAGATGGCAGTTCTCTGCCCCCACATGTCCCTTCGACGGATTTACGATTCTCCCAGATGCAAATAGTCACCGCATTCCTGGGAGAACAACATGGCGAAGCTCGTCAAGCAACCTTTGACCTGGTTCAAGTTCAATCCACAAGTACGACGGCACTTCGACGAATCGGGGCTTCCCGCGCTGGGCGAATCGTTGAAGGTTCGACAAATCCAGCCAGTTCTGGCAAAGCCGGATGGAACCTTGATTGCCGGAGAACGGCGATTTCGGGCTGCCGCTCTCGTGGGAATGACCGAACTCGAAGTGATTATATCCGATGAACCGCTGACAGACACGCAGATCAAGGTCGTGCAGTTGGCCGAAAATGTTCACCGGGCCGACCTCAAGGACATCGAGAAGTATAAGGGTTGCGAGGAGCTTTTGCGGCTGAATCCCGGCTGGAACAACAAGGCGCTGGCCGAGCACCTGCATCTGAGCGAATCCGCGATCACCAAGTACCTCTCTCCTTCCCGGTGTATCCCAGAGGTACAGCAAGCTCTCGAAGCCGGTCGTATCGGCATCGCTGCCTGTTACGAGATCAGCCGGGTTCCTGCCGACCAGCAGTCTGAACTGTTGCACCATGCTCTCGACGGTGCCTCCCGCGACGAACTCGCCAAGCGTGTTCGCAAACCGAAGCAGGCCGACACGCCGCAGGTGCGAATGAAGCGGATCGTGTGTCCTCTGTCGTCGGGCGTTTCGATCACGGTGTCCGGCGCGGACCTCTCACTCGACGACTTCATCGAATCCCTTTCCGAAGCCCAGAAGGAAGCCCGCAAGGCGCGAGAACAGTCGCTTGACGCGAAGACCTTTTCCGCCGTGATGAAGGATAAGGCCAAGAAGGGAGCGGGCCAATGAACACCAAGCTCTCCCTCAGCCAACTGATCGACACGTTCACCGGCATGGCCATCGTGGTGCTGCTCGCCGTCATGGCGGAGCGTGACGAACCGGGCGGCCACCAGCATTACACGCTGCTTGTGATCCTTGTGCTGTTGATGCTGGTCCACGCGGCAAGCGGCTACATCGCCGAGTTTTTCAATCGCCGGAAACCATCAGACGCGATGGACGACCATCGCAAAGAAGGAGATGACCAATGACCCCTGAATTCTCGTTACGACGGCTTATCCAGTACGGTGCCGGACTTGGCTCGTTGAGCCTGGCCGCCTTCCTGGCGGAGTATGGAGGCCCGCAGCACGAACCGCACATCCTGGTCGGCGGCATCGGCGGCCTGGCGCTCTTGACCCATGCGGCGATTGGCAACTTCAAGGACAAACGGCGTGGGATTCGCCGGAAGCCGCCCAGGGACAAGCTCGACCAGGTGCTGCTGTACTGGGACGCCGACAACATCCTCACCCTCCGCGATCTCTTGAACGGCCTGGCCATTCTTGGCCGGACCGGCAGCGGGAAAACCAGTGCCGTGGGCAGGGCGCTTGCCCGGGCCATTTTGAGAATGCTGGTGGGTTGTGGAGGCATCATCATCGCTGCCAAACAGGGCGAGGACCGGGCGATGTGGGAGGCTCTCTTCACCGAGGCCGGTCGCCGGGAGGATTTGCTGATCTTTGCGCCGGATCAACCGCTGAGGTTTAACTTCCTCGCCTACGAGATGAATCAGGGCGGAGGACATACCCGCAACATCACCCAGACACTGATGACCATCGGCGAAAGCCTGCGATCCAGCGACAAGAGTGGCCGTGAGGACAGCGATTTCTGGGAACGGGAGCAGGAACGCCTCCTGTTCAATGCCATCGAAATGATCAAGTTGGCTCAGGGGCAGTTCACGGCTCCTGAACTGCAAAAATTCATCGCCACGGCGGCGATGTCGCCGGACGACTTCCATCGAGAATCCTGGCTTGATGGCTTCCACAATCATGCGTTGCGGGCGGCTTACGAATCTCCCAAGACGCCGCTTGAGCAGCATGATTACGAACTCGCCCGCAGCTACTGGGTGGACGAGTTTCCGGCGATGGCGGATCGAACCCGGTCGTCCATTCTCACCGGCGTCATGGGCATCCTGCATGTGTTCAACACGGGTCTGGTGCGCGAACTCGTCAGCACCACGACCAACGTCACGCCGGACGATCTGTTTGCGGGGCGGTGGATCTTAATTGACCTCGCCGCATCAGAATGGAGCGACATCGGGCGCTTCGTTGCGGGAGGATGGATTTATCTTGTTCAACGGGCGATTCTCCGCCGCGTGGCCGGACCGGACGCCAATCCAGTCATCATCTGGATCGACGAAGCCCAAGGGGCGGTTACGTCGTTCCATGCCCAGTACATGGCCCAGTGCCGCAGCCATCTTGGCAGCGCCGCTTATTTGAGCCAGAGCCTGCCGGGATATTACGCCGCGCTTGGCGGCGACAAGGGCAAGCACTCCGTGGATGCCCTGCTGGCTGGGTTCTCCACCAAGGTGTTTCACGCTCTCGGTGACTTGGAAACGGCTCAGTGGGCTTCGGGACTCATTGGGCGGTCACTTCAGCGATTCTCCGGCGGTTCCATGACGCCCGCTGATAGCACCTTCGGCGAACTGATGGGTGAGAGCCGTTACTCGGGCAGTTTCAGCCAGTCCTATGAGTCCACGCTCCAGGCCAATGAGTTTATGCACGGCCTGCGTACCGGCGGCCCTGAAAACGATTTCATCTGCGATTGCTACGTGGTCCGTAGCGGAGTTCCCTTCGCCAACGGTCAGAACTGGATCAAGACCAGCTTCGATCAGCGGTTGTGAAGTCGCAACGTCTTGTTTCCATCAACCCGGCTTCAAGAGCCAAGGAGAATCACATGCCGCACTATCCCAATGAAGGCCCCGGCGATCAGTTGACGATGGCGGGGAGTTTCAACGCCGCCTACTTCGCCATGTATGCCCATGCCCTGGCCATGCTGGTGTTCATCCGCAAGGACTTCGGACGCGAGGGCATTGGCCTGGCGGGGTTGTTCACCGTGCTGATGATGCTGTTCTGGGGGAGTTATGCCCAGTGCTACCCCATGTTCATCTTCCTGCTGCTGTGGTTCGCCGCCGTCGCGTGCCAGCGCGTCAACCAGTACCTGAATTGGCGGCGGGGCGTCGTCATTCATAGCCGCTATGCCGGCTATCCCTTCGTGTCGAAGCGTTTGTTTCCCCGCGTGTCGGACCTTAACGCTCGCGGCGTCGATGCCTTCCTGTGTTTCGGCGTCGGCGGGGTTCTCTACCAGTTCAACCAGCCGCTCGGGCTGTTCGTGATGGCGGGCTTCGTTTCGATCCTGTTCGTCGAGCATGTGACGGCGCAGCTCGCCCGACGCCGGATGCAGGCCATGCAGGATCAGGAAGTCGAGATGCAGTACCTGGCCGAGCGCTACAAGTCCGGTCGCTTTTAACTCACCCCAACCGTGAAAGGAGATTGATTCGATGGCCACGGAAAACCCTTCGGAAAACGTCCCCCTGTGGCAGCAGATGCTCGCCAAACGCCGGGAATGGGTGGAATCCCAGCCGTCCCTGGCGGGCCAGCTCGCGGCGATGGGCCGCGAAGCCGTGAAGGATGTGCGATCCAGCGTGCATGAGTCGTTCTTCGGACGGCCCGAACACGCGGCGGAACCCGGTTCGCCGGGCAATCCCACGCAGTACATGGTCAACCAGGACCTGGGCACGGTGCATGGGAAGTACGACCACTCGCAAGACCAGGCCATGTCGGCTGAGGTCGAGCAACAACAACAACAGAACAAGGAGATGGAGCGATGATCGAGAACTTTTTCAACGAAGTGATGTTCGCCCTGACCATGCTGCTGATGATCCCGGTGGGGTTCTTCAGCCTCATCGTCATGCTTGTCGCGCTAAATGCTGAAGCGAAACGCAAGCAGCGAGAGCAGGAAGCCAAGGACAGGGAAAAGGCGGCGGCGGAGTCCGCGGCTGCTTCCGTCGTGCTGTCCAAGGACGATGGCCGCGTCATCGCACAGGTAGCGCCAGAACCGCAACTCGTCATGCCGGCTGCGCCGCCTCCGAAGGGCGAAGGCAACACTGCGGCCAAGGTGGCGAAGGTGGTCGCAGGCCGGGCGGCTGCCGCTGTGGCGAAGCATTATCTCCGGCGTTGGCTGCTCGGGAGATAGCTAACGGGTTTCTTGTGTCTGACTTCTCTTACCCGAAAGGAAACGGTTCATCATGCAAACGACAGTCAAGTTTTTCTGCCAGAACTGCGGTTGTCCCATCGTGGCCGATGGGGCTGCCGCCGGGGAGTCCTTCCAGTGTTTTAAGTGCCCGGAGATGGTCACGATCCCGCCGCCCAGGGCACTGATGCGCGTCGATCAGGACGCTTCCATCGCCGAATGCCGCACCGATGCGAACGGTATCGTCATGGCGCAGAGCCTTGTGTCCCACGCGCCGCCGGTCAGCACAGCACCGGTTGAGCTTCGCCTGCCGGGAGGACAACTGGGCCTGAAGGCGAACGTGGATCAGAAGACCAGCAATGCGATGGCCACGACGTTCCTGGGCGCATTGCTGGTCGCATTCGGTGCCATGCTGGCCGTCATGCTCGGCGGCAAGGACAAGGCGTAGACGTGTTTCTCTGACTTCAGGGGGAAGCAACCGCTCCCCCGCATTTCCAGGAAGCGAGGTGCTCCATGAACAATGAACGAGAGTGGGACGGCGACGAGATGCCGTCACTGGAGGAGATGAAGCGGCTTCATCGTGAATGGCGAGGCAACGCCACGCATCTGCCGCTATGGGAAAAGGGCGTGAACTACGAGGACCAGCAGGACCGCTCCCTCGACGATCAACCCCCGCAACGCAGGCAACGTGACCGGGGCCATGAACGATAGGAAATGACACCATCCCAAACGCCATGTGGGCGGGGTCATCACCCACCCGCATGGCGAGGAGATGAGGCCATGACGCTGGAAGACAGGCTATCGCGTATCGAGGCGATGCTGACCGTGCTGGTTCAAGGCCAGCAGGCGAGGGAGTGGTACTCGGTGGAAGAATTCGCCCGCCTCGTTGGCCGGTCGGAATTCACCTGCCGCCAGTGGTGCCGCCTGGGACGCATCCGGGCGGAAAAGAAACAAAGCGGGCGAGGGGCATATGCGTCATGGGCCATCTCGCACCAGGAGTTGGAACGCTTTCGGCGCGAGGGGCTTTTGCCCGTCCAGTGAGTCCCAGTGAACCCAGGTGAGTATTGAAGCACGCCGGTGATGTGAGCCGGCGGCAGAGCAGCGGAATGGAACCATGAACGGCGACAACCACGAGAACGGAAGGAAGGCGAATGGCCGGCGCAAGCCGGTTGCCGACCACGTTCCGCGCCGACGTTCGCGGCTTCCGGTCCATGCCGATGTGCGGCTCGACGATTCCCTTCCGGCCAATGAGAACCACCCGCTGGCCCAGTCGAGTCCCGAAGCCAGGGAGGCCGGAAGGCTTCGGCTCATCGCAGGCATCCTGGCGCGGATGGCTCGCACCTCCGTGAAGCCGAAGGGCTGATCCGCTACAATAGCCGCTCGCGGATGTCAACCTAAGCAGCCTTGGAAGTCATTTCTGAAAGTACGGTGCGCGAATGCGAAAATCTGGCAAGAAACGGGAGGAACGGCCACTGCGGATTGCCGGATACGTGCGTGTGTCGTCGCAGCGTCAGGCCACCGAAGGCGACAGCCTGCTCGCCCAGCAAAACGAGATTGAGCAGGAGGTCGAGTTCCGCAAGCGGCGGGAGAACCTTCAGGTCGAGTCGCTGGAGTTCTATGTCGATGCGGGCAAGAGCGCCAAGGATCAGAACCGCCCGCAACTTCAACGGCTGAAACGCGACATTGCGGCGGGCAAGGTCGATCTTGTCATCTGCTTCAAGCTCGACCGGATTACCCGTAGCCTCAAGGACTTCGTTGACCTATGGGCGCTGTTTGCCGAACACGAAGTCGATGTCATCTCGCTTCGGGAGAAGTTCGACACCTCGATGCCGACCGGCGAGGCAATGGTGCAACTCATCATGGTTTTCGCCCAGCTTGAACGAAAGATGACCGCCGAGCGAACCTTCTCGATCATGCGGGACCGGGCCGACCGCGGCTTATGGAACGGTGGCCATGTGCTTGGCTACCGTTCGGTAAAGGACGATCCGGGCAAGCTGGAGATCGACCCGGAAGGGGCGGAGATCGTTCGCCGCATCTTCGACAAGTTCGAGGAACTCGGTTCCGCCGGTGCCGTGACACGTCACCTGAGCGACCTCGTTATCCGCCTGCCGACCTACCGCACGCGTGCCGACAAGCTCCGTGGCGGCAACCTGTTCACCAAGCAAAAGGTCATCGGCCTGCTTCGCAACCCGATCTATCTCGGCCAGATTCGATGGGGAGATTCGGTCAGGGAGGACTGCCATGAACCAATCATCTGTCAGCAGCAGTTCGACCGCGTGCAACTTCAGATCGGCAAGATGCTGGTGCGGAACATGAATCTCAAAAAGCCCAAGGGCCGGGTCTACCTGCTTTCCGGCATCCTGCGCTGCCAGTGCGGGGCGCACATGGTCGGAGCGTCAGCCCACGGTCGTACTGACAAGAATTATTACTACGTCTGCACCCGCCAGAATCACGAAGGCGGCAAGTATTCGTGCAACTCGTCCCGCATCCCGGCGGAGGCGTTGGAGAACGCCATCATCGGGCGGATTTCCGACATTGGCCGGATGGTCGAGGCGAGGGACCGCATCGTTCAGGAAGCCCTGGCCTGCCTCGGCGGCGAAGCCGAGCGCCTGCGGGAGGCCGAAGATTTGGCCCGGCGTCGGCTCGCCCAGGTCCATGCCGAGATCGGGCGGTTGGTCGAGGTTCTAAAGAGCCTCGGGGCGAGAGGGCTGGCCAGCGTCCAGACGGAACTGGAACGGCTCGAAGAGGAAGAGGGGCAGATCAAGAAGAACCTGACCGACATCGCCAAGCGGCAGGCCCCTGTCGAGCGGGTCAGCGACGACGCCCAGTCCTTCCTGGAAACCTGGCAGGACATCGGAGAACTGCTCCAGTCGGCGACGCCGGAGGAGCAGATGCAGTTGCTTCAGCACTACATCGAGGTCATTGAACTGGGGGCCATCGACCGGGAAGCCCGTACAGGCAGCTACGCCATGCGGCTGTTCCCGGAAGTCCGGCCCGACCGGGGCTTCGATTTCGGTGGCGGAAGCGGCCCGGACGACGGAACTTCAGGCCCGGAAACGACAAACAGAGCCGTCCCCTGTGTAGAGAACGGCTCCGCTGTGTTAACCGATGGACGGCTTGGTTCGCATAACCGTCCAAAAAGCTCCCCGAGTGACACCCGTTGCGAACCCGGTTGCTCTCCGCGAGGAGAGCATGTCCCATGAGACACGTAGCAAACCGCTTGTTTTCCAGTCATTTTGAGATGAGACAGACTCCGCAAACACTCCACCCCGCGAGTTCGCATCTCACTCCGACCGAGTGAGACAGCTTCAAACTTATCCTCTTTTGCTCGCCGTCTGTAAACCCAACG
>JAIXLE010000036.1 GCA_026931725.1 Bacteroidales bacterium
GCGATGGGCAATGAGAAACCGACAGGGAACCGTGAACGGCCAAAAACGCTACTGACTTGGGCGGGCGGCCAAGAGAAAGTGATGGAATCTCCCCCAAAATCGCCCACGACGCGGCCCGAGGCCGAGGAGCCGCTGGCCACGGATCGCCCGGACTTCACCGAGGCCAGTTCCACCGTGGGACGGGGTCGAGTGCAGTTGGAAAGTGGGTATACTTTCGTCCGCGATCGTTTGGGCGGTGTGACCATGACATCCCATTCCTACCCAGAAGTCCTACTCCGTGCGGGGTTGCTCGCGGATTGGTTTGAGTTTCGTATCGGGCAGAACTTCGGCAATGTGCGAGCGAACACGTCCAATGGTGTATTCAGTCCCGGTGGTGCGGAGGATTTATACCTGGGAACCAAACTCGCTCTTGCGGAGCAGCATGGGCTATTCCCAGAAACAGCTTTGATTATTCAATCGCAGATTCCTACTGGACACCGAGACTTCACCTCGGGCCGGGTGCTTCCGGGGTTGAACCTGCTTTGTGGCTGGGATGTGATCGAGGATCGCTTGAGTGTCGGGGGAAGTTTCCAGGCCAATCGCGTGATTGATGAAAACAAACAGGGATATGTCGAATGCGCACAATCGTTCACGATTGGTTATGGTCTGACCGAGAAACTCGGGGCGTATACAGAATGGTTTGCCTTTTATCCGGTAGGGGCTACGGCACCGGGGGTGGTTCCGCAACACTATTTCAACAGCGGAGTGGTTTACCGCGTGACACCGAACTTCCAACTGGATTTCCGGGCTGGTGTGGGGCTGAACCGCGCGGCCGATGATTTCTTCACCGGGACCGGGTTCGCCATCCGGTACTGATACGACAACTGAGCGGTACACCCGATCCGCCAGTTCAGAATGGGGAATGGGGGAAATTCTCAGTTCCTGCTTGACCGGATGGCGATGTCGGTTAGCCTGTGGTTCTCACCCTGGAAGGCATTTCCGCGGAGTTCCACCATGTCGGATCGTCGTAGTTTCCTGAGAACGACTGCTGCCACGCCGTTCCTATCGACGGTTCCCATCGCTTCGGCCCGTGCGGCTCCCGCAGCCACACCACGGAAGAAACTCGCCGTGATTACTACCGTGTGGTATCCGGGGAGTCACGCCTGGCACATGGCCGAACGGTTCCTGCATGGTTACCCGATTCATGGCCAATGGCATCATCCACCGTTTGAAGTGGTATCGGCTTATGTCGATCAAGTTCCTCAGAATGATGTCAGTCGAGCGCGTGCCAAAGAGTTTGGATTCACGATCTATCCGACGATTGCGGAAACGCTCCGATGCGGTGGTAAACAACTGGCCGTTGATGCCGTTCTCACCATCGGTGAACACGGGGAATACCCTCTCAGTGACATCGGCCAGAAGAAATACCCCCGCTACGAATTCTTCAAACAGGCAACCGATGTCATGGCGGCGGATGGCCGGGTCGTGCCGATGTTCAACGACAAGCATCTTTCCTGGAACTGGGACTGGGCAAAAGAGATGGTGGCCATCTCGAAAAAGATGAAGATTCCGTTCATCGCGGGATCATCGTTGCCCCACACTTGGCGAATGCCTTCCGTGGAAATGCCGCTTGGCGCGGAGATTACAGAACTCGTCGGTGTGGGGTTTAGTCGCGTCGATCATTATGATTTTCACGCTCTGGAGATGATGCAATGTCTGGCGGAACGTCGCAAAGGCGGGGAAACCGGCGTGCAAGCGATTCAGGCCTACCGCGGTGAAGCCTTTTGGAAAGCGATGCAAGCAGGTTCCTGGTCGGCGGGCGGTTGGGATGCACGCTTGTTCGAGGCGTGCTTGTGCCGATCGCAGACGCTCGTACAGCACGGGCAATTCAGCCATCGTCACCCCACCTTCGAGCAGATGCGGCAAAGTGCGCGGGAACCCGTGGCCTATCGAATCGAATACACGGATGGTCTGAAAGCCACGATGCTACTGCTTTCCGGTGTGGTGGAAGATTTCAGTTGCGCGGCCCATGTGCAGGGGCGAGCGGAACCGTTTTCGACCTTGTTCCACTTGCCGCCACGCCCCAACGTCACCTATTCGACTGCGTTGATGGCTCAGGCCGAGCAAACATTTTTGACCGGAAAACCGGCTCATCCACTCGAACGCACACTGCTGACCTCTGGGTTAGTGACCGCGGGGATGACCTCATTAGCCCAGAACGGAAAGCGATTGTCCACGCCGCATCTGGCGGTGAAGTATCAACCGCAACCCGAATCGACATTCCTCCGTGATTAACCCACACTGTTTTCGGTTGCGTCGTGGTGTGATCCCGGTACGATGCCATCAATCCTCTCCATCATTCACTCCGCCGCCAGGAGCGGAATCATGACCAAACTTGATGCCTCCCGACGCGATTTTTTGAAAACAGCCGCTCTGGCCACAGCGGGGTTTTCGACTTTGACCGCGGCTACCGCCACCGCCGCCATCACAACGGGGTCAGCGCTGGCTACTGCTGATGCGGTCATTTGGGTCAATCTGGTTGGTGGTCCGAGTCAGGTCGATACGTTCGACCCGAAACCGACTGCACCTGCCACCGTGCGCGGACCGTTCCGGCCGATTCCGACTCGGACACCGGGAGTCCAGGTTTCTGAACTTTTCCCCAAACTGGCAGCCATTTCCGAGCAATTTTCACTGATTCGTTCTCTGCATCACACCGCGCCGCCGGTTCACGAGGCCGGTTTCCAACTGCTTCAGACTGGCAAACTGGTGGGGGATGGCCCCGCCTGGCCGCACCTGGGAGTCGTGGTCGGGTATCTGCTGGGAGAACGCAACGGTTGCCCTGCATGGCAAATCGCAGGTGGCCGGGATGTCGATACGGGGATGGTGGCCAGTCGAGGGTTTTCGGGTGGATTTTTGACGAGTTCTCCGCTCATTCCGCTCGCGGAGACTGAGGAAGCCGACAACTGGGCGAATGTATCGTGCCGCCAGATTCAAAATGGTGCCCGGTTCCTCACCATCAATATGTTCCCCACAGTCTTCGATGCTCCTTCTTGGGATTGTCACGCGGCGGGAGGGTCGCTGCATACCACACTCAGCGACTACCGGGACACCGTTGCCCCGATGTTTGATGCGTTGTTCTCGCAACTGATACAGCATCTGGAATCGCGTGGGATGCTCGCCCGGACCCTGGTTGTGGCCACGGGCGAGTTTGGCCGAACCCCGCACCTCAACGCGAACGGCGGTCGGGATCACTGGGCACGCTGCTGGTCGGCTCTTCTGGCCGGTGGCGGCGTGCAAGGTGGCCGAGTGATCGGCGCATCGGATCGGTTCGGTGGCGAACCCGCGGAGCGGCCCGTGACTCCGCCAGAACTGGTCGCTACGGTCTATCATGCGCTGGGCATCACATCGGCAACCACCATTCCTGGCCCCGAGGGCGACCCCGTGCGGGTTGTGGATGCGGAACCTGTTCGCGAACTGTTTTGAGAATCGACTACGCATCGCCCCAGAAGTTTCACCACATTGGAGTCTTCCGCGTGAAATCCCCCACGGTTTTTGGCTGGATGGCCAGTGTCCTGCTTCTTCTGGGTGCCTGCTGGGGTACAACGCTGGCCGCGGACCCGCTTCCTGGTACGAAACCGCTTGACTGGGAAGGGGATCTGGCCGCGAAAATGATTGATGGGCTTCATACTTATCTGGATCGTGCGATTGCGGATTCCGTCCAGAAACGTCAGGAAAAGTGGAAGCCGGACTATTCCTCACCTGCGGCGTACCTCCGATCGGTGGAGCCGAATCGTCAACGATTAAAGGCACTGCTGGGTGTTGGGGATGCACGGGTTACGCCGAATCTGCAATTCGTGGGTGGCCCTGATTCCGCTTCACTCGTGGCCGTGTCCGATGACTTCACCGTGCGTGCCGTACATTGGGCGGTGCTGCCGGGCTTGGATGCGGAAGGGTTGCTCCTCGAACCGAAAGGCGGCAAGGCGATTGCCAACATCGTCGCCATCCCCGATGCGGATCAGACACCCGAACAGATCGTCGGGTTGGCCAAAGGATTGCCGAACGCATCGCACTATGCTCGCCGTCTTGCCGCGTCCGGGTGCCGAGTTTTGGTGCCGACACTCATTGATCGGAAAGATACATACTCAGGCAGTGTTCGGTTCAATCGCTGGACGAATCAGCCTCACCGGGAGTTCATCTACCGCATGGCCTTCGAGATGGGCCGCACACTCCTCGGTTACGAAGTGCAAAAAGTGCTGGCCGCCGTGGATTGGTTCCAACGCAGCGGGAAAGACAAAACCCCGGTCGGTGTCTTCGGTTATGGCGAGGGTGGCCTGATTGCGATGTATTCAGCCGCTGTCGATACTCGGATTGAAGCTGCCGTCATCAGTGGTTCGTTTGGTCCGCGTGAACATCTGGCGGATGAGCCGATTTATCGGAATGTCTGGGGGTTACTGACCGAGTTCGGCGATGGGGATGCGCTGAAGTTGATCTTCCCACGCTCCGCGATTGTGGAATGGTCCCCATTTACGATTGATGGTCCACCCAAACCGCGTGCTAACCGTGCAGGAGCCGCCCCCGGTTCCTTCGCGATGGCTAGTCCAGCCGTGGCGCAGGCCGAAATGACCCGTGCTATGCAACCCGCCGTGGCCGCTTGGAATGGCCCCCAAAAGCGTAGCCATTTCATCGTGGCGGATACGGGAAAAGGAAAAGCATCCCCATTCACGGGGCCAGGATTGGACAATTCCATCCAAGCTCTTTTGGTCGAACTCTCCGGCCCTGAAGTGGCACTTGCTGACGTGACCGACCCACCAACGGATCGCCGGGGAAAATTCGATCCCGAACCCCGACACAAACGGCAATTTGATCAACTGGTGACGTTGATTCAGAAACTCTGGCGAGAAAGTGATTTCGTCCGAGATGCCTACTTCCAGAAAGCGGATGCCACCTCACTGGCCGCTTGGGATCAATCGTGTGAACCGTATCGCAAACATTTGCATGAAGAGATTATTGGCCGATTGCCTGTACCCACGCTGCCGCTCAATCCGCGCACCCGGCAAGTGTATGATGAACCGAAATTTACCGGGTATGAAGTGGTTCTCGATCTGCACCCTGATGTGTTCGCCTACGGGATTGTGCTGTTACCGAAGGGGCTGAAACCCGGCGAAAAGCGACCCGTTGTCGTTTGCCAGCACGGACTCAGCGGCACTCCGCGAAAAACGATCGACCCGGAAGAGCGGCCAGTTTACGATCAGTTTGCCCGTAAACTGGTTGAAAAAGGTTACATTGTCTTCAGTCCGCAGAACCCGACTTACAACGACAATCACTTTCGTCAGGTCCAGCGGAAGGCGAACGCTGTCAAGCTCTCGCTTTTCAGCTTTATCGTCGCACAACATGGGGCTGTTTTGGATTGGCTCTCCACACTCCCCAATGTGGATGTGAACCGAATCGGTTTCTACGGCCTGAGTTACGGCGGCAAAACGGCCATGCGGGTTCCGGCCTTGGAGAAACGGTACAAAGCGGTCGTCTGCTCTGGCGACTTCAATGAGTGGATCGGCAAAATTGTCTCACTCGATCTGCGGGCGAGTTACATGTTCACGAAAGAATACGAGATCGGTGAATATAATCTCGGTCATACGTTCAATTATGCCGAGATGGCGGCGCTGATCGCTCCGCGTGCCTTTATGGTCGAACGTGGCCACGATGACGGTGTCGGCATCGACCCGTGGGTGGCATCCGAGTATGCTAAAGTCCGGTATTTGTACGCCAATCGGTTAAAAATCCCTGAACGGACCACAATTGAATTTTCGGTCGGTGGCCATCGCAATTACTGTAAAGGGTCTTTTGACTTTCTCGACAAGCATCTTGGTCCAATTCGTCGCTAACCGGATGGAATCCATGCGTTACACTCTCCCGCTGCTCTTGCTTTGCCCGCTCACGGTTTCCGCCGCGGAACCGGATCTGGCCAAGATTCTCGCACAACCGTTGGTGGGTTTGCGTCAACCCATCCACGAAGCCGTGGAGTTCTGCGAAGCCCGCATCCAACGCATGCCGACCGTGCAAACTGCGGCGGAATGGCAGAAACTCGCCGATCAGATGCGGGCCGACGTTCTGGCCAAAGTCGTTTTTCGAGGCGAGGCCGCCCAGTGGCGGGATGCCAAACCCCGCATCGAGTATCTGGAAACGATCGCGGGTGGGCCAGGATATAAGATCAAGAAACTGCGATACGAAGCGGTGCCGGGGTTGTTCATCCCCGCGTTGCTGTACGAGCCCGAGAACCTAAAAGGCCGAGTGCCTGCCATTTTGAATGTCAATGGCCACGACGGCGTGGGCAAAGCTGCAAAATACAAGCAGATACGTTGTATCAATCTGGCCAAACGGGGGATGTTGGCCCTGAATGTGGAATGGGTTGGTATGGGTCAACTCCGCGGTCCCGGCTTCTCGCATGCGTCCTTGAATCAGTTGGACCTGTGCGGCACAGCCGGAATCGCGGTTCACTTCTTGGCCCAACAGCGTGGCCTGGATGTCCTGCTTGCCCATCCGAACGCCGACCCGAAACGTACCGCCGTCACTGGCGTTTCGGGCGGTGGTTGGCAGTCAATCTTCTTCAGCAGTTTGGACCCGCGTGTCACGCTGTCCAATCCGGTTGCGGGCTACAGCAGTTTTTTCACCCGCTCACGCCATCCGAAAGACCTTGGTGATTCCGAACAAACCCCGAGCGACTTGGCGACTGTGGCCGATTATGCACACCTCACCGCCATGATGGCTCCTCGGCCAACATTGCTCACTTTTAATGCGGCCGATCAATGCTGTTTCGAGGCAGGCTATGCTCTGCCACCGCTGCTGCGCGCCGCGGAACCGATTTTCCAACTCTTTCAGCAGCCTCAAGCCATTCGTTCGCACATCAATCATGTTCCGGGTAACCATAACTACGAGCAGGACAACCGCGAAGCGTTTTACCGAATGGTTGGCGATTTCTTCTATCCGAACGAGAAGACTTACAGTTGGAAGGAAATCCCATCGGATGCGGAAGTCCGTTCCCCGGCGGAATTGGACATCCCATTGCCTGAGAAGAACCAAAACTTCAACAGCTTGGCTCTGAGCATTGCATCCAAGTTGCCGCGTGCGGGAACGCCGCCCACCGATGCGGAAGCCCGCCAAAAATGGCAGACCGAAAAGCAAACCCAATTGCGGGCGGTCCTACATCTGCATGAGTACCCAGTTCAAGCCGACCCGGCGGGCGCGGAAGTCATTGGGGATCTGACAGTAGCCAACTGGCGGTTGCGTCTGGGGCGAGATTGGACCATTCCCGCCGTGGAATTGTCACGCGGCTCGCCTACGAAATCCATCATCGTACTTGCAGACGGTGGACGCAAAGCAGCGCAAACGGAGGTGACGCGACTTCTGGCGGATGGGTATCGCGTATTGACACTCGATCCACTTTTGCTAGGAGAATCGGACCCGATTTTCCCAGCCGGGGAGCAGCGGGAGCCGACATTCAAAAGTAGTTGGTTGTATGCTCTGCTCATGGGCGCTGTTGGTGAGCGACCGTTGGGTATTCAGGTATCGCAGGTGCTGGCGGTTGCGCACTGGCTGAAGGCGGAACGCGGCGGTCCATCGGTGTCACTCGCCACGATCGGCCCACGCACGGGGTTGGTGGGCATGGCTGCCGCCGCCGCGGTTCCCGAGGCATTTGCCGGACTCGATTTGACGGACCCTTTGGGGAGCCTCAAACAAGTGATCGAAGAAGATCGGCCATATGCCCAAACACCCGAAGTCTTCGGATTCGGATTGTTGGAAGTAGCCGATGTCCCGCAACTGCTGACACTCACGGCTAACAAACGGGTAACGGTGCGTTCTGCATCAGAGCGATTCCAAAAAGAAACCGTGACACTTAACACCATATACAAGCAATCGGGTGGAGTATTGGATCTGATAAAGAAGTAATGATTGAGAGGTGAACCATATCAGGGGAATAGAGGCTTCTGATATGGTTCATGAGCATGGAAATGAGATCGTGTAGAATCGTGAAATACACGATTTTACTTTGCTTCAATGTATTCTACAAACTGTCTCGCTTTCTCAGGCCAACTCTCATGAGATAGCTTTTCACGCGCAATGGCCTGAGCTTCCGGCAATTCTGTCTTCAACCGCGTCAAGACTAGATCCGCAAACTGGTTTGGCGTAGTCGCCACATCCGCCGCTTCCGCCCAAGGGCGAGTCGCGGGCAGATCACGCACCACTGTGGGTTTGCCAGCGGCCAGATATTCTTTCAGTTTCAAGGGTTGCATTGCTTGGGTGGCGGGTATGTCCGCATAGGGCATGATTAACACGGAAGCCGTTGCGGCCAAACTGGGTAATTGATCGAATGACACACGCGGTCGCACAACAACACGAGGAATCGTGAATATAGCAGGGTCCGGGTCTTCCTGTGGCCCGACCAAGACAATCGTACCGGAATCCAATTGTTTCGATAGTACTTGAAGAAACCGAGTATCCATGCGCTTATCAATCACACCCCAAAAGAGGATATAGGGTGGTTCCAGGTTCTGCCAAAATGGATTGGATACGGGAATAGTCGGATGCTGCCAGAAACCCAAATCAACGCCATGTGTTAGTAAATGAGAATCACGCCCCAATTTGCGCATCTGTTCCTGGAGCGTTGCGCTGGCGCAGATGATGGTATCAACATTTGCAACTAAGTCTCGCTCCATGCGTTGCATCGTTTCGCCATCATAACCTGGCCAAACAGTGAAATCATCAACGCAATAATACACCCAGCGTATGGCAGGAAATGCGCCGATCAGATCCGCCGTGATTGGCAGAGTTGTAATGACAGTGGGGGGTTGCGGTTGGGCTGTGATGATGGGGTGTAAGGATCGCACAAGCAAACGACGGTTGAGTTTTCGTGCAAAATCCGATCGAAACGAATGCCACATTTTCGGCGAGAGAACAACTGGGGCGGTTGTCTGTATGGATACATGATCACGGGGTCGTGGTCGGGTCCAACTCCGTAGTTTTCCCGCTGCTCGTGCAACGGTAGACCAGTCCAACCGAAGCGGGCGAGTGCCGATCGTGTTGACCCAAGTCACCGTTCGCGTCGGCAATACGCACCGAATCAGATGCTGGCAACTCGATGGGTGCCGTCCCCAGTCATCGGCGAATACCAGCCACGGGCAACCACTTTCACTGAGCATGGCCCACCGGAAACGGGGGGGATACGGTCTCACATTTCGCGGCTAACGCGGAGTTCACGTCTTGTATATATTTGCGATAACTGGGGAATAGTGGCTTGATGAGGTTGTAGTACCCAATATACCATAATGCCATCACACCGTCCCAGGTGCTAATGTGCTTGCCTTCCTCATATGACCGACCATAATAGCTGATGGGGACTTCATAGGTTCGGGCTTTAGTCTTACACACCATGGCGGTGATTTCAACTTCCATTCCGAACCCTTTGCTCGTCAAGCACAGGGGTTTAATAACTTCTTTGCGAAAGGCTTTATAACAAGTCTCAATATCAGTCATGTTTCTATTTGTCAATAAATTACAAAGAAACGTCAGGCCGATATTAGCCAAATAGTGATAGAAATACAGGACACGTGTGGCTTTGCGGACCAGGAACCGACTGCCGTACACCACATCCGCGACACCCGCAAGGATTGGTGCGATCACCTCGGGGATTTCCGCAGGATCATATTCCAGATCTGCATCTTGAATAATGATAATGTCACCGGATGCTCGCTCCAATGCTGCTGCAATCGCTGCTGTTTTTCCTTGATTTTTCGGAGACTGGTAAAATAAAATTTTCGGTTCATCCGCAGCACGAGCAGCAACAACCGCCGCTGTGTTGTCACAAGAGCCATCATCCACGACGACAATTTCCTTGACAATCGGACCCAAAGTCAGTACACGGGTCAGGATTGTGTTGACAGTCTCTTGTTCATTATAGACCGGAATCAACACCGAGAGCGTTCCAGTCGGGTCAGCGATAGCAGTCATCGAACCCTCAGTGATGGTTCTATCGGAATCGTTTTGTTGAATAATGTTATTATATTACTGCGAGGTCTGGTGGCATTAACCGAAACGATTGCGGATGACACGAGCCGGTATCCCTACTGCAATAACATTGTCTGGTAGTGGATTTGTTACTACGGAGCCTGCTCCCACAATCGTACCCTGGCCAACATCAGCCATGACGATGGCCGCACTTCCAATCCAAGCCCCCGCGCCAATCGTGATCAATGAACGGCTACCCCCTTGATCTTTGATCGGTATCGTGGGATCTGTGAATGTATGTGTACTACCACCACTCGGAATATGGACACCAGCCGCAATGAGAACATCACGTTCAATATGGACTAGGCCAAGATGACAACGTGGACCCACATAGACATTTTCTTCAATGATGGCACCCGACTGCGAAAACAGTGTCCCAAATCCGATTTCAGCCGATGGATGACATTGTTTGAGAACGCATCTCAAAAATGCATTCCGTAAGAATGAACCACTCAATCCCGGCAGACAAGCCAATGTCTGACTGGCACCTTCCAAGGCGCGGTCGCGTCCCATCATTACGGAGGCTAGCCTAAAAACAACCAGCAATGGGACAATCATTACCAAGGCGATTGTCCCTAGGGCGTTCTTAAGGAATCGCTTCATAGAGAAAGCCGACTTGCCAACGGCCGTGGGACGTGCTTGCTCAACGACTACGGACATGGCTAACTCCCGGTGATGAAGCCATTTCATTACGAATAACGGTATCAATAATGTAACTTGGTCGCCCCTTTACCTCGATAAATATGCGACGAATGTATTCGCCAATCACGCCGAGTGATATCAATTGAACACTACAGATGCAGGTCGTTAAAGATAACAGTAGAGCCCAAATCCTGGGTTCTCTATGATTGACTATCACATCAATTGCCAAAATGGTTAACGCAAACAGGGTGATGGCAAATGCAAATAGGCCGCTATATAAAATAAACCGGATAGGGAAACTACTAAAATTGATTAATCCATCGACTGCAAGCGCGATGAGTTTTCGTATAGTGTATTTTGATTGGCCATCAAATCGGGCGGCACGTTCATAGATGATTCCCTCTTGTCGAAATCCAGAAAAAGCGCGAAGACCACGAATAAATCGGTCGCGTTCCGGCATCTGAATTAAAGACTGTACAACTTGTCGATCCATCAGGCAAAAATCGCCAGCATCGACTGGAATATTAATATCAGATATGATATTATGTAAGCGATAAAAACCCCAGTACCCCAGGCGGTGGATGTATCCTTCCTTGCGACGAGTCCTTATCGCGTAAACAACCGATACACCTTTACGCCATCGCTGAATCATTTCCACCACAACTTCTGGTGGATCTTGCATATCTCCATCCATGACGACAACAGCACGGCCACCAGCGAGATCTAATCCAGCGGTAATTGCAGCTTGATGACCAAAATTTCGGCTCAATTGGATCACCACGACATGAGAATCGGCTGTAGCAAGTTCTACAAGTAGTTGTGATGTAAGATCATGGCTGCCATCATTAACGTATATGATTTCGTAATCTATTGAGGCAGTTTGCATAGCATCGGAGAGGCTGTGATGCAGGGTTAGCATTGTCTCTTGTTCATTAAACAATGGTATGACAATGCTAATTTCGGGAGATGTAATGCGTGTATGTGGACAGAATTTAGGATTAGTCACTGTATCCCCGACACGGATCCGGGACGTAGTGACACTGACAAATTGCGGTGGTAAAGCATTCACGCGGGTGAATCCTTTCGCACGGTGGAGAACCGGCGTTTGAGGGCCAACTCTCGGTATAATTGATGATAGGATGTAATAGTCTGTTCCAACTGATACTGATCCTCTACACGTCGTCGGGCTGACTCACCCATTCGCAACGCCAAATCGGGGTCACGAAGTAGCCGTACTAGAGCCTGGGCACATCCCGCAGTATCACCGCGCGAGATGTGTAATCCTTCCTGACCGTCTCGGATAATCTCTGGATTTCCACCGACGGCTGTAACGATGGACGGTAAACGGGTTGCCATCGCCTCCAATAGTGTCAACGATGCCGCCTCCGAGATCGAGGTTAGAACAAAAATATCCGCACACTGCAAGATGGTTGCGACATCAGAGCGGATCCCAAGAAAATGGACCCGATCCGTAATCCCCAACTCATCGACCAATTGTTCCAATTCAGGACGCCGAGGACCATCACCAACCAGCAATAAATCAACCTGGGACACATCAGAAATCGCTTGCGCGAAGCCCCGAATCAAAGTCGGTTGATCTTTAATGGGGTGATGGCGAGCCACATGAACGACATACCGCCATTCGGGTTTGAGGCCGAGAGCAGCTTTCGTGGCGGCCTTGTCAGATGAGACACTGTAGCGAGCCAATTTGATCCCATTTTGGATAATCTGAATACGCGCTCCTGCAAAACCATCAACGCGGGACAATGCACGCGCGCTGAATCGGCAACAGGCATTCACGCGGTCTGCAAGTCGATCTAAAATGAGACGGTTCATTGCGCGGCGAATCGGGGAAACGACATCAGGATAATGTCGACCATGTTCCGTGAGGATCAAACGCGGCAGGTCAGGAAAGGCGAGAACCTTAGCCAGTGCCGAGTAAAAAAAAGGACCATACTGATGAGCGTGGAGGACATCAATCTGGCGTTCTCGAATTGCAGAGGCCAATCGGCGGCTGACGGAAAAGTCCCAACCAGGGCGGCGATTGAGACAAACCAAGTCGATCCCATCGGCCAAAAGTTCCTCACCAATTTTGCCGATCGCATCCAGACAGAAAATCGTTGGTTGAATGGCTGAACCCAACTGCCGAATCGTTTCACGGACAAGCACTTCGGCACCAGCCACTTGCATGACATGAACGACAAACCCCACGCGGATCGCATCGGGTTTGGGGACTTTGTCGCAACTCATCGGCTACTCCTCAACCCCTCTTGGACATGATGAAATCGGTGTTGAGGCAGTGGACGCGATTTTCCAATTGGGACAGACATGGGTGTCCCAGGGCTCGGCCAAAGAGGACGCACGGATGGGGACATTTGAAATGTGTCCGTTGGGTCCGTTTGCGGTCGTACATCACCAGGGCGGATTCCTTGTAATTGTGCTGCAATGAGGACTAATATATATGGCATCTCAAAGGTGTCTAATGATAAGAATGAAGCACCAACGACATAAATGGCGAGACCACATGATACGCTAGCCGTCATTGCACGTACTCGCATGGCATCATGGTCCGAACAACCACGGACGGACATGCGTGCTCGCCATGCAGAAAGTAACGCCGAGCCTAACATCAATATGAACAACACAGACGCGATGATGCCACAATCAGCCGCAATTTGCAGATATTGACTATGAATGGATCGACCTTCCATATCTGCACCATAGGCTTTTGTATATAGGTTGGAATTGCGTACCCCCAATCCAAAGATAGGTTCCTCCAATGCCATACGTATGGCAATTTTCCACGTCGTTAAACGGGATTGGGCACTTTCATCCGCGTCGTGTTGAGAAATTGAGAAGAACCGATCTTGCACCTCGGGGCCAGCTGTGACCAGAACTCCCAGACCTGCTATGGCCAGGAACCCTACGATATATTTCCGCTTTTGCGAATAGAGAAGTAACAATGGAGCGGTGATGAGCAAGGATAACATGGCACCGCGGGAGAATGAGAGTAAGACCCCATGTCCCAAAAATGCAATTCCCACGAGGAATACCCATCGCAGTCGATGCGTTGTTGCCTCCCACAGAAAGTAACAACTTGGAATAATCATGGCGAACATCAACGCGGCACCATTATTGTCCAAGCCGCCAAAACCTTGTTTCGCTAGAAATAAGTACCCGGTTGCAAAATAGTGGAAATTGACCTCGTAGCTAACGTATATATCTGCGATGGTTACAGCAATTAAAATCCACCACAATTGGCCTGCTCTTTGCACTGCAAATGCTGCAACTGTGAACATGATAAATAATTTGATTAATTCCATATAATATATAATAGACACTTCTGGATGCCGGGCAAAAATGGTACCGAGTGTCACCATGATTGCGAAACCCCAAAGCAAGAAATGGGTCACAGTCAATCGTGGTTTGGGATAGCCCGGTGAGGGACCAGAAGAAGGGTAAGATAGAATACCAACCGCTGTTGCTGCGGTCACAGCCATTGTGGTAATGGCAACATAAAACGACCAGGGAAATGTGTGGAGATCATATGTCCGCAAACTCCATTCCCAGACGAATTGCGGTCGCAGGACGGCATAAAAATAATACACCAATACGCCAACGAAAGGTCCGGTCAATACCGTCCCACTGACTCCAATTGCTGTCACCAGTGCCATGAATATGAGTTGTTTCACGCCGAAACTCCCTGGGCATTTCGGGCCGGGATACGAATGGTCGAACAGTGGGTGTGGCTAGCGCATAGGCTTTCCTCGGCTTTTGCCGCTGCTGTATCCCACGTGTGAAATTTTGTGACCCATTCTCGCGCCTGTTGTCCAAGTTCACCACATCGTAAGGGATTATGCAGCAAGTCCACTATTCCCATGGCCAATCGGCTTGGTGATCGTTCCCTGAGGACCGGAGGATGTCCCAATGTCCCAGTGAGGGCTTGTGGTGTACAGGCTATGGCACGTCCCATCGCGGCTGCCTCAAGCAACTTATTTTTGATTCCGCGGCCACTGATGAACGGTAAAACTGCGATCGCCCGACCACTGATTTCTGAACGCAAGTCCGGCAAATTCGGATAGAGGCGCACCCCAGCAGTGGACTGACACAATTTCGTAATCTTTTGAGTCGGGAGAAACCCGAAAACGTCGAATTGCGCGGCAGGGAATCCTTGCCGAACCCGTGGCCAAACGTGCCTCATAAACCAGGACAATGCCTCTTCGTTTGGCCCAAAGTCAAGTCGTCCCCAAAACGCCAAATGATTGGGAAATGGAGTCTCACCCCATTTTGGAGGCTGAAAATAGTCCGCATCGACACCATTGGCAACGATATCGACGGGACATCCAGTCCATGTCCTCATGGCCAATTTGTCTGCTGCGGACACAACCCAGACGCGGTCGATTCGTGAGGCGAATGCCCATTCATAGAATGCATGAATACAGGATGTCCGTAAGTGTCGCCAACTTTCTGGGTGGAATAAATTGATCCGTGACCAATGGTGGAGCGCGGAGTCATCTGCTGCGTACCAGATACATTGGCCAGAACGGACACCACGGAACAATAAGGGGGCATCTGTTCCCAATGCTATAACAGCATCAAATTTTTGCTGTCTCGTCAATGTGGCCAGTGCCAAACGCCGAGCGGGGTCTTGTCCCCAATATTCCTCAAATCGCTGTTGCCAGCGTGTGGCTGGGATCAATGACCCTGGATCAGCGAGTGGGACATGGGACAATACAATTTCCTGGGCAATTCCCAGACCATCAACTGCCTCCCTGGGTGAAAGATGATCTGTTGCGAGCCAGATTTCGTGACCCCGTTCCGCGAGTCCCCTCATCATTTGTGAGCCGTGTACATCATGTCCGCCAGCTCGTGGCCAGTTCATGCGTTCTTTGACAAATAGCAATTTCATGCCTGACGCTCCTGCCGATCAGAGAGCAGTCGATTCGTAATGGATGTCCCAATTGCTGTCCCCATTGCCGCGAGCAGTATATCTGTCGTGCCGGGGGTGCGTGCTGGAAGAAATAGTTGGACAATCTCAAACCCTGTCCCAACGACTAATCCGATCGCGCCGCCGGTCCATCCCGCCTTGCTTGTATGTCCTATTAGGATCGCCACGGCGCAGCCTAGTAGTGAATAGGTGATCATGCGTGTCATCGACTGGCAGAACATTGCAATGGGGTCACTGAATCGGACTTCTCCAATGGGTAATATCGTTTCCACTGAATACGACATTGTGGTTTCAAAATGAAACGGTGCCCACATCATGATGACCATCGCCGGGAACCACATGCATAGACCGATTGCGGAGACGCTCTGAGTTGATGTCCATTTGCAGAATTGGACCAATATCCCACCTGTGGCGATGCCGAGTACAGCCACCAGATACCCAGCTGCTGTTGGGAGACGGGACATTACGAACATTTGCCCGGCTTCCAACAGGAATGGAATGACCAGAAACAGAATCCCGATGAATCTATATGGATGCTTATGCGGGATTAGTCGTGACCCCAGAAGTCCCAATGGCACAAATAGGACACAAAGTCCTATCCAATTCTGAATTTGTTGCCAACCCTGTTTGTCCGTGAAGCCGACAAATTCGCTGAATGGTACATAATGGACATCATAATAGGCTTTTCGGGCAATCCTTCCTGGGCTTAGAGTTAGGTCCAGAGGTAGGTAATGTAATAGTCCCAAGAGTAGTAGGTAACAAACGAACAACCGTGATGTCAAGTTATTCGTATCTGGGTTGGTTTGCCAGGCGTTGATTAGACGATTCCAGCGCGGGCCGGTTTCCCACCAACCTAGCATCCCCACCGCGGCCCCAAGTCCTTGCGCGAGGACATCCGATCCTGATGTTGTCCGTTCCGGGATGAAGATTTGACCAAATTCCACACCCAAAGCCAACAGGACACACAATGGCCACAGGACAAGAGCCATCCCAATGGTTCCGATTGTCCCATATCGCTCCGCGCGGAGTAGTCCTAACAGGCTGAATCCCAATGGGACACCCAACATGACATTGGCAATCCAATCGGAGCGAGACGATGGCCATGCACGATTCTGCATGGCCCAGAGGAATGCGTCTACCGCTTCGGACCAATTGCGATGCCGAAAGTCAAACGGTGCCAAACTTCCGTAGATGATAAACCCCGCCGCACCGGCTACGGCCAATGCGTAAAATGGAGTCGTGGGACGTGATGGGGTCACATCACCCGTCCCGGCCGCATTGCCTTGAGAATGTCTGTTTGTGATACAGTGGCCACGGGCACGAACAGCCAATCCATGATCCGCAATTCGGCCCAAATGAACGCCAGTGCCAAGGGCATCATCAACCAACCGAAGAGGTCATGGACAATCAAGTCTCCCAGTTCCTGCCAGCCAGCGTGGTACACCAATCCCGTCAACACAATGCGGATGAGGTTACACAGAACCGCAACCGGAATGGCACTGAAGAGGACCAGCAGTCGATCCACAATGGGACGTGACCGCGCCAAAATGGCCACTGCCGCAGCCACGGCCACGAAGGTGAGTAGCATACTCAGACCGGAACAGGCATTTTCAACACCGAGCCGGGTGGAACCGATGATGATGACGTTTCCTTCCGTGTAGGCCGGAAGGCCAGCCGTCAGAAAGGTGGCACTCCCAACGTGTGTCGCTAACTCGCGGAGCTTGAGGCTTAACATCTCACTGACACGCCAGGGTAATTCGAGGACAAGGGGGAACAGGACCAGTGCTGGCCAAGCCCATTTTAGACCTCCCGATTTCCCCAGGAATAGGACCACGATTCCGGTCATCGCCAGGATCACGGCGAACCCCTGGAGCCACTCTTTGGCGATGTTGGTCTGCCCAGCACCCAGATAGACCCCACCAGCCAAGGCCATGACTGGGACACCCCATAGGTCCGGCCAGCGGATCATTGTGGGGAACAGATCTCGACGTAGCCAGAGGACATAGCCTGCGAATGGGAGGAGCAAGAGTCCGTGAGAATAGTCGGCCTTTGATGTCCACAATGTAAAGAGTTGTCGCAAAGCTGGCGCGAAGGCGAACAAGGTGGCACACACGGTTAGTGCGAGACAGAGTTGCCAGGAGCGAGAACGGAGAACGTATTCGGAGGGAGTGGCTTTCATGGGAGAATCCTTCTCCGGGTCTGGTTCGGCATCCACGCCGAAGTTGAGATCACAGCAACATAGTTTGCGGATTCTCGGATGACTTCGCAAGACAAGCTGTAGAAAATGTTTTGGCTTGTAGAATGAGGGTATTCGCGGTTGCCTGGGTCTGTGTCAGGAAATTTTCATGTTCCGTCTCGGGCAGCTGAACCGCACCCTCCTGATAGTCGTTGGGAGTTGTCCTGTGGATGCCACGGAACAGTTTATGCGTGCCTGCGGAGCGGGTCACGCGGTGGATCTGCGGATTGAGCGAACCGATGGGTTGCCCTTGGCTGAAGGTCAACTGGATGTTCCATTTTCGCTCATTGGCAGTGATCCTGATGGCGAAATCACGCTGCTGGATTCCGCGGTTCGGCATCGTCATGCGTGTTTGCAGGTCGTTGGAGGTCGTGTTCTCGTCGCGGCATTGGGAACGGAGGCCGTCGTCACGGGACCAGCGGCAGGCTCTCATTTTGCTTGGCTGACAACGACTGCTCCGGTTCAAATTGGACCTTTTCAATTGCTCCTCCGTCACCCTGTTTCGGTTGCACCGATGCCGTTGGATCGTGGTTTCAACCCCCTGCAACCCGCACCTGCGATGACCGAGGAACTTCCCAAAGTTATTGTCCGCTTTTTGAATGGTCGTACCGATACGGGGGAATGGACCGTTAATCGTTTGATGACATTGATCGGGAGCAGCCCAGAATGCAAAATCTACCTCTCTGCCGACGATGTGTCTGGTTTTCATGGATATTTTTTGTTGACTCCAACTGGATTGTGGGTCGTGGATTTGCTCACTCCGGGTGGAATTCTTGTCAACGGTTCGCCTGTGCGATTTGCCCGAATCGGTTCCGCTGATACGCTCCGCATCGGGCGGTTCGAGTTTGGCTTCCATTACCCGGATGGTGAATCGGCCCCGCATCCGGCACAGCGGCATATTCCAGCCCCCAAATCGCCCGAACCGGCAGCGGTTTCACCACGTGTGGAAACTGAACCGGGAACGGCCATCATCCGAGGACAGGTTGCAGATCATTTCCGTCAATCAATTCTGGAAATGTTGGAATCTTTGGATGAGATGCCGCGGGAAATTGTTTCCCAGGTGCATGATTGTCTCGCGCAGGTCGATAGACTGAGTCGAGAGGTTCATGACCTGGAAACGCGCACTGACCCATTGCTGAGCATCAATGGAATCGGGTTAGCCACACGGCAACTTGCGGAACTGCGTACACAGCGCAAAACACTTTGGAAGCAAATCTTCCTGCTTCTGGCCAGCACGCAGCACGAGCCATCCGAAGACTAACGCGGTCCACTTCGCGTCAACCGTTGGACGGCTTCACGGTACTTTTCGGCCGTTTGTTGGATGATCTCTTCGGGGAGTCCGGGTGGCGGGCTATTCTTGTCCCAATTCGTCGTTTCCAGCCAATCGCGGAGATACTGTTTGTCGAAGGAGGGAGGCGAGGAACCGGGGCGGTAACGGTCAGCTGGCCAATATCGGGAACTGTCTGGGGTCAAGACCTCGTCGATGAGGATGATTTGGCCTTGGTCATCGCGGCCCCATTCCAGTTTGGTATCGGCCAAAATGAGCCCGTGTTGCTGTGCATAATCGGCGGCTCGGGTGTAAACCGCCATCGTGCGATCGCGGAGTTCCTCGGCGGTATCCTGGCCAATCGCGGTGGCCATCGCCTCGAAACTGATGTTTTCATCATGTCCGTGTTCTGCCTTGGTGGCTGGTGTGAAAATTGGCGAAGGTAAGCGATCGGCCTCCTGAAGCCCCTCGGGCAGAGGGATGCCACACACCCGGTGCGAGGCCCGGTATTCCTTCCAACCGGAACCGAGTAAATAGCCGCGGGCGACACACTCCACGGGGACCACCTGCGTCTTTTTGACCAACATCGTGCGGCCCGCGAATTGCTCGGGGTGATCGCGGAACACGGACGGGAAATCGGCCAGATCGGTACTCAGCAAATGATGGGGTTCATTGAGCCAATGAAGCCAGAAACAAGTCAGGCTGGTGAGGAGTTGGCCTTTCCCCGGTATGCCGTTGGGCATGATCCAATCAAAAGCGCTGATGCGATCCGTTGTGACAATCACCAGGCGGTCGCCCAGGTCATAGACATCACGGACTTTTCCGCGGCGCAGCGGGAAGCCGGGGGCATTGGTCTGGAGCACGGTTTCACAAGTCATCATTCACCCCACACTGAGGAAACGACTTTCCTACTGATTGAGATAGGAATCGTGGTGGCATTGTGTTACGTCGGATGAACACGGTTCGTCTGAAAGACAACCCGACCGGGATGGGTAAACTTCTCATCGGGGTGGCGCGAACCTGCTTGGATAGTGTGGACTCCGTCTCCACATTGTCTGAAATGGACAGCATAACGAAAATCGATCCAGCAAGGTTGAGGAACGATTGCGGGGATTTTTGTCGCAAATTCTAACGGAGGACTTCGGTGGGCGAGACAACCGGCGGGAGTTTACGGTCGGGGGTGATGTTCGGAATGGTGGCATATATGTCGTGGGGCGTGGTTCCGCTCTACTTTCATCAGATCAACCAAGTTCCGGCACTGGAAATTCTCGCGCATCGCATTGTCTGGTCGATCGTTGTTCTACTCGCCGTCTGTACGGTCTTTCGTCTCTGGCCGGATCTCATCCGGGTTTTGGGTAATCGGAAACTCGTGCTGATGCTCGCGTCGGGGTCACTGTTCCTGGCGGCGAACTGGCTGCTATATATCTACGCCACCGTGACACACCGGGTGACGGAAGCGGGACTTGGCTATTTCATGATGCCGTTGGTCAATGCCGCCCTGGCGATGACCTTCCTCGGGGAACGGCTGCGGCCTGCCCATTATCCAGCGCTGGTGTTGGTGGCTCTCGGTGTAGCGGTTCCGTTCTTGTGGACGGGTTCTTTCACCTGGATCGCCGTGGCATTACCCGTCACATTTGGTTTTTACTCCCTGATTCGGAAACAGGTTCCCGTGGGCGGGCTTACGGGGCTCGCGGTGGAGACGGTCATTTTGCTCATTCCTTCGGTTGCCTATCTGTTGATCGAAGGTGCTGCCGGTCGTGGGTCGTATGGAACGGAGAATACGAATCTCTCCCTGCTCTTGATGCTCAGTGGAATTGTGACGGTGATACCGTTAGCCGCGTTTGCGATTTCGGTCCGACGGATGCCGTTGATTGCGAATAGCTTCATTCAATTTGTCTCGCCTACCATGCAACTCTTGATTGCCCTGGTGTGGATCGGTGAAGAGATTCCGCCGGAACGCTGGGCAGCGATTGTGTTTGTCTGGGTTGCCGTGGCGATCTTCCTGGCCGATGCGACATGGAAAGTGCTGCGTTCTCCAAAACCCGTGGACCGTGTCGAAGCCATTGTGGAGGCAGTCGACCAACCCGTGACTGCGTCGGGAGTCCCGCGTGTCGGCGTGGCGATGGCTCGCTGTTCGTGAGGTGGTCTGGGAATCACGAACTGTCTGATTCGGTGGATTTCCCTATCTTCCCTCAATCGGAATCGGTTCGTCGCGGACAGCGGTTCGGTTTTGGATACAACCAACCGTGCCGCTCTCGACTTCCGATGTCGTGATTCTGAGGGTGATATGATTGCGATTGCGCCGTCGATCCTAGCTGCGGATTTTTCCCGTCTGGGCGAACTGGTCCGTGAGGTGGACGCAGCCGGGGCGGATCGAATTCATGTGGATGTGATGGATGGGCATTTCGTTCCCAATCTGAGCATGGGTTCCGTGGTTTGCAAAGGTTTGCGACCGATCACCCAGAAACCGCTCGAAGTGCATTTGATGGTGGAAGATCCGGCCAAGTTCTTCGATGGCTTCTTGTCGGCCGGTGCCGATACGTTGATCGTGCATCTGGAAGTGCTGCCCGATCCCGTGTTGCTACTGCGGCACATCCGCTCTTTTGGCAAGAAGGCGGGTTTGGCTTTCAACCCCGATATGCCTGTCGAACGGATTCAACCGTTCCTGACAGAGATTGACCTCGCTTTGTGTATGACGGTGTTCCCTGGCTTCGGTGGACAGGCGTTTATTGAAGAAAGCTACGACCGGGTGGCCCTGTTGCGTCAGATGATCCGAGACATCAACCCGTCCTGCGAATTGGAAGTGGATGGTGGCATCGACCACGCTACAACAACCCCAGTGGTGACAGCTGGCGCTGATGTCCTGGTGGCGGGTACGTCCATCTTCAAGGCCAAATCCGGCCCGGCGGGTGGCACACGCGAGTTGCTGCAACTGGCAGAGTCCGCGGCAAAACCGTGGCAGAACTAACGCGATAAGTCCGTGAATTCGGGATTCCTCAATATTCCCATTCGACTCCGAGGTTGACACCCTGGACCCAAAAGTCTGCAGTGGTTACCGGGTGCCGCAGCGCCAAACCCCAATCACCCGGATCGCCGCTAGGGCCAAGGGCGTTTCCGGGTCGCACAACATCCGTCAAATAGTGCAGGGTGTAGCCAACGAACAGTTTGCCATGATCTGAGAATTGCCGGGAAACCTGGGCGGAAACGGTCGGTAACACAGCGAAACGGTGGGATTCCGTCCGCCCACTGTTGGCTGGACGGGCAAAAATCCCTCCTGGCGACAGATGAGCGCCCATCGCAGTCGATCCGGTGAGATTGCTTGTGGAAAATACGGAGCCGAGTGCGATTTCGCCTGACAAATCGAATGTCCAGCGGTTCGTTCGCACGCCGCCGGTCAGACCCAATTGTCCACCGTGGAACTGATTGTTCGTTCCCACATGATCGAGGAATCGCGTGGCCCCGGCTCCTGAGGCCATCGTGGCGGTGCGGGCGGTCAGGTCTTCCGCCAAATAGCCGAACCGATAACCGGCTGTGCCCGCGATCCGCAGATGGTCGCCCCGATAGAGTTCTCGCCACAGGTCAATATCCGCCGAGACGAAGCGTGAACTCCAATCAGCCGTAAAGACTCCGGCACGGTCTGGCCCGGCAAAAGACACTAGGCGAGTGGGGCAGCCGCATGTAGGATTAACGGGTATCAGTAGCGACGTTGGCCCCCCGGCAGCCACCTGGGTACTTCCCCCGGCTTGAGGGAGATACAGCGAGCCCGCTTCGATGCCGAACGTACGCGGCTCGTTCAGCCAGACACCACCATCAAAACGGAACCCAGTACGAAAAGGGCTTGCCGGTGGTGTGGTGCCAAAAACTCCGCGTGTGGTCATCCCATTGGATTCCAGCACATTCGGTCCGCCCGATGGAGCGGAAGACCAACCGAAGAAAAGACCGCCTGCCATCCAGATGCGTAAAGTTTCCGGGTCCGGGGTCACGGGTCCAGTACGGGGCGATTCCGGTAACGTATCCGGGAGATACAATAAGGAACGATCGTAGTCGATTTTCGGGCCAGTATCCGGCCGAGTATCCGGTGGTGTGGTTTGTGTTTCGGGAACGGGAAGAAGCGCGGGCCTATCCTCGCAAAGGCACGGGATGAGTGGCACGGACGGTGCAGGGCAGGGGCGAGAGACATTGTCGTCCATCGGCGGACGGGCGAGCGCTACGGCCGTCGTCATGGCCCAACCCCACCCGACTATCCAACTCCGTGGGCGCATGCGTCTGCGACTCCGTGGGGTTCGTGTGGCACTGGTAAGGCGGACTGGACAACCCGCACCGATCATATCGGCATTGTGTATCACAATCTGAAGCAAACCGGGCGGATCGGTGCGATCGTGGTGGAATGTCCGTTCGACAGATACAGTTCAGGGTGCCGCCTCATGCGGAGGAAAATCGTGGTCATCCGAACTTGCATCGCGCTCACCGCGGCGAGCGTTTGTTTCGCCGCTATTCCCGTTCCCGATCATGCGGACCAGGGAAGTGGCTCCGCACTGCCACCGCTGGCTTTGGAGGCACCCGTTTCGGAAACGCCTCTCACGAATGCAGACTTCACTCGACTGGCCCAAACAGACCCCTTAGCGATGCTCTCAGCCGCGATTCGGCGTTATCGTGAGGAAATCCACGGTTACACGGCCCGACTCGATAAACAGGAGCGTGTCGGCGGCACGTTGTACGCGCCAGAAGTGATCCAACTGGCTGTGCGCGACACGCCGTATGCTGTACGAATGACTTGGGAAAAAGGTGCCCGTTCCGTGTTGTTTGCCCCCGTTGAGGGAGTGCTGTACGCCGATGGGGAGAATGGGGGTAACATCAAAGTCTGGCGGCCGACATCGTTTCTGAAGTTCGTCGATAGTGGCCCGAACGACTCGACGGCCCGTGGTGCTTCACGGTATTCGATCACGGAAGCCGGTTTAGCCAGCGCATTGGAACGGACATATCGGGCGTGGTCGGAAGCGGATCGGGTTCACGATCTCCAGTGGAAATATGTGGCCACACGGCCTGTACCCGAATGTGGGGGGCGGGTCTGCCACATCATTCACCGTACCTGCTCGCGGCCCGAACTCGATCCGTTTCGGATGTCAGAACCGCGACCCGATGCCACGCAACGACCGGATGAGGCATTTACCTCCATTACACTGATGTTCGACGCGGAAACCTGGCTCCAGATCGGCTCTCGGCTCGAACGGGCCGATCAGCAACTTGTGGCCTGCTACTATTTCCGAGACATCGTGTTCAACCCAGAGTTCCCTGCGGATACGTTCACCCCAGCTAGCTTCCAGAAAAAGTAACGCCTGTCAAACTCGTCTACCTTCCTGCGTCCAGACGGCGTACACTGCGGGGCTAGCGGTATGCAATGCCGCTTTCCCTCATTGTTCGCATGGATGCGACGACATGCCCGAAGCTGTGAATCGTTCTGGTTTCCCCTGGTGGATTGTTCTCGGTGGTGCCGTCATTGCACTGGGCTATCTGCCAACTCTCTCGACACCGTTTGACTTTATCGACGATGGCAACCTCGTCTATCCCGCACCACCGGGTACGACTCTGAGCGGCTACGTCGCGCGCTGGTGGGACAAAGTGGAGGCGAATGTCGTCCATCTGGGGCCGTTTCGACCGACACTCTGGGCACACTGGGAACTGGCCGCGAACACGTTGGATGCCAACCCCGTGGCGTGGCGAGGTATGCGGTTGCTCTGGTGCGGGCTGGCGGCGATGGCGTTTCTCGGGCTGTTACGCGAATTGAAGCTGCACCCCGTGGCGGCACTGTTCGCTGTCGCGGCCGCGATGTGGAACCCGTATCGGAACGAAATCTGGACGAGTTTGACCCTCGCCGAAGGGGTAGCGATGCCATACGCGCTCGTGGCTCTGGCGGCGGCACGGCGAGCGGCTCAAAGCCCCAAACCGTGGCGCTGGGATCTGCTCGCGGTCGGTTGCATCTTCATCTGTTTGGGGTGCAAAAATACCTTCGTCGCCCTGATTCCCGCACAAATCCTGTTACGATTGCTGCCCGATGAACAGAGTCTGCGAGAAGGTTGGCGACGGGGACGCTGGGCCGTGGCCTCGTATCTGTTGCCGATCCTGATGCCAGCGGCTCACTTTGTTTATTTCCAGTTACACTGGCACCCTGGACAGTATGAGACACCTGGCCCATCGCTTGAGCAACTTGGTCGCATCGGCTTCTGGTTGAAAGGAGCATCCGGTTTGGATTTTCTGGGCCTCGGTGTCGCGGTTACGCTGGGGGTGTGTCTATTCCGATCATGGCCTCATACGCAGCGTGCGGATGTGCTACGTGGGTTGACGGCATATCGGGCGGCGGTGGTCTGTGCGGGGATGCTGTTCCTGGCGGGTGTCGCGGTGTATCTCCCCATGCCGATCATGGCTCCGCGGTACACGATGCCCGCGATTTGGGGGTGGGATTTGCTGTTGGGCCTGTTCCTGACGGTGCTACTCACTTATCCGCTGACACGACCCATTCGGACGGCCTGGGCTACGCTCGGTTTGGGCATCGCCGTGATGATGATGGCGAACGTCAGTCGTCAGGAAAAAGTCACCGTGCGAACGCGGATGCTCTGGAATACATTGGAGCATCTGGAACGCACGGCACCGCCAGATTCCCGCATCGCCTGGGTGGGCGGGAATCCCGAAGCCGGGGCGTTGGATGAAGAAGAAGGCGTTCATTTTCAATGGCATCTGCTGCATCGTGGGCGTGGTGATCTGGTGGTGAACTTGTATGATGAGAACGGCCAACCGATTTCGCGTGTGGAGTTGCCGCCGCCGGATCGCGCGCCACAATATCGCATCGCGGCTGGGCCATCGGAGCATCCCAGTTGGCAACTCGAACGAGATTTTGCCACGAGTTACCGTTTCGGTCGCAAGCAGTATCATTGCCGATTGGAAGCCGCTCCCCCACCTTCGCGGCTACCCAGCTTCCCAGTCGATCCTTGGGTGGCGGGCTTCATGCAATACGCGTTCGAGAACCCCGGACAGGATCAGGATTACCTGCGGGCTTTGACGAAACCGACCGAGAAGGGATTCAACCCAACCGCGCAACGGCCCGGAACACCCGCACCGAACCCGGTTGTGCCACGTTGATTCTCAGTAACATAGGACAGACAGCCGGATCGGGTTTCTCGATGTGGGCCTTCAACCGGGGAGTGGATCTGTGGCCAGTACCGTTGTGGATACGAACGCGGCGATTGCTCGTTTGATGCGATTCCTTGCTACGCCGGGTGTCACTGGCCAGGAAGCGGCAATCGCCAAGGTGATCACGGAATCTCTGCGCGAAGTCGGCGTTCCAGCAAAGGCAATCCGCTTCGACGATGCCAATAGCCGCATCCCCGTTCCGACCGAAACCGGCAATCTCATCGTGACTTTGCCAGGAGTCGGCGAGCCGAAATCCGGGCCGTCTCTTTTGTTCATGACACACATGGATACAGTGCCCTTGTGTGCGGGGGCACAACCACGACTCGCCGGGAAAAAGATCGTCAACGATGCTACAACGGCGTTGGGTGGCGACAATCGTACCGGCTGTGCGGTCCTGGTCACGTTGGCGGCAGAACTGATTCAGCACAAGCTCCCGCATCCGCCGATTACGCTACTGTTTACGGTGCGAGAAGAAAGTGGACTTTTCGGAGCCAAGCATCTGCATCCATCGGACCTGGGGAAGGTGGCGATGGCGTTCAACTTCGATGGTCGCGTGGCCAGCGATGTCACGATTGGAGCCGTGGGCGCGGATCGCTGGGAAGTCGAGATTACCGGCAAGGCCTCTCATGCCGGGGTTCACCCGGAACGAGGCATTTCCGCGACGCTGATTTTCGCCCTGGCGTTGGCGGAGGTTCACGCGGGCGGTTGGTTCGGGAAAGTCGTGCAAGATGGCCGAGAGGGCACCAGCAACATCGGCTCGGTTGGCAATGCTCACGGCCAGAGTGCCGGGGAAGCAACCAACGTCGTCACGGATTTCGTCCATGTTCGCGGGGAATCTCGTAGTCACGATGCGAAGTTCGTTCGTGCGATCACCGCGGCTTACAAGAACGCTTTTACCCATGCGGTGACTCAGGTTGTCGATGCAGATGGCAAGAAGGGGAAAGTGAAGTTCACCTCCCGTCAGGATTATCACCCGTTCCGGTTGAAGGACTCCGCGCCGGTCGTGGCGCGTGCCGCCGAGGCGATTCGGGCTATTGGTCGGGAACCCACGCTCAAAGTGACCAACGGTGGACTGGATGCGAACTGGATGGTGAAACACGGTATTCCCACCGTGACCTTCGGTGCGGGGCAGAATGAGATTCACACCATCAAGGAATGGGTTGATCTGATCGAGTTTGAAGCGGCCTGTCAACTGGCGGTGACGGTCGCATCGACCGGGTCACTCTGAGGGGGCGGCATCGTGGGTCTGGTCTGAGGTTCGTTCCGTGCGTATCATTCCCCATGTTGAGACGGACCTGCTGATTACACATTTGAGAATTTGCCGTGCTACGCCCTATTTTTACTTTGATAGTGTTAATGGGTTTGACCCCCTTGTCCCCGGCTGCGGAACCACCTACACCCGCTGAAAAAGAAGCTCTTGAAGCCGCTGCACAAGTCGGGGCAACCGCGGAAGTCGATGCCACTTTACAAGAGTCCGCGCGGGTATCGGTCAACTTCCGGGCGGCTTCGTCCGCACAAGTGGCCAAACTCGCCCGTTATCCCGCTATCGGTGCCATTTCCATCATTGATGCGAGCCAGTGTTCTTCCAAAGTCTGGGCGGAACTGGCCAAGTTACCGAACCTGCAACGGCTCGTCATCGGGCGATCCACGGCGGCTGATCAGAGCGCAGCCGTGATTGCGGGGATGGAGAAACTGCAACTGCTCTATCTGGGCGAATCCCGCATCACGGATGTCGGCGTGGCTCGCATCGCCAAGCTCCCGAAGTTGCGGTCGCTCGATATTTACGATACCCGCACCACCGATCAGGGGGTGAAAGCATTGGCGAAGATGGAAACCCTCGAAGAACTCAATCTATCCGGCACCCGTGTGACCGATCAAGGTATTCAGTATCTGATCGAAATGAAGAAACTCAAGTTGCTGCGGATCAATCGGACGCGGGTGACATCCAAGGCGATCACCGGAATCGAGAAGGCTTTGCCCAATCTGACCGTGCGATATTAAACCCTGGTTATCGATCCCGGCAAGTACTGGCATTTCGTGCGTGTTTCTGATTCAATCGAGTCTCCGATCAACCTGTGACGGAGACTCTCATAATGCGGTTCGCATTCGGTACTTTTTTAGTAATCGGGTTCGCCACTTCCGGGTTCGCTCAACCCCAACACATCGCTGCTACGGAACCTCTGGCACCGGCTGCGGAAGCGCAGACATTCCAGGTGCCCAATGGGTTTGAAGTTCAACTCGTCGCTGCGGAACCCGACATTCAAAAACCGATTCAGATGGCGTTCGATGCCGCAGGCCGGTTGTGGGTCACGACATCCCATCATTACCCCTTCGCCGCTGAGAACGATCAGGCATCGGATCGCATCTACATTCTTTCGGATTTTGACTCCGCGGGGAAAGCGCGGTCGATCACTCTGTTCGCGGACACGCTGAACATTCCTATCGGTGTGCTACCGTTGCCGGATGGGAAATCGTGCCTGGCTTCCAGTGTCGGGGAGATCGTCAAACTCACGGACACCAACGGTGATGGTAAGGCCGATCAGAAGGAAACGCTCCTCAGCGGATTCGGCACTCGTGACACTCACGGGATGTACAACTCGTTCCGGTTGTTGCCGGATGGCTGGGTTTATGCTTGTCATGGTTTCTCGAATACGTCCACGGTCACGGCGAAGGATGGCAGCTCCATCAAAATGAACAGCGGCAACACATTTCGTTTCCGCCCCGATGGGAGCCGCATCGAACCGTGGACGTTTGGGCAAGTGAACCCGTTCGGCATGACGCTCGACCCGCACGGTTTGCTCTACACGGCAGACTGCCACAGTAAGCCGATCACACAACTGATACGAGGAGCGACTTACCAGAGTTTCTTCAAACCGCATGATGGGCTTGGCTTCGCTCCGCACGTCACCGCACACAGTCACGGGAGTACGGCTTTGTGCGGTCTGGCTTGGTATGATGCTTCGCAGTTCCCAGCTGCTTTCCAGAACTGCTTGTTTCTTGGCAATGTCGTCACCAATCGCGTCAATGCGGATCGCATTCGGTTCCACGGGAGTACGCCGATCGCGGAAGAGTTGCCAGATTTTCTGGTGAGCCAAGATCCGTGGTTCCGCCCGACGGATATTCAACTCGGCCCTGATGGCCACCTGTACATCGCCGATTTCTACAACCGCATCATCGGCCATTATGAAGTGGATCTCAAACATCCGGGCCGGGACAAGAAACGCGGCCGGGTTTGGCGCGTCGTTTGGAAAGGTGCTCAAGCTGCTCCGCGAACGGACCTGACGCGCTGCGAAGAAGCAGAGTTGTTGCAGGCGTTGTCCAACCCCAATTTGACAACGCGGATGCTCGCCGCGCAACAGTTGCGGGCACGTTTCCCGGTCACTGCGGAAAAGCGGTTTGTACCCCTGTCCGTCGTGGAAGCCCGCCGCAAGCTCACCGATCCTGACCCATTTACCCAGCGTCTTGCCGTTGAGGTGCTGACAGGGCAACCCGAACGCGCCAACATCACGCCATTGGTCGAGTTCCTCGTGCGGTGTCCGGCAGAGGATACCCACCTGAAATTCGCGGCACGGGTGGCGCTGCGCAATAGCTTGCAAGTCGCGGTGACAGATCGAGAATGGGCACACGACCCGAACGGGCAAGCTCTGGAGCAACGCCCCGAGTTCCGCATCGACAACGGACGCACACTCGCGGATGCGGCCCTGGGAATTCCGAACGGGCAGGGGATCGCGATTCTGGAACGATGTCTGACGCACGGGCAAACATCGGGCCTGGATTTACGCGGCATCGGCTACCAAATTGGCCGTTACGGCGATCGGGCCATCGTGGAACGCTGGTGGAAAACGGCTTCGTCAGCTGATCCAGTGGCTCTGCTCACTGGGCTCATCCAGGGGACACAAGCTCGCAAGGAAAAACTTTCCCCGACCCTGTATCTCTTGTGTGAGGAACAGGCGATTGCGGGACGATTGCCGAATTCCGGTGAGATTCTACCGTCTATTCGACCGGAAACTGTGATGGGAGAGCAATTCCCGGCCCTCGCGGCTCGCGCGGGGGATGTTTCCCAAACACTCAAAGATCGTCATGCGGCCCTGGTGGCGTTGACTCGTATCCATCCTGTACGCAGCCACGCAATCTCGGTGGAGTTGCTGCAACGCTCATCCACTCCGCCCGTGCTGCGGAATGCCGCGGTTTTGAACTTGGCCTCTTCCGTGAACCCCGCGCACTTACCGATCATACTCACGGCGCTCGCCACTGCCCCAGCATCGATCGTGGCCGAGGCGGCTCCCCATCTGGTATCGCATCGGTCTGGGGCGGAAGCGTTCCTCCAGGCGGTCGCACAAGGCAAGCTGTCTCCACGCCTTCTTCAGGAAAAGATCATTCTCGATCGTCTCCGGGCTGCGCAGGTGCCCAATCTGGAAGCACGCGTGGCCGAACTCACTCGCGGACTTCCCCCGGCGGAACAACGGATTGCGCAACTGATTCGTACACGGGCAGATGCCTTTGCCAAAGTACGACCAGATCCACAACTTGGGGCCGCAGCCTTCAAAAAGCACTGTGCGGCTTGCCATCAACTGCGTGGGGAAGGGCAGAAGATCGGGCCACAACTCGACGGAATCGGCAATCGAGGCCGCGACCGTGTACTCGAAGACCTACTCGACCCCAACCGCAACGTCGATGCGGAGTTCCGCACGCGGATTCTGAACCTTGTCGATGGTCGTACTGTCAGTGGCGCATTCGTCCGCATCGACGGAGCCATCTGGATTCTGGCCGATCAGAAAGGCCAGGACATCCGCATTCCACAAGCCGATATTGAATCGTGGAAGCATTCTCCACTGTCGCCGATGCCCGCAAACTTCGGTGAAAGTATCCCGGAACCTGAGTTCTTCCATCTACTTGCGTTCCTGCTCGATCAACGTGTTCAGGATCGACCGAAGCCATAATCACAGCGAGATTGGACAACCCGGACGCATTCCGAGACACGGCACTGTGTACGGCCTGGGCCGTGTGGGGTTGCAGTGGTTCTCGGTCTGTGGATACGATTCGAGTACCTGAACCCTGAACTTTGTCCGAGCCCCCAAGACGCTATGCCCCCGAAGCAACCGGCTGGCTCTGTTTCGACCCGATCCCCCCGCGCGGTTGCAGCACCACCGACGTTCGATCCCACGAATCCGCTGATCGTTCAGTCGGATCGTTCGGTACTCGTGGAAGTCGATAACCCGAAGTACGGCGAAGCCCGTGATGCGTTGGCACCGTTCGCGGAACTCGAAAAGAGTCCTGAGCATATTCATACTTACCGAATTACGAATCTTTCTCTGTGGAATGCCGCCGCCGCGGGGTTCTCATCCGAAGAAATGGTCGATGTGTTACGGCGTTACTCCAAGTTCCCCTTGCCGCACAACCTGCACACGGATTTATCCGAAACGGTCAGCCGCTATGGGCGAGTCAAACTGGTTCGCCGTGAAGATGGTGGGCTCAAACTCGTCTGCATCGACAAACCGTTGATGACGGAACTTTCTCGGCAAAAGAAGCTGAAAGAGTATCTCGGTGAACCGCTTGACGAGGTGAGTTTCGCCATTGATCCGGCTTTTCGGGGCGTGTTGAAGCAGGTTCTCATCGGTCTGAGCTACCCGGCGGAAGACCTGGCTGGGTACACGGATGGTGCGGATTTACCGATGATGCTGCGTGAGGTGGCGGCTTCGGGCTTGCCGTTCTCCGTCCGGGATTATCAGCGAGACGCGGCGGATGTGTTCCATGCGGGCGGTGATCTCCGCGGCGGTTCTGGCGTGATCGTGCTGCCTTGCGGGGCTGGAAAAACCATCGTCGGCATCACGGCGATGACTTTGTTGCAGAAAAATACGCTAGTTCTGACCACCAGCATCACGGCCGTGAAGCAGTGGCGACGCGAAATCCTCGACAAAACCACGCTCACCGAAGATCAGGTGAAAGAGTACACCGGCGAAACCAAGGAAATCGGTGTCGTCACCGTGGCCACTTACCAGATTGTCACCTATCGCCCGGACAAGACCGAGAACTACCCGCACTTCGGCATCTTCGAGAAGCAGGATTGGGGGCTCATTGTCTATGACGAAGTCCACCTTCTCCCGGCTCCGGTATTCCGGGTCACGGCCACGATTCAAGCACGTCGCCGACTCGGGCTCACGGCAACCCTCATTCGAGAAGATGGCCGTGAAGGGGATGTTTTCTCACTCATTGGACCGAAAAAGTACGATGTACCCTGGCGCGAACTGGAAACCCGTGGTTGGATCGCTTCGGCCAACTGTTCGGAAATCCGTGTGGCGTTGCCGGATGATAAGAGCCGGATGGAGTATGCTATTGCCGATCACCGGGCGAAGTTCCGTATCGCCAGTGAAAATCCGGCTAAGGAGGATGTTGTCGCGGAACTGCTGGAGCGTTACCACGATCAGCGAGTGATTGTGATCGGTCAATACTTGAATCAACTGCGGAGTATCAGTGAGCGGTTCGAGATTCCGCTCATTACGGGTTCGACCGACAACGCAACGCGGGAAGAACTGTTCGGCAAGTTTCGTCGGGGAGAGACTCGGCATCTGGTATTGTCGAAGGTGGGGAACTTTGCCATCGACTTGCCGGACGCGAATGTTTTGATCCAGGTTTCCGGTACGTTTGGCAGCCGTCAGGAAGAAGCGCAACGCCTCGGGCGCATCTTACGGCCCAAATCATCAGGCAATACGGACGCGCATTTTTATTCGATCGTGACCCGTGATACCCGCGAACTGGACTTCGCGCACCATCGGCAAATGTTCCTGACCGAGCAAGGATACAGCTACGAAATCCTCGATGAGCGTGACCTCCTGCCTGCCAAACGGCGAACTGGCTGATGCTGCTCCCGCTTGCCGAAGTTGATGCGGTGATTGTGTCGCCCACGGAATACAGAATGCGTGAGGCGATCTGTTCGGGTTCCGTGCCGAACTGCGGAACCAAGACGGGGTAAAAGTCCGTGCAACTTGTCACAATCGTGCAAGTGATCGCATTCTCTCGCGCAATGTCACAATGTCTGTTGCATTCACGCGGCCTTCTGATTGTAGAGATCGAGTCCGGGTTTGCCCGTGATGGCGGTGAAGGCTCGACGAATCTGGTCGTATCCCTCTCGCAGGAGGAAGTTGGCATCTCGACCGTGGCTCTTGGACCCTAGCACGAAGTAACCCGGTTCCTCGGTTTCGATAGAACCTGTCGGCTCATGGACGCGCAGTTCCGAACCAATCGACAAGTCTGGCCGATATCCCACATTGGCGATCACCCGTTCCACATCCCACGACATCGGTTTGCCACCAACTCGGCCACGCACACAAAAACCCTGATCGGGGCCGTGGCAAGTGACTTCATCAATCACGGTTTGTGTGTGAAATTCCAGGTTACCATCACCCCGGCTGGCGAGGCTATTGGCACGGACCGCGAGGCGGTCCCGTTCCTTCAACGGATCGGCTGGAATTCGAGGCAGCGGCTGACTACTGCGTGGTCCACGGGTGAGCCAGATGGTCCAGGTGGCCTGATCGTCTTCGGCCAAGGTGGCCAGATCACAGATCGTGGTGGCGGCTGTGTATCCGCCTCCGATGACGATGATACTTTTCCCGGCGTAGTGGGCACGTTGGCTTCCCAGAACATCCACAGGCCAATAGGTCATGTGCGCGCTGGCCGTGGTTTCTCCGATCGCGGGGATGTTGCCATCACCGATCGTGCTGGGACGCGTAAGCGTGCCTGTGCAATCGAGAATCACATCGAATGTCTCGATTCGCTCCAGATTATTGGTATCTCGAAGCAGCACCCGGAACGGCGGCAGCGGTTTGCGGGTATGCGGGATCGGATCCGATTTCCGCCAACCCGTTCGGCCCACCGCCAGAATCCGAGTTTGTGTCTGAATCCGCCCGCGTAACGCGGATGATTCCGCTAGGGGAACGAGATACTGTTCCCGATACTCGGTGCCCGTGAGGAAATCGGAATCAGGAGGAAGTTCACGGGTGGGCTGATCGCGGTGAAGGGCGGCTCTCCCCAGGTTGGTGCTGTTCATGCCGAATGGGGAGAACATCCGCACGAATCCCCAACGGAGGAGTTGTTCGCCGATCTGCCCCATCTCGAAGAGTTGAACATCCGCGCCGATGGCCAGAGCGTACAAAGCCGCTTCCAGGCCGATTGGTCCCGCGCCGAAGACGGCAATCCGTTGTGTACCAACCTTACTCATCCGCTCCTCCGGCCGCGATGGTGTGTCTCGGCGTAGGCGGAAGTTTAGAAACATCATCGCGGGCGCTCAAGCCGAACCAAGTGGCCAATCGCGATCATTTTTGCAAGCTGGCGGGTTTATCCGTGAACTTGCGGATTTCGGCCGGGTTCAGCGTGACGGTTTCACCGGGGCGTGTGGTCGAGGTGGCGTACACCTCATCCGTCCCAACTTTCGCTCCGAGAATCAGGGTGAGAGCGGGTTCTCCTTCTTGTTCGATCGTGATTTCCAGTGCCTCGGCGTTTTGATCGGCACTGGTGCCATGTTCGGGCTTGCTGGGGCCAAGTACACTGATGATCTTGGGAGCCGCAAGCGTCTGGATCAGTGCGTTCAGTTTATCGGGGTGGACCACGAACCCAGCCGGTGTCGGTGGGGTATCGGGTTGCCAAGTGCCCTCAATTTTGTGGAACTGGTAAGTGAGTGGCGTTCCCGTGAGTGCCTTCCACCCACGGAGTTTCAGCATCTTGACCTGAGTCGGATTGAGACGGAACAACGCTTTATCGGTGATGTCTTCCTGGGTCAATCGGTCAAAGGCCACTCGTGGCACCGTCACCACCGGGCCGGTCCCTTGTCGAGCGTAGACATAGCCTTTGTCATCCGTTTCGTTGCCGAGCAGGTACGATTGTTCTTTGGGATCACCGGACTGCAAACTGACATCGACTTTCATACGGGGAGCCGCTGGATCCAGCCCCCAGGCTTTGAGTTCATCGGTGGTGGGTTGTTCCGCAATGACCCGATGCGGGGAAATCCGACTGGCCACGCCGAGCAGATCCTGGAGTTTGCTGGTATCGGCGAGTTGCCCTTTTTGGGCCGCAGGGGCTGTGAAGGTCCATTTCCCATTGGGGTATAGTGGGTCTGGGGTGCTGGCTTTCTCCAGTTCAAACACTGCGGAGCCACGATTGAATCGCAGTTTGACGGCATTATCGGCCAGGAATGATTGAAACCGGGCGCTGACGTAATCGAGTCGGTTCCGTGTGGCCAGGCTTACGAGGCTGTCTGGAAGTTTGAAATCGGTGATCCCTTTCAAGTCCGTGCGACGAACGAACACGGTATCCGCGTCACGTTTGCCGAACAGTAGTTCGATCGGTGTGCCGAGTGGTTTGGGTTCGGGTGGGATTTTGCCGGGTTCTCGGGTCGGCGTTTTCTCAAACCCGTTCGCCCACAGTTTGATGGTCGCTTTGCGTTCCGGTTCCACGAACGCCGCATCATTATGAGTGGGGAGAATGTCAACGGCGAGGCGAGGCCGAGTCAGGGCCGTCAACAACGCTTCGACATCGGTTTGATCCGCAACTTGGGGATCGTGTGGGCCGCCATATAGCACCCACTGCGATTCGGGGCCATCAGGGACCGGCACTTTGCGCAGGTGAATCGTGCTGCCGCCAACGGTCAGATCCAGCGAGTCAATGCGTTCTCGGAAACCGCTGGCGAAGAGATCCTTGTTCCGTAAATCGCGTGGGTCGGTGATGGTCTGTTTCAGGGCCGCCATCCGATCAAAGGGAATTTTCATCACGGCCGAGTCACCGTCCAACCGCGCATAAATCTGCGGTGGATTGACCGGCTTACCATCCTGTTCCACGGCTTTTCCGAGGAACAGAATTTCTGCGGGGCCGGTACTCGGTTGGAGTTCGATCCGAACCACAGCGGGATCATCGGCGGCGAGGCCATATTGGGCCAGTTCACCGGGTTGCTCGATGAAACCATCGGTGGTGACGCTGAGGTTCGTGAGTGCATTCAACAGTGGCCGCACACCCGTATAGGCTTGGGCATTCGGGGCGGTGTCCCCCGCGGTATCGGCTTCTCCGAGGTTCGCGGGAGCCGTAAAGTTCCAGATTCCACCTGAGAGCCGGGTCAAGGCCAATTCTTTTCCATTGGTGCTGAGCTTGAGGGATTGTACCTCGGTTACCGCATCACGGATCCCCGCGCCGAGCGGTTTGCGGAGCCGGAAGCCCGACAACCCGCGTACCAGTTTCGCGGCGGGGCCATCTTTAACATCAGTGGAAGCAAAGAGCCCGGCCAGATCGGAACGACGCACGGCCAACGGACGGTTCGGGCGTTCACCTGTTGCAATGAAGGTGACAGCATCGCGATCGCCGATGGTGGTATCGCCGATGGCCACGGTAGCGGCATGATCGGCACCCGATTTGAGCGTGATGCGGATACCCGGTTCCTGCAATCCGTGAATGGCTGGGTTGTCCGTGCGACCAGCGTACTCGATAGGCTCAGCCCGGAACAAGTCACGGATCAGGTTATCGACTAAGAAGCTATCCACCTTCGCGGGGACAGGCTTTTCGAGTCGCCATTGTTTGTTCCCTTCCTTGACGAAAAGGAGTTCTCCCTCCTCGGCACCGGAACGGGTGATGGTGACGGTGTCGACATCACTCGGTTTTAATCCAGCCGAGGTGAGTGCTGGGACGAGGCCGGTCCCCGTCCCAGCGTGGGTCGCGTCCTCTTCGGTCCAGACGGCGACCATCAGAGCGGTGACGAGAACCACCATGACAATGAAGAAGATCGCGGTCAGGCGGAAATTCATGGCAGCAGTATCTTGTAAGTGAAAACGGATCAACCCCACGCCGGGGAATCATCAACTCCGCCGGAGGACGAGGACACCCAAACCGACGGCCAGAATCGTCATCATGCAAAGGCCAACGGGTAAGACAACGAGTCGCAGCCCATCGACTTTGGGATTGAGAATGTATTCGCCATACGTCTTCGCGGGAATGTTGGCGATCGCTGGCCGATCCCGCAACCAGTTGACCGATGCGGAAAACAGGTCCGCTTGCAACGATTTACCACGCAGAGCCCGCGTCGTCTCATCGGAGAAGAACGCGCCGAAGCCGTAGACCACGATTCGGCTACCGGCATCATCCGAGGCAATGGCCGCGACGGGCCGTAATCCTTTGGCGATGCGCTTGGCTTGGACAATTTCCGGTGTGGCTGCACGGGTCATCTCGGCCCAGGTGCGTTCGGGGTTGGCCAGGATTTCGGTTTCCAGCCAGGTGAAGCGATCTTCCGCCGTGACCATCAATGGCTCGGCTTTTGGCCCTTGCCCTTGGGGTGCCGGTGGAGTGGTGGTGACGGCCCGGATATTCGTGACGGGGAACAAACGCTGTTCAAACGTCAACGCAATCGGATTCTTGTCATCCACGAGATTCGGATTCATCGCCACGCCGAGTTGGTTCGACGGCAGTTGGAGTGCGTTGTTCGGGCTGCCGTAGAGGACCGTTTCCGTGAGGGTAATTCCGAAGCGAGCCAGCAACGGTTCCAATCCGGTTGGCATGATCCCTTCGCCACCTGCCGGTTTCGGATGGGCAGCTGCGAGAACGATGAGTCGACCTTTCTTCTTTCCATCCGGGCCGTGTGGTTCGTTCATGAACTTTTCAATCGCCTGAACCGTCTGCCCAGAGAGTGGGGAGATCGGATCCGCGACCACGACGATATCGGCATCCGCTGGGATGGCCGGGTTTGGGTTCGCAGGGTCAAACGTCAGCGCCTGCACCTTACAGTTGATCGTTTCCAGTGCCCGGCGCAGTTCCGCGGCGGGGCGTTCCAACCGCGTGGCATTCGCCGTGGCCGTATCCGAGACAACCGTCAATTCCCCGGCAGACTGTGTGAAATAGACTATGGGTTGCGATTTCGCTTCCGTCAGTGCCAGAAGCTCACGGGCAAACAGGGATTCTCCCTGGAACAGCACTTTCATTTCCTGTGTGCCGGGCACCTGTTCCGATTTGTACAATTCCTCACGGCGAAGGAATGATGCCTGCTTCGTATCGCCACGCCGGGTCATCAGCAGGCCGAACGTATTGAGTGTGATCTGCGGGAAATCGTTTCGTAGTTGGTCGATTTCGGTCTTGTTCAAAGTGGGCGAGAGGTAGCGCACTTCCACATGGGCCGGGTTCGCTTCACGGGCCGCATCGAGCATCCGCCGAGTATCCAGGGTCACGGCATCGGATTGTTCCGGCAGCAATGCATAAATCACAATCGTCTTATCGAGTGCGGCCAGATACTCACGAGTGGAGTCTGAGAGCTTGAGGGAATGCAACCCGGATTCGGTCGTATCGAGTTTGGCCGGTAACTTCATCGCTGCGACGACGTTACCCACCACCAGCATGAGAACGAGAAGGACCATCGTCAGGCCAACATTCGTTCCGTACACGAGTCGGCGTAAGAGGGGGTTATCGCGTTCTTCCACGCGGGCCGGTTGCGTGGCGAAGAAGGTCAAGCCAGCACCAATCAGGAAGATCATCAGCGAGAGGAGTGGGTATTTGGCTCCGGCTGCGGATTTGCGGTTGATCCAGTCCAGTAGGCTGTCGAACCAAAGATAAAACAGGATCAAGCCGAACGCCATCAAACCCGCTCCGACGAGGCCGCCGACGAGCAGAATCGCAACGCGGGCATCGCGGAGTTGTGTTGCTGGGTCGGGGTTGGGTTGTCCGGCCATCAACCAGCCGCCGACTCCGATGCCCGCGATGGTGAAAACCAGACACAGCATCGCCGCGGCGGCGTACTCCGGTTGCCGGGGCGGGGTCAATTTTTCGAGTTCAGCTTCAGCTTTTTCCTCGGCTGGCTTGGTGAGCGTGGCGGTCTGCGGTTTCAGGTAGCGGTAACCGCAATAGACACCACCACCGAAAGAAAGCAGCCCAAAGACCAGTAGCACCATCGCTAGTGAGGCACGCTGTGCCGCGACAAACTCGACCAACGCACCACCAGACGGAGGAGCCGTAGGGTTATTCGGATTCGATGGGACGGGATCCGCACTCATGGAGCAAGTTCCTTTAATCGCTATCGGGCGGCGGTTAGTTCCACTTCCGCGCTTCGAGTATTTTCATGGTCAGGAACAGCCAGAACGCCGCGATCGACAACCAAATCAACACATCGGTCAGAGGTAACTGACCCACCAGGGCGGAGTTCCACAACATCAGGAAATTCACTTTACCCAGTACCGCGTTGACACCGGCTCCCAGACGCGGCAAGTCGCTGAACCAGACGGTCAGCAGCAAATTCATCATGCCAGCAAACGTCAACACGGCGGCCACGACCTGATTGCGGGTCAGACTGGAGAAGAACAGCCCCATGCCAATGAACCCGGCACCCGTCGCGGCGACGGCGAGATAGTAACTCAAAAGCGGTCGGTAATCGAACGGTTCCCCACCGACAGACCGCAAGGCAATCAGGAACAACCCGGCGGGCAGCCAACATAGGATGTAAAACACCCAACAGGCGAAGAACTTGGAGAAAACCACCGCGGCTTCGTTTACCGGAGCGGTGAGCAGCACTTCCAGGGTGCCGGTGCGTTTTTCTTCGCTGAATAGCCGCATGGTCAAGGCGGGCACCAGGAACACAGCCTGGAACGCGGCTAGAATACCAAATGCGGGGTTCCGCTGAAGGATCGGTTCGGGAAGTGGCCCACGGACCAGATCAAACATCGTAAACCAGCCATACCCCAATCCCGCTAGAACCGTGGCCCCCAGCAAGGCCAGATACGCGATCGGCGAGTAGAAGTACGAAGCCAGTTCTCGTCGAATGAGAACGACGAGTTGGGTATCATCCGCGGAGCCGATGGCGGTGAAGAGATAGAGTAGACCAATTCCACCCAGAACGAGGCCGTAAGGTACCATGTACGGTCGCGGTTCCACGGCCACGGGAGCGGCAAAACAGGCCACCAGGAACACAATCGCCCAGGCCAGACCGAGTACCACCATCGCGCCACGTACCCAAGTCGGCACTCGGCCAATGGCTCCGACACCGGCGAAGAGCAGACCGGCTAGGATCATCATGGCACGACCCAAGACGTGCCAGGCATCATAGTCTTGCCGGGCATCTTTCAAGGCGGCAGGGCCATCATGCAAGATTGTAGGAATTACGGTTTGGCCCAGTGCCAGCACCAGAGCCACGCCCCCGAGGATGCCCAACCCCGCGGCCACCCGGTAGCCAAGACCTTCAGAAGTATCCTCTGTTCCGAGGTACGCCGCGATGAAGCCCAACCCCACCAGAGCCAATACCAACCCTGGGCCAATCAACGTATCCGGTTTGATGAGTCCCACAATCACGCTGCCGACACAGAGCAACCCGCCGATACCGAGAATCGCACGTTGAGCCCCGTTGCGGTATTTTTCTTCATCTTCATGGCGGACGAACGGAATCGAGAACACGAGTCCCAAAATCCCAGCCAGCGCTCCCCACGGAAGGAGATGGTAGCCGACACTCTTTTGCGTCGCCTCGCCCAGAGGACCAGGGACCAAGGAGACAACGATTCCGACCACAATCAGGGCTGCCGCGAATAGGCCGTAGACTCGTCGCACTTCCACATCGGAATCACGGGCCGCATGAAAGAGTAAGCAAAACAGCCCCACCGCCGCGAACAGATACCCCATCGTTTCAGGGATCCAGCGAGGGCCGAACTGATTCGCAATCACGGCAGCCGAACCGAGGACGACCGCACCCAGCCCCGCCATCCCCAGAATGCGGGCAAACGAGGGTTCGGGACGGGTCACGTCCGACGGGGTGAAATCCGTGTTGCCAGCCACCTGACTCATGTACGCACCCTGGTTCCCGTCTTGGTTCGCTCGATCCGTGCGTGAAACATGCGGTCGAGTATCCATTTGTTCCTGATTTTGAGATTCACCATCGCAATCCATCGGATGCGACTATCCGCGTTGGAATGCGACCTTCATGAATACATCTTCGAGTGTCTCCCGCCGCAATTCCAATTGCCGGATACCGAACCCCTTGGTGACTAATACTTTAGCCAGCGGTTCCCGCAGATCCGCACCATCGGTGGTCTGGATTTCGTAACGGTGGAAATGGTCGTCGAGCGGGGCGCTCTTCACGGAGGCCACGCCCGATTGACTATTGAGCAACTGGCTAACTTCCGTCGATGGTCCGCGGACTTCAAGCAAGAGAGTCGGCGCGTTGGTCGCAATTTCAGACAGTCGATGATCGAAGCGGAGCCGGCCACGGTCGATGATGATGACGCGGTCGCAGACCTTTTCCACATCGGGCAGATGGTGGCTGCTGAAAAGAACCGTGTGTTTCCCGGCGAGCCCGCGAATGGAGTTCAGCGTTTCTTCCTGTTGAACCGGGTCCAAGCCGGTCAGCGGTTCATCCAGGACGAGTACCGGCGGGTCTGCCAGCATCGCATCGGCTAAGCCGACTCGTTGGCGATACCCTTTCGAGAGTGTGCCGATGAGTCGATTGCGGACACCGCGTACCCGGCAGCGTTCCAGGCAATATTCAATCCGCGTTGTGCGAACCGTGCGTTCCACCTGCTTGAGCTTGGCCCGATACCGGAGATATTCTTCGACCTTCATATCCGGGTAGAGCGGAACACTTTCCGGGAGATAGCCGAGGTTCTTCCGGGCTTCCGTGGATTGGTACATGACATCGTACCCCGCCACGGAGGCGTACCCGCTCGAAGCGGGCATGTACGTTGTCAGAATCCGCATCGTGGTCGTTTTCCCGGCTCCGTTCTGGCCCAGGAACCCGACCAACTCGCCGGGGGCGACCTCGAAGCTGACATCATCAACGGCCAGGACCGCACCATACTGCTTGCGGAGGTTTCTGACCTGGATTGCCGGTTGCGTCATCGTGTCCGTCGTCCAGGAACGCGGTGGAGATCGTGACTGTCGTAGGGTCATTATGCTAGCACGACAGTCGCCATCGGCAAGTTTTCCGGTTTTCTGGTAATGCCGATAAAACCGATACGCCCGACCGGGTACACTGGTTCGCGGGAATCTTGCTGTCTCACCCGGAGAAACCGATGTACCGATTGGCTCTGTTCGTCATCTTCGGAGTTGCCCCGGTTTCTGCTGCGGAACCGACTCCCAAGTCCGCGGAAAAACCAGCCGAGAAGCCGCGCTACGAAACGCGCCGTATCCACGACCCCAACGGAATCGGCAAGTTTTATCTGGGTCGGGAAATCGCCCATGTGATGGGCCATCAAGCCGCCGGTTGGCTCGAACGCCCGGAACGGGACAAGGAAGAGGAGCCCACGAAACTGTACAAAGCACTCGATCTCCAACCCGGTATGGTCGTTGCCGATATTGGCGCGGGGAGCGGGTTTCACAGCTTCCGATTGGCCAAACTGGTCGGCGAGAAGGGAAAAGTGCTGGCGGTTGATATTCAACCAGAAATGCTGAGAATCATCGTTCAAAAAGGCAAATTACTGGGGATCAAAAATGTTCAACCCGTGAAGGGAACCGCGCTCGACCCCAAGTTACCCGCGGAAGGGGTCGATCTCATTTTGATGGTCGACGTCTACCACGAATTCAGCCACCCTTACGAAATGACCGCGAAAATGATCGACGCGCTGAAACCGGGTGGGCGACTCGCCTTTGTGGAGTTCCGTCTGGAAGATGAGACGGTGCCGATCAAACTCGTTCACAAAATGAGTGAACGTCAAGTGATTTTGGAAATGGACATCTTCCCGCAATTGCAGTATCTCAAGACCGATCGCTCCTTGCCTTGGCAACACGTCGTGATCTTTGAGAAGGCGAAGAAGTAAGATGGAACCCGAAACGGGACTATCTTTCCTGAGCCTGTGGCGGATTGTCGGTTTCTGGGTGGATGGCTTTTCAGCAATAAGGAAGAATACATGAGTGCAAATGTTCAGATCGTCTTCTACAGCACGTTTGGCCACGTTTGGCGGCTCGCGGAGGCGATCGCGGAAGGTGTGCGCGATGCTGGCGGGAGCCCGCAACTTCTACAAGTACCCGATCTGCTCTCTCCCGAAATTTTAGCGAAGATGGGGGCCACGGAAGCGAAAAAGGCGTTCGCGCACATCCCCATTGCCGATCCGCGGCGACTCGGTGAGGCGGACGCGGTGATCCTGGGAACACCGACCCGTTACGGCTCAGCGGCCGCGTCGATGCAGGCGTTCTTGGATTCTACCGTCAGCTTGTGGTCGACCGGGGCACTCATCGGGAAAGTCGGTAGCGCGTTTACTTCGACAGCCAGCCAGCACGGCGGGCAAGAAACGACGTTGCTTTCGCTGTCGACGTTCTTCTTCCACATGGGCATGGTCATTACCGGTGTGCCGTACAGCGTGCAGGAACTGGTGGCCATGAACGAAATGACAGGCGGCACCCCCTACGGATCCAGCACCATCGCCGGGCCACGCGGTGAACGTCTGCCATCAGAAAATGAACTCATCATAGCTCGGGCGCAAGGTCGCCATGTCACGAACTTGGCAAAGAAGCTCGCCGTGCGTTCTGATTGAACAACGGTAGGATTGTCCGGCAGAATTATCAGGGTTTTTCTCGGATGCGGGAGAGGGTATCGGGGTCCGTCGCATACAGTGTTTCCAGCGCGGTTTGTAGGCGTTGAGCGGCCTCCTCCTCTCCCGATTTCCGCAAATCTTGCAATTGCCGGAGAATGGCATCCAGGACGGGCGCGGATTGCAGTGGAACGGGAGTCGAGTTCAATCCTTCCAATCCTCGTTGTGCCAGAGTGACCCAGCGGGCTTCGGTTTCCAGGCTGGAAAAGGCGGGGATCAAATTCTCCCAGATTTGGCGTGCCGTCACGAAGTCGCCGGAACGGACAAACGCTAACCCGCGGTAGTACCAGCGTTCCGCCTCGGATCGGTATTGCACTTTTGATCCTGCTTCGAGAGCCCATTTCAGTTCACGGCGTGTGGCCAGTTGCCGGGCCGCCGTCGCCAGTTCCTCGCGGTGAGAATCGGGATACCGCCGGCCCAGCGGTTCGAGATACTCGTTCCAGGCGCGATCCCAGTCATCCGGGTTCGCGGATGCCAGTAAGGGCACGGCTTGGGACCAGAGTTCCTCCGGGCTAGGGTGCGGCCAGAACAAGCCCGTCAGCAGCAACCCGACGACGACCAGGAAAGCCGGTATCACGACGATTGGCCGGGACATGAGCGGGCGTGGCGGGCCATCTTCGTCAGAATTTCCGTGGTCAGAATCTTCTGTCAGCGCTGCGGTTTCGAGGGTATCGCCGGGATCGGCTGGCCAGGCGACCTGTACGCCTTTGCGTTCGAGCTTGCCCCGAATCCGGTCCAGTTGTTCCAGCACGACGGCAGCACTGGCGGGGCGGCGGGACGGTTCCTTGGTGAGTAGCCCGCAGATCAAGTCATCGAGTTCCGGCGGCAGTTTGGGAACGAGATTTGCTGGGCGTTCCGGCAGAGTGTAGCAGTGTTTGTGCATGAACTCGGCTGTCGATGTGGCCATGAAAGGCGGACGGCCCGTGACGATGGTGTAGAG